>NZ_KV788209.1:0-261272 GCF_001807225.1 Corynebacterium sp. HMSC05E07
CGATGGCAAGGACGGCAAAGATGGCGAGCCAGGTCGTGACGGCCGCGACGGTCGTGACGGCCGTGACGGTAAAGATGGCGAGACAGGTCGTGACGGTCGCGATGGTCGTGACGGCCGCGATGGTCGTGACGGCCGCGATGGCAAGGACGGTGTCGACGGCAAAGATGGCGAGTCGGGCCGCGACGGTAAAGATGGCGTTGACGGCAAAGATGGCCGTGATGGTGCGAATGGCATGAACGGTGCCAACGGCGCACCAGGTCGCGATGGTATCAACGGGCAAGATGGTCGCGATGGCCTGAACGGTCTTAACGGCCGTGATGGCGTCGACGGCAAGGACGGTAAGGATGGCAAGGACGCCGATATGTCCTCTATGGTTGGCTATTCCTTCCTCGCGGCCCTTCTTGGTGGCGGCCTCATCGTCTCTGTACTTGGTGCGATGGATTACCTTTACCTGCTGGGTTACCTGCCTAAGGAAGGCATTCCGTGGCGTGCTGGCCGCTAAGGATGCGCTAGCTACTGTGCCAAAGGCTCTGTAAACCCTAGAGCGAGCAATCAAGGCCACCGTCTCCGGTATCTTTGCCGGGCACGGTGGCTTCTTTGTGTTGTTTGCTAACTCGGGAGGTATCGCCTATGGAGGGATGTCCTGGGGTACATCATGTCGCATAATCCGTACGTGGGAGGGGGTGCTGAAGTAAACTCAACCTTACAGAGTAAGGCTCTCTTTCGACGGTGAGGTGATCCACCCAATGTTTGGCAGAATGCTTCGCAACGATGTCCGTCGAAATACCGTGTTGACCTTTGCAGTTACGGCCCTCATGGCGGTCTCGGTCGCGCTGGCGACGGCAAGTGCTGGGCTCATCGCGCAATTGGGCGGGGCAGCCGATGCTTTGCTCGACCAAGCGCGGGCACCACACCTCGTGCAGATGCACGCAGGAGACGTCGATAAGCACAGCATTGACAGATTTGCCCAGGACACCCCGAATGTCACCGACCACCAGATCGTGGAGCTCCTCACGCTCAACAGCTCCGACCTTGTCTTCGCTGGTGTGGACCAACGCAATAACGTCCAGCAGAACTCACTTGTTGTTCCGCCGAAGAGTGGGGACCTCTTACTCGATGAGGACAACCAGCCCATTGGAGCGGTAGAGCCCGGCACCGTCATCATGCCCATCATGTACAAGATTGAGGGTTCCCTGCAGGTAGGGGACGTTGTGGAGATCGGCACTGGTCCCGGCGCGCGATCCTTGACGGTTGTTGGTTTCACGAGGGATTCCATCATGAATCCACCGATTGCCGGTTCTAAGCGTATCGCGGTCAACGACGCGGATTTTGTGGATATCGCTCGTAACTACGGCACGCGAGAGTACCTCATCGAGTTGTGGGTACAGGACCCGGACACCCAGATCCCAACTGTGAGCACCGCATACATGGATGCAGGATTGCCGACTAATGGCCCTACGGTGGACCGTGCCACCTTCCGCATGTTCATTGCAGTAGGCGAGGGGTTTAGTGCCGGAGCGATCATCTTGGCGTCGTTGCTTCTTCTCATCGTGGGGTTGCTCGTTCTGCGCTTGTCGTTTTTGACAACGTTGCGCCACGACGCCAAGGAGATTGGCGTGCTCAGCGCTATTGGCGTCCCCACAAGCCGGATCCGGCGGCTTTATTTGGTGAAATACACTGCGCTAGCTGCCGTCGCTGCCGTAGTGGGGTTGGCGCTTGGTCTAGGGTTGTTACCCCTGATGACTCAGCGGCTATCTGCCTACCAAGGCGTGCAGCATAGTGCGGCGGGCGTGGCCGGCGCGATGTGTGGCGCGCTGCTGATGTTTGTTCTGACCGTGCTATTTGTCCTCGTCATGTTGCGCAGGGTGGGGCGCACGAGCGCCGTAGAGGCCCTCCGAGCAGGAGGCACACAGGAGGTTGGCAGGGGACCGCGCCTCCGCCTCGCTACGGCGAAGCGGACACCGACCAATATTCGTCTGGGCTTTATAGCGCTGTTGCGTGGACTGAGCGCGCACGTCCTTCTTTTCTGCGTTCTGGTAATTTCTACCTTCATCGTCATTGTGCCCACCGCTGCAGCCAACACAGCCAATGATCCACGGTTTAGCACCTATATGGGTATCGCGCAGGCAGACGTGTACATGGGCTGGCGAGCGGAATCACCTGCAGACGCGGACATTGCTCACGACATTGACGCCACCCTACACCACGCCGATTCCGTGGCTCACCACGTCCTCACCACAACGTCCCGTCACGATGTTCTCGCGGTTTCTGGAGAACGCATCAGCATGAACATCGTCAGCGGCGACCACGACACCATGCCCACCGCCTATGTCGAAGGCCGTGCACCACATACCCCTGATGAGATCGCGCTGCCGCTGATGTCCTTGAGCGCAACCGGATATGAGGTGGGGGAGACGATTCCCGTGGAAGTACGGGGAGAACTGAAACCTCTGACCATCGTTGGTTCATACCAGGACATCACCAACGGTGGTAAGACTGCCAAAGCGCTGCTGGATACAAAGCCTGAAGATGTCACGTGGTACACGGTGTTGGTTGATCTTCAACCTGGCGTTGAGCCTGCGGACGTCCTGGAGGAGTGGTCTCACCGTTGGCCTAAAGCTAATCCCGTCGCCTTGGAGACCATGGCAGAGCAAACCTTTGGACCTGTAGCACGCTCCCTGCGTACGGTAGCTCTCATTATCCTGGCCACAGCGGCACTGCTCGCAGCCCTGATCACGCTGATGTTCGTACGTATGCTTATTGCTACTGATTCGACGCCGATTGCCATTCAGCGCGCGTTGGGAAATACCGACGACGGCATCCGCACCCAGTACCTCACTCGGACTCTGTCCGTGCTGGCGTGCGCGGTTCCGGTAGGAATGGTGTTGGCCCTCATCGCCGGGGAAGGTGTGTTCAACCTCGGAATGGAACTCATCTTCGGCGGGATGGAGGCGGCCGGTCAAGGTGGCAGCCAGATTCAGCTCATGGTTAATCCCTGGTTGGTTTATGGTCTTGTTCCTCTCGTTCTTTCTCTTTCGGTTGCCGCTGCCACGTGGCTGGGTAGCCGCTCCATCAGCCGTACCCATATCACGGAGGTGACTGCGCAATGACAACCATTCTGTCCGCCCGCAACGTAACCAAGGCTTTCGGCGATAACACCGTGCTTCACGGAATTAGCGTCGACATTGCTGCCGGGGACATGGTAGCCATTACTGGGCCTTCTGGCTCAGGAAAATCCACACTGCTGTATGCGCTCAGTGGAATGGATAGCGTTTCCTCGGGGCAGGTGACACTGTGCGGCGAGGACCTCACCCAGCTCAGCCAGAAGGAATTGGCGCGACTGCGACTGACCCACATGGGCTTTGTCTTCCAACAGATCCACCTGCTGACTAACCTCAATGTGCTCGACAACATCATTTTCCCAGCCTTCCTTGCCGGCCTTGCGCCGCGGGATGAGCTCGTGGAACGCGCACACGAACTCATGCAGAACTTGGGCGTAGAACCCCTAGCGGGCCGCGACATCACCGAAGCTTCGGGCGGCCAACTCCAACGAGTCGGCATCTGCCGCGCGTTGATCAATGAACCGCGCATCATCTTCGCTGATGAGCCCACGGGTGCGTTGGACAGTGAGAATAGCCGCCAAGTGATGGACATCTTCCGTGATATCAACTCTGCGGGCACGACGATTGTCGTGGTCACTCACGATGAGGACATTGCGTCCTCGAGTCCCCGCCGAGTTCACCTTGTAGACGGGCTCGTAGACTACGACATCCGGACGGACGAACAATAAAACAATGAAAGCTGGTCAGAACTTCTCTGACCAGCCGGAAAGCTGTCGGACTAACAGGATTTGAACCTGCGACCCCTACACCCCCAGTGTAGTGCGCTACCAAACTGCGCCATAGTCCGCCGTCGCACTCATTGGTGCAACTGCTACAGATTACACCAGCGGTATTCGCTTCAACAAATTGCTGTTCGGGGGTGTATTTCGCTCAGCGGTTGGATGGGGCGAGGGCTTTGCCCGAAGGTACTAGAACTCACCAGCGGAGTACACCCACAGCCCGTCCTGGCGGCGGAAGGAGGAGCGCTCGCGCTGGGACCCTGTGG
The DNA here is from genome assembly GCF_001807225.1 of Corynebacterium sp. HMSC05E07. Lineage (NCBI taxonomy): Bacteria > Bacillati > Actinomycetota > Actinomycetes > Mycobacteriales > Corynebacteriaceae > Corynebacterium > Corynebacterium sp. HMSC05E07. The sequence continues at coordinate 4,108 of NZ_KV788209.1, forward strand.
CAGCGCCCTTGTAAAATGCCTCAAACCCGACGACACCAGTGTCGTCAAGAGGCCCGCCAGCCACGGTGTCGAGGATATCCAGCCGGTAGAAGCGGATTCCGGTCTCGGCCAGATCGAGGCGCTCAGGGCGGGTTCTGGGATCCCACGTGCGTAGGAGGTACTCTTCGTCGCCGGTGACGAAAGCGCTAAACCGGGAGCGCATGAGTGCTTCCGCAGAGGGGGCGGGTGCACCAGCGTGATACCGCGAGCAACACTCGCCAAAAGTGAGGCCGGTTCCGCAGGGACAACGTGCCCCAGGTTCGAGGGGATTGAGGACAATCATCGGCGTGCCTAGGCGGTGGTGGTGACGGTCTCGCTCGTCACGACGGTGGTGGTGACGGTGGCATCAAGGAGGGAATCGATGGGGGTGGCCGTGGAGGCGTCGACAAGCGCGGTACGTTGAGCAGCGCTCAAGGAATCCGGAAGGGAAATGGTGCGGGTGAAAGAACGCTCAGAGTCCTGCGTGACGGTGACGGTGAGTGACTCCAGTGCCTGTGTGTCGACCTTCTGCTCCTTGCCCGCAGCTTTGAGCGCCTGTGTTGTAGCGGTGGCAAGTGCGGACATCAGCAGACCTTCGGCGGTAAAGCCCTGTCCCTTGCCGCCGCCCTTCTTCGTGCGGTCAGCGGTCACGGCACGTTCGTTGTTGCGCACGACAACGCCCATGCGCGTGCCCACCGCGGGGGTGGCCACGGCTGTGTCAGCAGCGACCGGTTCAGGCAGGTTTTCTGGCACGATGTACTGCTCCGCCCAGGCGCCGATCAGGTCAGCGGCGCGTGCGGCGGCTCCCTGCTTCGTTACCAAGTGATCGGCCTTATCCAAGGCGACAAGGGACTTGGGGTAGCGCGTGGTGAGGAAGATATTTTGGGCGTTATCGATGCCGACGGTCTGGTCAATCGGGGAGTGCAGCAACAACAGTGGTTTGCGCAGGCGTGGGAGGTACGCTTCCGGGTTGGTCTCCGCGAGGTCCTCGAGGAAGTGGCGGGAAATGATGAGGGCGCGACCACCTAGGGTCACTTCAACTTCACCGTTGGCGTCGACTTCACCAATCTTGTCGGCATAGTGAAGAACTGAGTGCGCTGGGTCGAACGGTGCGCCAATCGTGGCCACGGCCTTGAGTGAACGGATGTCATTCGCGGCGGCGAGAGAAGCTGCGCCACCCAGAGAGTGACCCATGAGCAGCTGCGGGGCGGAGTAGTTCTCAGCCAGCCACTCTGCTGCGGCCTGGATGTCCGCGACGTTCTGGCTGAAGTTGGTTTCGCTGAAGTTGCCCTCGGACTGGCCTAGGCCGGGGAAGTCGAAGCGCAGGGTAGCGATACCAAAATTGGTGAGCTGCTTACTCACGCGAGCTGCGCCCGGGGTGTGGCGGGAGCCGGCGAAGCAGTGCGCAAAAATGGCGAATGCTTGCGGCGGGGTGTCAGGAAAATCGATGGTGCCGGCCATCGTGGTGCCGGTGCTGGAGGGGAGCGTCACGTTCACGGATTGCATGCTCATAAGGATATAAGGGCAAGTGCGCGCCGGCGAACCGGGGTTGACTAAAGTCGAAGGGAGATGTGTAGGCCGCACAGAAAGGTGAGGAGTGCTCATGGGTGCATTCGATTGGTTCTGGAAGGCGATGGGCGCGCAGTCCGAGCGCAACAACAAGAAATCTAAGGCTGTAGTGGCAGCCGCGGATTCGGCTGTGGAAGATGTTGCTGCGCTGGATGATGCCGCTGTGGCCGACGCCGCCCGCGCCTGCGTCAAGGATGGTGCCATTGCGGATAAGTCCCGCTTCCTCGCGGCACTTGCCGTTGCGAGTGAGCGCAAGTTGGGGATGCGCCCCTTCAACGTGCAGTCGCAGGCAGTCCTGCGTTTGCTGGAGGGCGATGTCATCCAGATGGCCACCGGAGAGGGCAAGACGCTCGTGGGAGCCATGGCAGCAACGGGCTTTGCGCTGACTGGCAAGCGCGTGCACCTGGTGACAGTGAACAATTACCTTGCTGCGCGCGACGCTGAGTGGATGCGCCCGCTCGTCGAGTTCTTCGGACTTACCGTGGCTTCCGTGACGGAAAAGCTCGGACCAGAAGAGCGCCGCGCGGCTTATCAAGCGGACATTATTTATGCCCCGGTCAATGAACTGGGCTTTGACGTGTTGCGCGATAACCAAATCACCTCGCGTGAGCAAACGGTCCAAGCCCGCGCAGATGTAGCGCTTGTGGACGAGGCCGACTCCGTCCTCGTTGATGAAGCCCTCGTGCCGCTAGTTCTCGCTGGAAACCGGCCGGGCGAAGAATCGACGGGCCACATCACCAATGTGGTCTCCCGACTACGCGAAGAACACGATTACGTCATTGCGGAGGATGGGCGCACGGTTGCGCTCACGGATGAGGGCGCGGCGCGGGTTGAGCGCGAGCTGGGGCTGGACTCCTTGTACTCCGAGGAGAACATCGGAACGGTGCTGGTCAAGGTTAACCTGGCACTGCATGCTAAGGCCCTGCTCATCCGGGATATTCACTACATCATTACGGACGGCAAGCTGCAGCTTATCGACGCCTCCCGCGGCCGCGTTGCCGACCTCCAGCGCTGGCCCGATGGTCTCCAAGCAGCCGTGGAAGCCAAAGAGGGCCTTGAGGTTTCCGAGGGCGGTCGCATCCTTGACACCATTACCCTCCAGGAACTGATGCGCCGCTACCCGCTGGTGTGTGGCATGACGGGTACGGCGGTGGAGGCCACCGACCAGTTACGTCAGTTCTATGACCTGCACGTCTCCGTCATTGATCGCAACCAGGAGCTGCAGCGCTTCGATGAGGCTGACCGTATCTATGCAACGGTGGACGATAAGTCGAAGGCCATCGTCGAAGAGATCGCCGCCATTAACGCCACCGGACAGCCGGTTCTCGTGGGTACCCACGATGTGGCTGAGTCAGAGGATTTGGCCGATGCCCTGAGGGAACGGGGGATTACGGTCAACGTCCTCAACGCCAAGAACGACGAGGACGAAGCCCGCATTGTGGCCGAGGCCGGCGATGTGGGACGGGTGACCGTGTCTACCCAGATGGCAGGTCGTGGTACCGATATCAAGCTTGGCGGCGCGGATGAAGCAGATCGTGATGCTGTCGTGGAAAAGGGCGGTCTTGCTGTTCTGGGAACCTCGCGTCACCGTTCCTCCCGCCTAGACAATCAGCTGCGCGGCCGCGCGGGCCGCCAAGGAGACCCTGGCATGTCGGTATTCTTCGTGTCCCTTGAGGATGACGTCGTACAGCAGGGTGGCGAGGATGAATCCCTGTCGGCGCGCCCCAATGCCGATGGACTCATTGAGTCCAAGCGAGTCAGCGACTTTGTGGCACATTGCCAACGCGTGACCGAGGGCCAGTTGCTTGAGATTCATGCCCAGACCTGGAAGTACAACCAGCTGCTCGCAGACCAACGCGTCATCATTGATGAGCGTCGCGCGAAGCTTCTCGATACTGCCCAGGCTTGGGAGGAGCTCGCGGAGCGTGCGCCTGACCGAGCCGCCGAGCTTGGCGATGTCCCTGCCGCCGCCCGCGAACGCGCCGCCCGCGAAATCATGCTTTATCACTTGGATCTAGCCTGGGCAGATCATCTTGAGCTCATGGACGATGTCCGCGAGTCCATCCACTTGCGCGCGATCGCCCGCGAGACTCCCATCGATGAGTATCACCGCATTGCTGTGCGCGAGTTTAAGGATTTGGCGCAGCGCGCAGTGGATGATGCCGTCGATACATTCAAGAGCGTTGTCATCGATGCCGAAGGTGCACATCTGGAAGACCACGGTTTGTCCCGGCCGAGTGCGACGTGGACCTACATGGTGTCTGATAATCCGCTGTCAGGGGGCGGAAATTCGGTGCTCAAGGGTATAGGTAACATCTTCCGCTAATGTAAATTACAGCGAGGCGGCTCGCGCGGGCAGCGGAGTCGCTAATATAGATTAGGTCAACATCGATCCGACCCTTCGGAGGTAAAAATGAGCGAGAACACCGGAACGCCGGAACCGCAGGCAGAGACTACTTCTGTCTTCCGCGCCGATCTTCTCAAGGAGATGGAAAACGGCACCGCGGCGAGCTCCGACGCTTCCGTCGCTGGCGCTGAGAACCTGGCTGAGGGCCAGGCGCTGCTCGTCGTGAAGCGCGGCCCCAACGCTGGTGCGCGTTTCCTGCTGGATCAGCCCACCACCACCGCGGGACGCCACCCAGAGGCAGACATCTTCCTCGATGACGTCACCGTCTCCCGCCGCCACGCTGAGTTCCGTGCCAACGATGGTCAGTTCGAGGTCGTCGACGTCGGATCCCTCAATGGCACCTACGTTAACCGCGAGCCACGTAACGCACAGGTCCTCGAGGTCGGTGACGAGATTCAGATTGGTAAGTTCCGTCTGGTCTTCATCGCCGCCAAGTAAGTTCCAACCGGCGGGGCGGGGATAGTTGTCTCTGCCTCGCTGTGTTCTCAAGACCGTGTAGAAAGCAGAAGTAGTCCCCATCGTGAGCGCACAGAACTCCTCCGCCGTCGCGGCACCCTCTGCCGCTAGGAAGCCTAAGGCCGCCAAGCAGAAGCCGATGTCTATCGGCGTGACGCTGAAGCACCTGCAAAAGCAGTTCCCTGATGTCACGGTGTCCAAGATTCGCTTCCTTGAGTCGGAGGGGCTGATTACCCCTGAACGCACGCCTAAGGGCTACCGCCGCTACTACCAGAAGGATCTGGATCGTCTGCGCTACATTCTGACTGCGCAGCGCGATAACTATACTCCGCTGAAGGTCATCCGTGAGCAGCTGGAAGCAATGGACTCCGGCCAAGTCACCGCGATTGTGTCCTCGCAGGCTGAGGCCCTGATCAGCGCTGAACAGCTCCGCGCTCCAGTGGTCAATAGACTTACTGATGCCGACGTGGCCGATCAGGCAGGCGCCACCCAGGAAGAAATTGCGAGCTTGGTCAAGGTGGGGCTCATCAAACCAGACGCGGCCGGCTTCTTCGACACAGATGATGTGTCTATAGTCACGGCTGCGGTTGCCCTCGAGTCTTTCGGCTTCGAAGCCCGCCAGCTCAAGTCCCTGCGCAACGCGGCTCGCCGGCAAGCTGACCTTATTGCGCAGGTTGCCACGCCCGTCGCTCACTCGAAGTCCGATACCGCACCGCAACAGGCGGAAGAACTCTCCCAGCAGATGGCAGCGCTGGTGCTTTCGCTGCACAGCACGCTGGTGAAAACCGAGCTGCGCGACGAGTTCCTGCAGTAGTTTCTGTCGCTTCAGCCGTGAGAGCTGGCGCGACATCCATGCACTGCAAAAGTGTGGGAGAGTGGAAGCCATGAATTCTGAAGAACTGAAGTTTTTAGGTATCCATCCAGTCGGCCCCGAAAACAATCTGTGCGCCCTTTTCTATTGGGAAGAAGCAGACCGCCACGTACCCGTGTGGCTGTCACCCATCGACGGCGCACGTGTGATGCAGGTGTTGGAGCGCCATTTTAATGCGCGGCCCAGTACCTACGAACTCCTGATTGCCTTCGCTGATCAACTCGATGGCATTGAGAGCATCTGTGTGTCGGAATATCGCAAGGGTGCATTCATGGTGGATCTTATTGACGGAACGGGGGAGGAGCACGACGCCCGCATGTGCGATGCTCTTGTGTTGGCGGATCACTATGGCGTGCCCATTACTTTTGAGAAGGACGTGCTCAATGAGGTTGCTATCTATATCAGTGATGAAGACCTGAAGGAGTACTACGGACTTGAACGTGAGTCCGAATCCCCTGAAACCTTCCCTGAAAAGCGACTGCGTGATTTCAATGAACGGGTTGCTCAAAGGAAAGCCCAGGAAGATGATGATTTTGAGCAGCTAATGCGCGATTCTGGAATCTCCGAAGAGGATCTTTTCAGCGAGGATGAATCGGAGGATGAGAACTAGATTCCCGTTTGGTTTATCATCACGCGGCGCCCGTCCAGGGCGCCGCTGTTTCTTTCTGCCTGGGAGATTTTTAATGACACGCGTGTGACTAATGATGACAAAGGGATGAAACAAGTCTAAAGTTCTACTAGAGGTTCAGCGCGGTCTACCCTTGACGCGGGTAACGGCGTGGCCTTTAATAGAAAACTAGAACTCCCTTCAAACACCATTGGAGTAATTACGTGAGCAGTAAAGACCTTTACATCGAGAATCTCGAGGCCGAAAGCCAGCTGGACTACGGCACGAGCGAAAGCTACGTCCAAGAGTCACTCTTTGATATTGGCCCGGATGAGGAACTGGGCTACCGCGTGCCCATCGCGTGCCAGGTGGCTGGCATTACCTACCGCCAGCTGGACTACTGGGCGCGTACCGATCTGGTGAAGCCCTCCATCCGAACCGCCCGTGGTTCCGGGTCCCAGCGTCTGTACTCCTTCAAGGACGTCCTCGTCCTCAAGATTGTCAAGCGGCTTCTCGATACGGGCATTTCTCTGCAGAACATCCGCTTGGCCGTGGACTCTTTGCGTGACCGCGGCGTCAATGACTTGGCTGAGCTTACCCTTGTCTCCGATGGTACGACCGTCTACGAGTGCCGCTCCAACGACGAAGTCATTGACCTCCTTGCCGGTGGCCAGGGCGTCTTCGGAATTGCAGTGCCTGGCATCCTGAAGGAACTCTCCGGCACCATTACTTCCTTCCCTGCAGAGCGCATCGTGGAGGAAGAAGAGGCTGATGTCGTCGTCGGTCTTGACGAGCTCGCAGCTCGTCGTAAGCGCAAGACCTCGTAAGCCCGAGGCCCGCTGAGGAACATCTTTAGCCGCCGCACATCCCAGCACTGCTGCTCACGTCAGTGCCAACCGGGGTGCGCGGCGGCTTTGTCATTCCAGAAAGTAGCCTTCACCCCCAAGAGCTAGTACGTGTTAGGCATAGAACTCGTACTCGTCTGGGCTTAGGGGTGACGCTAATGTGCACCCGCGGCGGCAGCGATGCTGTTCTTGTCCTCGGTAAGGTCGGCGGGATTTGCTACGGCGGTGAACGAATCCGCTGCCTTTTCTAGTTCGGCGTCATTGTCGCCGTCACCAATATGAACAACGCTCAAGCTCACACCGTCGCCGCGTGCATTTTTCACTGCCTCGGTAAAAGAGGCATCATCCATATCCTGCTGCGTGCCGGTCGTGATGAGAACGACGCGAGTGTCCTTTCCGCTCTCGGACACTTGGTCCGTGGCGTTGCCCAGGGCCGCGATGACAGCACTGCGCGTTTGGGGAACTCCGCCGGTGCCAAACATCTGGGCGGCATAAGCTACGTTGTCAGCATCGCCATAAGCTACGTTTTGGCGATAACCCACCGTAGCGGTAGCGGAAATGGGAGAGGAGTAGTTCCACAACCCCACCTGGCTTCCTTGTGCACCGGCAGCTCGTGCGGCCTCAGCTACACCTTGGCTTACCGGATCAAAGTACGGAGTGAGATTCTCAGAGGTATCGAGGAGGAACAACGTATTCGGTGCGACCTCATCGGCTGCGCCGTCGGGCTTGTTCTCCGAGCTAGGCGCAGTGACAGTGGAGGATGACGCGTCCTCAGAGGCTTCGGTCGATGTTGAGCTTACGGAGGATGATGGAGCTGCCTTCGCGGTAGGGGAGACTGCTGTGGTGGCGTTCCCGGAAGTCTCCTCGGGCGTAAGCGCTGTGGAGGATTTTTCTGCCACGGTCTCGGATGAAGCAGGGTCATTTCCACGGAAAAGGAAGAAGCCACCGATAACAAGCGCGAGCACCGCGAGGATGGCCACGATAATGAGCCACGGAGCAAGTGCGTAGTTATTCTTTCCATCCGAGTGCTGGGCCATCATGTTCCTTCCGCGCTGGGGGCCACTTGACCTATCGACTCAACGTCACGCGCGCCGACAGGTCACATCAATGGTTATTCATTGTAGCGGGCAGCGCTGTGCGAATAAGGGAGACAAGCCGCGCGCGGAGAGGCTCGGCGGTGTCGGAAAGCGCGCGCTGGCGGCGTACATACTCAGCCTTTCCTTCCGGAGTTTCAATGGGCACGACCCCGAAACCCCAGTCGCGGCAGTCATATGGCGAAGCCTCCATGTCTAATGTGCGGGCAGCCACCGCCAGCCGGAAGGTGTCCAAAAAGAGCTCACCGGGAACGAGCGGCCCCAATTTCCACGCCCATTTGTAGAGATCCATCGTTGCGTGCACACACCCGGCTTGGTCGTGCTGCGGCTGGTCCTCACGAGTCAGGACCGTAAGGTTAAGCGGACGTGCAGGTTGAGTGAAGAAACGAAAGGCATCGTAGTGTGTGCATTTGATGCGGTGCTTGTCGACGACCTCATTCGTCCCCTCTGCCCCCAGCCGCAAAGGCAGATCGTGGCGAGGGGAATCAGTGTGGTAGACCATTGCCCATTCATGCAGGCCAAAACAATCGAATTGACTAGGGTTGTGAGTGGTCTTATCGAGCAATTCCAGGATGTAGCGCACCGTACCGCCACGCTTTTCTAAGAAAGCCTCGCTGTCGAGTGTGATGCCCGCGTCGCTGTGGTGGTAGAAACGCCACTCCTCATGCGGCACCGTATCCCCGGCAAGTACCACGCCGAGGCCAGGGTGCCAACGGCGCAAGTGCGATGGTCGCACAGGATAGTACTCGAAGAGAAAGTCATACACAGGATGGTAGGAACCTGGATGGCGATAGCGAGTAAGGTACTCATCCGCAGCTTCCTCGTGCGCACGCATCCGGGCCTGCCAATCCTTGGGCTGGAGAATCATCGCTGACCCGAATGTCCTGTCCGGCGACGCTGGTTTCGGCGGCGTCCACGCTGGCTTTGGCTTCCTGCTCGGCGGTGTGAAGTCTGCTCTTTAGCGTGTTTCTGGGGAGTCTTCTGGGTTCGCTTCTTCGGCTGTTGCTGGTGTGGCGGTCCAAGCGGCTCGCCTGAAGGTTTACGAGCTCCTGTCATCTGGGCTAGATCTGGGCTGCTGGCTGGGTTCTGTCGAACGCTGATGTCGAGATCCGTATGCTCAACACCGGCCTTTTTAATGAGCTTGGCTACCTCGTCGCGCTGTTCATCGGTGACGAGCGTAACGACGGTTCCGGACTCGCCGCCGCGCGCCGTGCGCCCCGAGCGGTGTAGGTAGGCTTTGTGCTCAGCGGGCGGGTCAACGTGGACGACGAGCGATACGTCCGCGATGTCGATGCCGCGAGCCGCAATGTCGGTGGCGACAAGGACTGGCACGCTGCCATCGGCGAAACCTTCGATGGCTTTAGTCCTCGAGCCTTGGCCCTTATCGCCGTGCAGGGGAAGCGCGTTGATACCAACTCGGCGCAGCTTCTTGGCTTGGCGGTCGACACCATGTTTCGTGCGCATAAACATGATGGTCTTACCCTTGCGTGCGCCTAGGCGCAGCACGACGTCATTACGAGCTTCACGTGTGCCAACGAAAATCAGGTGGTGATCCATCGTGTCCACCGCTGCTTCAACCGGTGCAGTCGAGTGAGTGACGGGGTCATGCATGAACTGGTTCACCAGCTTGTTGACCTCTCCGTCGAGGGTTGCGGAGAACAGCAGACGTTGCCCGTTATCCGGTGTGAGCTTGAGTAGCTTCCGCACCTGGGGGAGGAAGCCCATGTCCGCCATCTGGTCAGCTTCGTCCAGTGCCGTGATGGTGACATCATCAAAAAACAACTTGCCCTGATCAATGAGATCCTGCGCGCGGCCCGGTGTGGCAACGAGTAGGTCTACCGGCCGGGCAAGAGAGCGAATATGGTTGTTGATGTTGATACCGCCGACCACTGCGAGCACACGCAGCCCCAGAGCTGCTGCAGGTTCGTTGAGTCGCTGCTGAATCTGGGTGGCGAGCTCACGCGTCGGTGCCAAAACGAGTCCACGCGGGCGGGCAGGACGTGAGGCTCCGGATTCCGCCAATCGGGCGAGCATCGGCAGACCAAAAGTGAAAGTCTTGCCGGAACCGGTTGGCCCGCGGCCGAGGATATCTCTTCCGGCGAGGGCATCCGGAATTGCGGCTGCTTGGATTGGGAAAGGAGTTGTGATGCCCTGCTTGTCTAGGACACGCACAACGTCACGGGGAAGGCCGAGTTCGGCAAAAGTAGTCATTGCTTCACAAGTCTAGTGTTCGTGGCAGTGATACCGAAATGACTGATACGCCCATCACCGTGTAGCTTGCCGTTAGCTGCTCAGGTGCTCAACGTTGCGGCTTGCGGGGACTTCCACCCATGTCTTATTACCTTGGCGAGAGTGTGTGCTGGGATTTTGCTACTTTGTCAAGCATGACGCCCCCTCACAATCAGTCGCCTTATCCGCAGGGCAACCAGAATTCGCACCAACCGCACACCAATGTCAATCATCCTGACCCATACGCAGCGCATCAGTCTGTCCCCTATGGAACAGGAGCGCAGCCCTTTCCCGCAGTCGATGAGCCGCAGAGATCATCGTCCTCGACCGCACGATGGATTATTCTTGTATTTCTCATCCTTGCGCTGGTTCTGGCCGGTCTCGGTTTCGCGGCATACCGCCTGATTTCAGGCAACGATAGAGAGGATTCGCACCTCGGAGCGCCACTGAGCGAGACGCCGACGGCTGTGGAGATGACCACGGAGGTTTCAGCGGTTCCGAGCCCGAGTGAGGCCGCAGAGGCTTCTAAGAATCCCACTTCCCACAACGAAGAGGCCACACAGGTCGAGGCCGCACCTCTCGCGCCGCTGGAAGGCTTGCCCGCTGACTACTTCGACCACTCGCTGTCTATGGAGGAGGCGGATAAGATCCGAGAAGGTGAGATTGTTGAAGCCCCAGTGCCGGAAGAGCTCGCTGGGTTGACGGACACGTGTATCCAAAGCGCCTCATTCTTCGGAAAGCCTGATGACCAGGGATTTTTCTCTAGTGGCATGGTGCCGACGATTACCTGCTTCTTCGGTAAGGAGGGCGAACTCCAAGTCAACTACACCAGAAATAAGGACGCCATTGCTGCCGCAGCGAAACCGGTCAAGGAGCACGTAGGAAAATTAGGGAGCCTTTCAAGCAGACTTAATCTAGCTGGACGGGCTAATGAAGTGAAAACGACCCGCGGTTCGATGCTTTTCCTGATCTACAACTCGCATGAAGGCCAGAAGGAATTCGTGATGTCGGAAGTTCTTGCGGGGGAGACTGCCGCGATCGAATACATCTCCGACACGAGTCAGGTACTGCTGCGCCAACCGCTCGTCGATGCCGGGATTGTCGAGCGCGACCGTAAATAAGAAAAGTAGCCGAAACACTAAGGCACAAACGATACGAAACAAGCCCCTCACGAGGAGGGGCTTGTACGTGTCGTGGCCGATGACTGAGCTTAGTACTCGCTCAAGGAACGGTCACCCGACCACTCGATGTGGAAGGTACCTTCGCGGTCCACGCGCTTGAAGGTGTGGGCGCCGAAGAAATCACGCTGGCCCTGGATCAGAGCAGCGGGCAGACGCTCAGCGCGCAGGCTGTCGTAGTAAGCAAGGGACGACGCAAACACTGGTGCCGGCAGGCCCAACTGGGTTGCTGCGACGACGACGCGGCGCCACGGGTCGATGAGGCCTTCCAACTCGCCCTTGAAGTACGGATCCAGGATGAGTGCGGGCAGGTCAGCATTGTTGTCGTAGGCCTCGCGGATGCGGTCGAGGAACTTGGCGCGAATGATGCAGCCGCCGCGCCAGATAGTGGCTAGATCGCGTGGGTCCACGTCCCAGCCAAACTCTTCAGAGCCGGCCTTAATTTCGTCGAAACCCTGGGAGTAGGCGATGAGCTTGGCAGCATAGAGTGCGCGGCGAACGTCCTCGATGAATTCGGCCTTATCGACGTCGAGTTGCTTGATAGTGCCGGATGGGAGCTGGCCTTCCTGCGCGGCAACGCGCTGTGCGGTGGAAGAGGACAGGGCGCGGGCGAAGACAGATTCGGCAATACCGGTAATAGGCACGCCGAGCTCGAGGCCGTTAATGGCAGTCCAGCGTCCGGTACCCTTCTGTCCGGCGGCGTCCACGATGACGTCGACAAGCGGGGCGCCCGTCTCCGGATCCTTCTGTGCCAGAACCTCGGCGGTGATTTCAATGAGGTAAGAGTCGAGGTCACCGGAGTTCCACTCGCGGAAAATTTCTGCGATTTCCGCGGGCTCCATACCTGCGCCGTAACGCAGCAGCTGGTAAGCCTCACCGATGACCTGCATATCGGCGTATTCGATGCCGTTGTGAACCATCTTTACGAAGTGGCCGGCGCCATCGGGGCCGATGTGGGTGACACAGGGAGTGCCATCAACGTTGGCCGCGATGGACTCCAGGATGGGGCCGAGGGTCTCCCAGGACTCGGCTGGACCTCCTGGCATGATGGAGGGGCCGTTGAGCGCGCCTTCCTCGCCACCGGAAATGCCGGCGCCGACAAAGTGGCGGCCCTTTTCAGCGACCTCCTTCTCACGGCGAATGGTGTCCGTGAACAGCGCGTTACCGCCGTCGATGATGATATCGCCCTCATCCATGGCGTCAGCCAGCTGGTTGATGACGGCATCGGTAGCCTTTCCTGCCTGAACCATGATGATGGCCTTGCGCGGGCGCTCCAGCGAGGCAACGAAATCCTCGACGGTTTCAGACGGAATGAAGTGACCTTCCTCGCCGTGCTCTGCGATGAGTGCACGGGTCTTCTCGGGGCTGCGGTTGTACACCGCAACTGTGTTGCCATTGCGAGCAAAGTTGCGCGCCAGGTTAGAGCCCATGACGGCAAGGCCCACAACGCCAATCTGAGCGAGATCTGTCTTTTCAGCAGTTTGAGTCATGTCCACCATCCTACGTCACCAGAATCGACTAGCCTTGTGTGGCATGGAACACTCTGAAATCTTTGTAAAGCTCCTCGCGGCTGCCCAGTCACGCCCTCTCAACGAGGAAGAACTTGGCCTCATCAACTCCAACCCACAGGGCTTGGCAGGACTGATCGGCCTGCGCTATACGCACATCTCGGAAGACGAGATTCGCTCTGAGGTTGAGGTGGTGCCGGATCACCACCAGCCGTGGGGCGTGGCCAATGGTGGTCTGTACTGCACGATCACAGAATCGACGGCGTCGGTAGGCAGCCTTATCGTGGCGGGCAAGCCGGTGGTGGGCGTTAACAACAACACGGACTTCCTCAAGCCCGTGGCAGACGGGATCGTCACTGCGGTTGCTACCCCCCTTTACAAGGGGCGCCGCACGCAGCTGTGGGAGGTCAAGATCAGCCAGGGTGACGTCCTGCTCGCAGCCTCCACGCTGCGTACGATGACCGTTCAGTAAGCACTGCGGCCTACAACCAGTGGTTGCGGCGGAACCACCACCACATGGCTGCCACAACCAGCACCATGAGGCCCAGTGCTCCGAAGTAACCCCACCTGAAGTGAAGCTCTGGCATGACATCGAAGTTCATACCGTATACGCCGGCTACCAGCGTCGGCGCAGCCCACATGCCGACGACAGCGGAGATGGTGCGCATGTCGGAGTTCTGTTGCATGGTGACTTTGGCCACGGAGGCGTCGATAAGCGAAGTCAACCGTTCATCGAAGCCCGCCACCTGGTCTTTCACCACGAGCTCATGGTCGTTAACGTCACGCAGATAGGAGCGAATTGTCTTCGAGATGAGATCCTTATGGTCGGAATTCATCGCGCGCAACGCCGCCGAAAGCGGATCGATAGCGTGCTTCATCTCGAGGATCTCGCGCTTGAACATGTAGATACGGTCAATGTTGGGCAGCGAGTTGGGGGTGAAAACCTCCTCCTCGAGCTCGTCGACCTCGATGGCGATGAGGCGACAAATCTCGGAGTACCGGTCCACCATCATGTCGAGGATTTTCCACGCCATCGCGACGGGGCCTTGCTCGACGAGATCCTGTTCGTCCTGCACCACATACGCCAGATTCGGCAACTTGGCAGAGTGGCGCACGGTGATGATGAACGTGTCACCAATAATCATCTGCACCTCACCGGTGGAAATGATCTGGCGCTTATCAGTCACTTCATCATGGTCGCGGTAATTCACCGAGCGCGCGACGACGAAGAGCTGGTCATCGTAGCGCTCCAGCTTGGGACGCTGATGCGCTTGGACAACGTCCTCAACGATGAGTTCGTGGATACGAAACTCTGAGGCGACCTTCGTCATTTGCGATTCGAAGGGCTCATAAAGGCCGACCCAGACAAAGCCGCGACCGTATTCTTCGATGGTTTGCACCGCGCTATGCGGCGTAAATTCGCCGGGCAACGCCTCGCCATCGACGAAGACACGGCAGTGCTCGATTGCGCGCTCTACGGGCACGGAGAACGTAGGTGAGGAGCTGGGGGGATCGTTCTTTTTACGTGGCCTAAAGGGCGACGGTACAGACGGCATCGTGGGACAGCCTCCTTCGCGTGTTCTGGGCCCGGGAGGCGTGCTTCCCCGGCGATTTTATGTGAGCGGGTAAAGCTTACACCGTGTGAGGGCATATAATCGCTTTTATGCCTACCTGGAAAGAAGTTACCGCAGCTAACCCGGCCCATTCCCACAATTTTGCACGGAAGTGGAAGACGCTTCGAGCCCAGGGCAAGGACATCGATGGCGAAGCCCGGCTTATCGACGCCATGAGTGAACGCTCCTCCCGTGTCCTTGACGCAGGCTGTGGATCGGGGCGTCTCGGCGGCGAGTTGGCCAAGCGCGGCCACATCGTACTTGGCGTTGACGTCGATCCAATCCTCATCGAGCATGCAGAGCATGATTATCCGGAGGCCGAGTGGCACATCGGGGATTTATCGGAAGATGAGATCCCTGAGGGAAATTTCGACATCGCTGTGGCCGCTGGCAACGTTATGACTTTCATTGCGACCGAGGGCCGCGGGGCCGCCTTGCGCAATGTTTTTACGGCACTGCGTCCGGGTGGGCGTTTCGTCGTGGGTTTTGGTGAGGGCCGTGGATGGGGCTTCGGCGAGTTTCTCGAGCTCGCTCAGCAGGTGGGCTACCGCGTGGACTTTACGTTCTCATCCTGGGACATGAAGGTGTTCAAGGAGAACTCAACCTTTATGGTCGCCGTCCTCGCCCGCCCCGGCGCGGACCTGCTTGGCTAGACAAGCGCGCTAACCCTGCGCCGCAAGCCGGCGCATACGGTGGCCGTGGTCAATCGGGCCATGGCCTGTGCCCACCTGCAGTTCGTCGGCATGCGTAATGGCTTCGTGGAGCCAAGCAGTGGCCCATGTGAGGGCATCATCAAGTGAATCGCCCGCACCCAAGCGCGCCGCCAACGCGGAGGAAAGGGAACAGCCCGTGCCGTGTGTATTTTTTGTCGCCACCCGCGGGCAAGGAACCCGTTTAACCTGGCCTTCCGGGCTTACGGTGGCGTTATCAGCATGCTCGCCGTTGAGGTGTCCGCCCTTCACCACAACCCACGTGTTGTTTTCCCGTGCCCATGTAGAGGCCACGGCGATCGCCTCGTCCAAGGTTTGGGGCTCTGCAACTCCTGCCAGCACCGCCAGCTCCGGGAGGTTTGGCGTGACGACGGTGCAGCGGCGTGCCAGCTCCTGTACTGCACGCTCGGCGTCCGCATCGAGGAGACGATCTCCGCTGGACGCCACCATGACCGGGTCGCAGACCACGGGGACACCCTCCGGCAGCGAGGCAACGAACTGACTCACCGTTTCGGTGATGGGGACAGAGCCGAGCATGCCGATCTTGAGGGCGTCGATAAGCACATCGTCCTTCACCGAGTCCAACTGCTCCTGCAGGAAGCTCACCGGAGGAGTATGAATGCTGCGAACACCCTGGGTGTTCTGGGCCACGAGCGCCGTGACCACCGCCATGCCATAGGCACCGGCTGCCTCGAAGGATTTAAGATCCGCATGGATGCCCGCGCCACCGGTGGGGTCAGTGCCGGCAATGCTCAGGACTCGGGGCAGGGTCATGGTGAAACTCCTTGGGGCTTGGCAACTCTGTTTCTTCTCCACCGTATCTGGGAATGCGCCTCTGTATCTGAGAAAGCGTTGCTGCGGCAGGAAAAAGGGGGAGAGGATTTCTCCTCTCCCCACTGCCGTGAGCCTTATTTAGTGAAGGTCGCGGTCAATGACGTTGCGTGCAACGCGCTGCTGCTGAGTAATCTCCAGGTTGCCGCGGTCACGTGAGACCGCATTGAGCAGCCAGTGCAGGGCCACCAGAACGCGGCTGCGGAAGCCCACGATGTAGGCGATGTGCAGGCCCAGCCAGGACAGCCATGCCGGGAAGCCGGAGAACTCCGTCTTACCCAGCTTGACCACGGCGTTGAAGCGGGAGATAACTGCCATGGAGCCCTTGTCAAAGTAGTCAAACGGCTCAGCCTCATTCGCGGTGGACTCCTCATCGATCTTGGCCTCGATGAGCTTGCCCACGTGGTTACCGCCCTGGATGGCCACCTGGGCAACGCCCGGAAGGCGGTTGAGAGAAATCATGTCACCGACGATGTAGACGTTCTTGTACTCGCCGACGGTCAGGTCCTCGTTGACGGCGACGCGGCCTGCACGGTCGGCTTCCACACCAGCCTGGTCAGCAATGAGCTTGCCCAGCGGGGAAGCGGCCACACCGGCGGACCAAATCTTGGTTGCAGCCTCGATGGTGACCTCTTCGTCGTTCTTCATGTTCTTGTAGGTCACAGCGTCCGCAGTTACGTCCGTCACCATGGCGTTGAGGCGAACATCGACACCGAGCTTCTCCAAGGTGCGCTGAGCCTTGCGGCCGAGACGCTTGCCGAACGGCGGCAGCACCTGCGGGGCGCCGTCGAGGAGGTAAATCTTGGCAGACGTGGATCCGAAGTTCGAGTACTCGCCGGCGAAGGTGCGCTGCGCAAGTTCAGCGATCTGACCGGTGAGCTCCACACCGGTCGGGCCAGCACCAACGATGACAAAGGTGAGCAGCTTCTCGCGCTTTGCCGGATCCTCTTCCAGCTCTGCCTTCTCGAAGGCGGAGATGATGCTGGAGCGGATCTCAAAGGCATCATCCAGGGTCTTCATACCCGGTGCGTACTGGGCGAAGTGGTCGTTACCAAAGTAGGACTGGCCGGCACCAGCAGCGACGACGAGGGAGTCATACTCGTAGGTGCGGGTAGCCCCATCGAGCTCAGCGGTAACGGTTTGGTCCTTGATGTTGATATCAGTGACCTCGCCGTTCACGAAGTGGGCATTGTCCTGGTTGCGCAGGATCTGGCGCGTGGACGGGGCGATCTCGCCCGCGGAGATAACACCGGTGGCTACCTGGTAGAGCATCGGCTGGAAGAGGTGGTGGTTCTTCTTGTCGATGAGGGTGATCTCAACGTCTGCGTCCTTGAGCTTCTTAACGGCATTGATGCCGCCGAAACCTGCACCGATAACAACGACGTGGTGGCGGCCGTTAGCTGGACGGTGGGGAGTGTGCGCCATAGCGATTGGTTACCTTCCTCAGAAAGCTAGAAAATTTTACGCGAGTTAGTCTAAACCTTTCTAGCGGTACATGCATACTTTTTGGGGGATTAACTGGCTTTTTGGGCCGCGCCTCCGTCCCTCCCAGTGCCCCGCGCTTTATTGTTAACGATACGTGTGTGCGATGAGGAGGCTGGCTTGACCGTGTATTCCCACTTGGCTTCGATTGATGCTGAGGCCTGGCCGGGTGTGGCGACTGTGCCGTCCTCACGCCTGTTGCGGTTCTCGGCGGGGCGCGCCGAGTCGGAGTTTGCGCAGGCCTGCGCCAAAGCGGGGGTGGAATTAGAAGGCAACGACCCCGATATCGCTGTGCTTCACGACGCCCTCTTCTCCCGCATCGCCGATTCCGGTTGGCTTGGCCTTGCGGAGTCCTACATGGCAGGGGAGTGGACTACCCCCGATTCAGACCGATTGGTCAAGGTTCTTCTGCGTTTGCTGGGCGTAGGCTACCGCCCGAAGGCAAAAGACGTTGCGGTGGAGGAATCCACTCCAGGTGAACTTCCACTAGATGTGGTGAAGCTGTATGCGGGGGATGCGCTGAGTCATTCCGGCGGAATTTTCGCCAGCGGCGTGCCCACCACTGTGCGCGAGGCCGTGCGCAGCTATAGCGCGCATGCGGGCCGCAAGGAGCCCAAAGAGCACTTCGTCGATGTGACGTCAGTGAGCGAGCCCACCTCGACGGACCGCGAGGATTTGGGTGATGCCCAGCGTCGTTCGGCGCAGTGGCTTCTCGACGCTACCCATACCGGCGCCGGCACACACCTTCTGGTTTATCCCGCCACCGGCCTTCAAGTGGCGGTCCAGGCGGTCGTCCGGCGCGCCACGGTAGACGTGCTCACCGGCGATGAAGAGCAGCGCGCGCTTATCGACGAACAACTGCTCCTCGAAGGAGCCGCCGATTCGGTGCATGTCCAGACGATTAACTCCCCGCTGCCGGATCCGCGGCAGTGGCGCGGTCGCTATGACGCCATTGTGAGCGTGGAGAAGCTTGAGACGTTGTCGCCACAGGAGCGTCGCCGCTTTGTGCAGGTGTTGGACCGTTCCCTCGTTCATGGCGGCCGTGTGGGCTTGGCGTCGCTGTTCGCCACGGAAAAAATGTCCCCGGCGGCACGCTCCGCAGTGCAGGTTATGCGTGGCTATATCTGGCCCGGGCTGGACTATCCTACGCTGGAGGAAACCCACCAGCTCTTTGATAGGCGCTCCAACCTGCGCATTGTGGCGCAAACCCACGTGGGTACGCACTATCTGGAGACCGTGCGCTTTCAGCGCAGTTTCTTCGACGGACGCCTGCGGGAGGCAGCAGCCGCCGGCTTTGACCACGTCTTCCGCCGTCTGTGGACCTTTCAGTTTGCCCTGCGTGAGGCTTTGCTCACCCTAGGTATGTTGGACGCGGTCCACGCCGTGGCAACCCACCGCCACCGCGGCGGGCGCCGTTAGCGGTCTACACTGGGCGGCGCCACCATCACAACCCACCTCGCAGCCTGGAGGAAAAGCATGTCAGACCGCACAGGAATTATCGCACACCGAGGTTATAACGGCTGGTACCCGGAAAATACCCGCCGCTCCTTCGAAGAAGCCCTCAAGCTCGATGTCGCTGGTGTGGAGTGTGACGTCAACCTGACCAAGGACGGGGAGGTCGTGGTCATCCACGACCTGACGGTGGACAGGACATCTGACGGCAGCGGTGCAGTAGGTGATATGACTCTCAAGGAACTGCGCGCACTTAATGTCGGCACCGCTGAGGATCCGCAACGCATCATGCTTCTCGACGAACTGCTTGACCTCGTCGAGTCCTATCCCGGCAAGCAGCTACTCATTGAGACTAAACACCCGTCCCCGTTCGGTGCGGGGCTGGAGGAATCGGTGGCGGAGGTTATGCACAACCGGCAGCTCGATGCCGATCCACGGATTAGCCTGATTTCCTTTGACCCTGAGGCAATTGCCCGGTTCCGAAATCTGCTGCCGTCCCTGCAATCCTTTTTGCTCCTAGAACCGGAGGACGTACGTCCGGCGTCGCGTGAGGGCGCGACAGGTTTCGGGCCTTCCATTCGCCAGGCACGGAGTGAAGCTGATTTCTTTGGCGGCGCTGAAAGCCCGTTATACGTGTGGACGGTGAACTTGCCCAAGGACATGGCGTGGTGCCGCGATAACGGAGTAGAGCTCATGGCAACAGACTTGCCTGAGCTGGCGCTCGAGGTGCTTTCACACAGCTAACCAGCACCAAGCTATGCCTGCATAGACTGCGCGCTTGAGCTGAAAAGGTCTAGCCATAAAAGCAGTGGAGTTCCTTCTTGAGTAGCGCGTGACTCGACCCATTTCACGGCTGTGCATGTGACTGAAACCACTTTTATGCTGAGATTTCGTGGGTCAGCCCCTTGAAATTCGCCCGCAGTTTTTCTTAGCAAAACTTGCAGTCAACTTTTTGTTTACCGCCTTGGTCTAGCTTTCTCTCCATGGCATTATCCAACCCGGCACACGGGCAAATGACTGCAATCCCTGCAGTCACCGAGAAGCCGGTCGTCTCCGAGGAGTACGCGCGTCATCCACGCAAGCAGAAGCTCGACTGGAGACAGATCGGCCTCGCGGCATTGCTCATTGGACCGAACCTTCTCCTTCTCATTCTTTTCACCTATCGGCCGCTCATCGATAACATTCGAATCTCCTTCTTTAACTGGAATATCTCTTCGCCGACGATGACCTTCGTCGGCCTGCAGAACTACATCGACTGGTTCCAAGCGCCGGATACCGGACGCGTGGTGTTCAACACTGTCGTGTTCACCTTCTTCGCAGTGGCCGGCTCGATGGTGCTTGGACTAGCGCTGGCATTACTGCTGGATCAGAAACTGTTTGGTCGCGCGGCAGTGCGTTCGATGGTCTTTGCACCTTACGTTATCGCTGGCGCGGCCATTGGCGTGGCGTTCCAGTTTGTCTTCGATCCTAACTACGGTCTCATCCAATATTTTTTGGGCCTTATGGGGGTTGAGGTGCCCAACTTTTATCAGCAGCAGAACTGGGCACTGTTTATGATCACGGTGACGTATGTGTGGAAGAACGTCGGCTACGTCTTCGTCATCTATCTTGCAGCCTTGCAGGGCCGCCGCCGTGATCTTGATGAGGCCTCGGAGATTGACGGAACACCGGCCGCGCGGCACTTCTTCCGCGTGGTCCTTCCGCAGCTTCGCGGCACCACCTTCTTCTTGTTGATTACTGTGCTGCTCAATTCCTTCCAGGTCTTCGACATCATCAATGCGATGACCGGTGGCGGGCCCTTTGGCTACGGAACTTCCACGATGGTCTTCCAGGTATACCAGGAAACCTTTATCAACAATCGCGCCGGCTATGGCGCTGCCGTGGCCACCATCATGTTCCTCGTGGTGCTAGTCATTACGGTGCTGCAGATCAAGCTGCAGGAAAGGATGGATAAGTAAATGTCCGACAATCGCGCAATTCCGGCGTCCGTACGCGTAGGCCTGCCACAAGCTCAAGGTGAGCTGCCGCCGGTTCCCGGTTCCCAGTCCATCGCAGCGCCCGTCATCACCGAGGCCCAGCGTAAACGCAAAGGCGAGCCAATCGATCACAGCCATCCAGCAACGAAGGTCGTCGGCTACATCGCCCTCGTTCTTACAGTGCTGATGATTTTGGTGCCGCTGTACTTCATCTTTATCACCAGCTTTAAGTCTTTCCAGGACGTCTACTCAGATCCGATTTCCTTCTGGCCAAATCCTTTCAAGGCAGAAAACTACTCCTACGTCTGGCAGACCTCTGGCTTTTCGAGCTACCTGAAAAACTCCGTCATCATCACGCTTGTCCTGACGGTGGTGGAAGTGGTCCTCGGCGTTCTGACTGCCTATGCTTTCGCCTTCATTCGCTTTCCAGGTCGAAATCTGCTGTTCCTGCTCATCATTGCCTCGCTGATGGTGCCCAACCAGATCACCATTATTTCGAACTACTCGCTGGTTGCGTCATGGGGTTGGAGAGACACCTACGCCGGTGTCATCATCCCACTGGCGGGCGTGGCGTTTGGTGCCTTCCTCATGCGCAATCACTTCCAGTCATTGCCCCCGGAGATTCTCGAGGCCGCTCGCATGGACGGAGCGGGATTCTTCACCACCTTGTTCCGTGTGGTCCTGCCGATGTCGTGGCCAACGCTATCCGCGTTTGTCCTCATCACCGTGGTCAATGAATGGAACCAATACCTGTGGCCCTTCCTGATTACGGATACACCGGCTGCAGCCACGCTGCCGGTGGGCCTGACCCGTTTGCAGGACGCGGAAGGCGTCACCAACTGGGCGCCGGTGATGGCTGGCACGGTGCTGACAACCCTGCCCATGATCATTATCTTCCTGATACTCCAGAAGCCGATGATTAAGGGCCTGACTGCGGGCGCAGTCAAGGGTTAGTCCGCCGGCCTGTCATCCCAACGCCCAACTCAATCAAGTCCCCCTCTACTTTTCACTTTTCTAGGAGAACCGCCACCATGTCTCGTAAGACTTCTACCCGCATCGTTGCCGTTTGTGCAGCACTCCTGACCACCGTGTCCCTGACCGCCTGTGCTGGTGGCTCGACCACCGCAGGAAGCGGTTCCAAGGACGGCGGCGACGCCAACACCATCACCTTCTGGTCCAACCACCCGGGTTCCTCCCGCGACTTGGAGCAGGAGCTCATCGATGAGTTCGAGAAAGAAAACCCCGATCTGAAGGTTGAACTGGTCACCGCCGGTTCCAACTATGAGGAAGTTGCACAGCGCTTCAACGCTGCCCTCGCAGGTGGCGACCTGCCTGACGTCCTCGTTGCGTCTGACGTCACCTGGTTCAATTTCGCGCTGAATGAGGCCACCACGCCGCTCGATGAGCTGTGGGAGATGAACGTTATTGACTCTGAGAGCTACGTGGACACCCTGCGTGAGGACTACAAGTACAAGGACAAGCACTACGGCGTTCCGTACTCCCGCTCCACGAACCTGATGTACTGGAATACCGATGACCTCAAGGCAGCTGGTCTTCCCACCGACCGTGGTCCGAAGGACTGGGAAGAGTTCGACGAGTGGGCAACCAAGATCAAGGACAAGCTCGACAAGCCTGCCGTCACCGTACCGGATGGCTCCAACTACCTCGACTGGTACTTCCAGGGCATGATTTGGGCCTTCGGTGGTTCTTACTCTGATGAGTGGGAACCGAACTTTACCTCCAAGGAGTCCATCGAGGCCGGTAAGTTCCTGCAGGACCAGGTCAAGGCCGGTCACATCGAAATCTCTACCGACCCGACCGTCGCATTCGGCTCCGGAAAGGCCTCCGGTCTTCTGGAGTCCACCGGTTCCCTGGGTGGTCTGAAGGAGACGGCGACGATCCCGTTCATTACCACCTACCTCCCGGGCCCGGGCCCCTCGGCAGCCACCGGTGGTGCTGGTCTTGCCGTCCCGGCTGGCATTTCCGACGAGCGCAAGGCTAATGCGGTCAAGTTCATTGACTTCCTGACGAACACCGAGAACACCATCAAGTTCTCCCAGAAGACGGGCTACATGCCGGTGCGCAAGGACGCCCTGGATGATCCGGAAGAGAAGAAGTTCTTGGAGGAGAACCCGAACGCTCAGACCGCAATCGAGCAGCTCAACGAGAACACTAAGCCGCAGGATTACGCACGCGTCTTCGTGCCAGGCGGTGGACAGCGTATTGGTGGCGTTCTTGACCGCATCACTGTGGGCAATGAGGACGTGGAGTCCGCATTCGGTGACCTGCAGAAGGAGACTCAGAGCGTTATCGACCGTGACATCACCCCGAAGCTGAAGTAACTCTTCGCATCGTTTGAAAGGACATCATGGCTACTGTTGAATTCCGCCAAGCTTCCAGGATTTACGATCCGAAGAAGCCTCCGGCGGTCAGCCGCATTAACCTCGATATCAAGGATGGCGAATTCTTGGTACTCGTCGGACCGTCGGGCTGCGGTAAGTCGACGACATTGCGCATGCTCGCTGGCCTTGAGCCAGTCGACGAAGGGCAGATCTTCATCGATGGGGCTGACGTGACTGAGACCCGTTCGCGGGACCGCGATGTAGCCATGGTGTTCCAGTCCTATGCGCTGTATCCCAATATGACAGCGCGCCAGAACATGGCGTTTGCATTGCAAAACGCCAAGGTGGATAAGGCAACCATCGAAGAGCGCGTGAACTTTGCCGCAAAGATGCTCGAGCTGGAAGACCTTATCGACCGCAAGCCGTCCGCGATGTCGGGTGGCCAGCGCCAGCGTGTGGCCATGGGGCGCGCTATCGTGCGCCAGCCCAAGGTCTTCCTTATGGATGAGCCGCTGTCTAACCTGGATGCAAAGCTGCGTGTCTCCACGCGTGCGCAAATCCTGCAGCTGCAGCGCGAGCTCAACACCACAACGGTCTACGTTACCCATGACCAGACTGAGGCGATGACCATGGGAGATCGCGTGTGCGTTCTCAAACAGGGCATCATCCAGCAGGTTGATGCGCCGAACACGCTGTATGAGAACCCCGGCAACTCCTTCGTGGCGACGTTCATCGGTTCGCCGGCTATGACCCTCATCGAGAACGTCCCGTTCGTTGACGGGCGTGTCGTTGGCGGCAAGGACCATGCTCTGGACTACTACATGCCACAGGAGCAGGCGGCGAAGGTGAATTCGGATCGCGTTATCGTCGGCGTGCGCCCAGAGAACTGGGAAATCGTCGGCGTGAACCAGCCCGGTGAGCAGTATGGTCTCCCGGTCCGGGTCGATATTGTCGAGCACCTAGGCTCCGAACTGTACGTCTACGGCAGCCGCGAGGAGTCGGCTGACGACGTCATCGCGGTCCGTGGTGACCGGATCACGGTGAAGGTACCGCGCGGCATTGACGTGCACCAGGGCGACACGATCTACTTGCGCCCGATGAAAGGCGGTTGCGTGTTCTTCGCCCCAGATACCGAAATCAACTACGACTACCTCTAAAACTGGTTTCACCACATCCGACGCGCCGGTGGGAGGGCTTCCCACGCAGGGAACCGCCACCGGCGCGTTGCTATGGGGTCACGACCGGACGAGACGCGCGTTCGAGAAGCACAGCAATAGAGTCATAGGTCTTGCCCGCGATCATCTCGAGCCCCATCTCGCAGGTGCGGTTATCGGAGACGTACGCTTCGAAGTGCTCAGCGTCGAGCGAGGCGCGTTCCTCGCGAGTAGCGGACTCGACGAGCTCTGGGTGTAGCATGACGCGGTCGCCGGCGGAGCCACAACACATCGCGCCTTCCGGAATCTTGGCGTCACCGCAGAGGTTGGCCAAGTCGACAAGGTCTTGGCTGATGCCCATGTGATCCGTCGAGCACGTGGGGTGAACGGCAATGGATCCCATGTTTTTGACAATCGGTAGGTGCGGTGCAATCTCATCTCGTAGCCACTCCACGAGATCAAGGATGCGCAGGTCCTTCCAGAGTTCTTGGTCGGCCGCAGACAGTGCGTCCGGCACCGAATCCAGCAGACCGTGGGTACAGCTGGCGGCATCGACCACAATGGGCAGGCGGCCGTGTTCCGACCAGTGCCAGAGATCGCGCACGATCTTTTGTGCTTGATACTTAAAGCCGTCCTTGTAGCCCTTGGAGGACCACGGCGTGCCGCAGCAATCGCCAGCCACATCCTCTGGAATCCACACCGGCTGGCCCGCCCGGCGGCCTAACTCCACTACAGCGCGCGGCAGATCCACCGAGTCCTTCGCGGCGCCTGCGGGACGACCGAAGATGCGGTTGATGCAGGCAGGGAAGTAGAGCGCCTGGGCACCCGCGCGCGGGGTCTGTGGCAGGCGTGATGCGCCCTTCGGCAGCGGGCCGGGAACAGTCGGCAGCAAGTCGGGCGCCACGACGTTGCGGGCCATGTTCGCACCCAGCTCTAGCGGCTTGTGTGGCACCTTGTTAGCCGAAATAACACCGGCGCGCGCTAGTTTTTCCACCACATCCCAACGCTGGGCCGTGGTCAGCGCCACCTTCTCGCGGGCAGGTGTTGCCTGCTTGGCGCGCAGCTGCTTCATCACGGCACCCGTATCGATACTGATGGGGCAGGGGATAGAGCACGTGCCGTCGGCCGCACACATGTCCACGGCATCGTACTGGTACTCTTCCTGTAGCTGGGCAAGAACCTCGGAACCCTCTTCTTGGCGCGCCATCTCGCGGCGCAGCACGATGCGCTGGCGCGGGGTGACCGTGGCATGCCGCGAGGGACAGACCGGCTCACAGAAACCGCATTCCACGCACGGGTTAATCTCGTCTTCGACCTTGGGGAAGGACTTGAAATTGCGCAAGTGAATGGTTTCATCCCGGGTGAGCTTCACATTGGGAGCGAGGATGCCCTTGGGGTCGATCATGTTCTTGACTTCCCAGAAAAGCTCAAAAGCCTCCGTTCCCCATTCGTGCTCTAGGTAGGGAGCCATGTTCACGCCGGTGCCGTGCTCGGCCTTCATTGATCCCTGGTACTTGTCGATGACCAGTTCAGCGAGGTCATCGAGGAAGTTAGCATAAGACTCGCGTTCTTCTTCGCGGTCAAAGCGCGGGGTGAAGAAGAAGTGGAGGTTGCCAAAGGCGGCGTGGCCCATAACAGACTCGGGATACCCGTACTTGGCCTGCAGATCCATAAGATCTGCTGCAGCTTCGCCCACCTGGGACGGTGGGAAGCAGACGTCTTCGGTGATGTAAGCCGTCCCATTGGGACGGTCAGCGCCGAGCAGACCATAGAGGCCATTGCGCAGCTCCCAGGCTCCACGCATCCCCTCTGGGGTGGTGAGGAATTCGAGGGGGCTCAGCAGTGGGGCGTCGGCAAGCACGGCGCGAAGACGCTCCATAGCCTGGTTGAGTTCCTCTTCATCGCTGCCGCCGACCTCCACGAGAAGGGCCGCCGCATCATCGTCGAGGGTGCGCCAGGACTGTGGTGCGTGGGCGTAGTGCTCGGCGGAGCGGCGCATCACAGGAGCAACAAGGAGCTCGCAAGCTTCCGCACCGGTCTCCATGATGGGGTGGACAAAGTTGGCGGCATCGCGCAAGTTCGGCAGCTCGACCCACGTCGTGGCCTTCACGCGCGGCAACTTCACTGTGCGGATGACGGACTCGGTGATGGCACCAAAAATGCCCTCGGAGCCCACGAGCAGGCGCTTAAGAATGTGCACCGGCTCGTCCTCATCGAGGAAGGCGTCGATACGCAATCCATTGGTGTTGCGGATTGAAAACTTCGTGCGCAAGAACGTCACCAGGTCTGTGTTCGCTCGCAACTTGTCGCGGAAAGCCAGTATGTCCGCGTGGAGCCGCGGCTCCTGGGCACGGAAGACCTCATCGCCGCGAGCCGTGTCCACGATGGTGCCGGATGGTAGAACGAAGACGAGCTCCTCCACGCTGTGGTAGCTATCGCGCTCCAGGGAGCAGCGCATGCCGCCCGAGTTATCCGCCAACACACCGCCGATGGTGCACACCGAAGTGGAGCCTGGGTCGGGGCCCAGCATGAATCCGTGTCGGGCGAGTACCGCCTGGGCATCACCGAGGATCACACCCGGGCGTGACCAGAGCTTGGTACCGCCATCGCGCACCTCCATGCCGGAGAAGTGCGTTTTGACGTCGACGAGGATGTCATCGCTCATGGCCTGGCCGTTGAGGGAGGTACCGGCGGCACGGAAGGTCATGTGGCGGTCGTTGGCCTCGCAGTATGCCATGAGTGCGGAGAGGTCAGCGGCATTGCGTGGGGAGACCACGATGTTGGGAATAGAGCGGTAGGGGCCGGCGTCGGAGGAAAAGCGCACGAGGTCGGTGAGACGCCCGTGGACGTTATCTGCCCCAACGATGGCTTCCATGTCCGCGACGAGCTCGGCGGTGGAGCCGTGGCGGTAGCGGGCGGAGACGGCGTCGGCCTGGCTGGTGGTTCCTTCTGGGCGGGTAAGGCGAGAGGTATCGGGGCTGAAGAGCTTGGACATATCTCTAATCTATCGCTTGATAGTAAATATGGGGCAAACGGGGTACGGTGAATTCGCTATGTGGGATACTTGATTCATCTAGTGAGATTATTTTATGAAAGGAAGCATTATGTCCAGCCCGCGCACGGAGGGGGAGGCTGGCGAGAAACTCGCCGTCTACGTCTTTCCCCTCGTTATTGTTGCCTGCGCCGCCGTGGCCTTTATGTCCCCGAGTACTTTCGAGCCGGTGGGGCAGTACACCAAGCAGCTGCTCATGGTCATCATGTTTTCCATGGGCCTCACGCTGACGATTCCGGACCTTGCGCTCGTGGCTAAGCGTCCCATGCCGATTCTTTTGGGGGTTATTTGCCAGTTCGCCATTATGCCCACGAGCGCGTTGCTGGTGGCAAAAGTGCTGGGGCTTTCTGACGCCGCTACTGTCGGCCTCATCCTCTTAGGTTCCGTCCCCGGTGGTACGGCTTCCAACGTCATGGCGTTCTTGGCCAAGGGTGATGTGGCCTTGTCGGTAGCGATGACGTCGGTATCCACATTGGTGTCACCCATCATGACCCCTCTGCTCATGCTGTGGTTGGCGGGGGAGACGGCAGACGTCGATGGTAAAGGAATGATGTGGTCGCTGGTGCAGACCGTTCTGATCCCCGTGGGACTCGGCCTGCTACTGCGGGTCATCGCGAGCACGGTCGTGGACAAGATCCTTCCCGTACTGCCGTGGGTGGCCATCGCCGGCATCGGAGCGGTGGTCATGGCGGTGGTGTCACAGTCACAGGACAAGCTGGTGACCGTGGGTCTCATTGTCTTCGTGGGCGTAGCCATCCAGAACGCTATTGGTTTCCTTTGTGGCTACTACTTGGCCAAGATAGCCCGTGAACGCGAGTCCGCTGCCCGCACCACGGCCATTGAGGTGGCCACCCAGAACTCCGGCCTGGCGTCAGCCTTAGCGCTGCAGTTCTTTACCCCGGAGGCGGCCTTGCCTGGCGTGGTTGCTGCCGTGTGGGCAAATGTCACGGGGGCCATTTTCGCGGCTATTGTTCGACGCAAGCCCCTCGACGACGAGCTTGCTCAACCCTAGACCTCGCTGAGATCCTGATCCTTCAGCTCCTTCATGGCCAAGATAGCGATGAGGGAGATGAAGCAGACAATGATGAGGTAGTAACCCACATAGTTCACGTTGAACTCACGGACCAGCCACGTGGCGATAAACGGCGCAACTGCTGCTCCCAGGATGGAAGAGACGTTGTAGGCGATTCCCGAACCCGTGTAGCGGACATTGGTGGGGAAGAGCTCTGGAAGAACAGCGGACATGGGGCCGAAGATGAGTCCCATGGCGAACATGCCGATGAGCAGGAAGCCCAGCACCGAGTTGCGGTCAGCAACCTCAAGGCCCAGGAAGTATGGGAAGCTGAAGCCGAAAGCAATCATCACGATCGACGTTGCCACGAGGACCGGCTTGCGGCCATATTTATCGGAGAGCATAGAGGAAACCGGAATGCCGAGGATGAACATGAAGATGGAGATCAGCTGAATCTCCAGGAACTCCAAATAGGGAATGCCCAAGCCGAGGCCCAGTTCCTTATCACCAATACCGTAGGACAAAATCCACGTGGTTACCAGGTAGAACTGGGTGTAGCAGGAGACCATGACGAAGGTGCCGATGATCATTGGCTTCCACGAGGTCTTGAAGGCTTCGACCATAGGAGTTTTAGCCTTCTTGCCTTGGTCCACGGCCTTCTGGAAGACCGGGGTTTCCTCCAAGCGCAACCGCACGTACAGGCCAATAAGGACCATGACCGCCGAGGCCAAGAAAGGCAGGCGCCAGCCCCATTCCATGAACGCGCCCGTGGTATCACCACGGTTGTAGTCCAACGTTGCAACCAGGGTCAGGAAGAAGCCATTGGCCAACAGAAAGCCAACCGGAGCTCCGAACTGAGGCCACATCGCGGCAAATGCACGTTTTCCGTCCTTAGCAGTCTCGGAGGCCAGCAGCGCAGCACCGGACCATTCGCCGCCCAGGCCCAGCCCCTGGCAGAAGCGCATGAGGGCAAGCAGCGCCGGGGCAATAATGCCTGCCGTCTGGTATGTGGGCAGCAGACCGATGATAAAGGTCGCGATTCCCATGGTCAGCAGGGCACCCACTAGGGTGGCTTTGCGGCCGATGCGGTCGCCGAAGTGTCCAAAGAGGACTGAGCCCACGGGGCGGGCAATAAACGCTAGGCCGAAGGTGGCGAAGGATTGCAGCAAGGCAACCGTCGGATCCTCGGTCTTGGGGAAGAAGAGGAAAGGAAAGACGGCTACAGCTGCGGTGGCATAAATATAGAAGTCATAGAACTCAATTGTGGTGCCGATGGTTGAAGCTACGGCGATGCGCACACGATCGCGTTTGGTGAGTTCGGCCGAGCTGCCAGTGCGCGTTGGTACCGCGCTGTCTACTGCAGTCATGGGGCGCCTCCTTGGGTATTTCAATAGGTTGATTGGTTATAGAGAATCATAAAGTCTCACAGGTTGGAATACAAGTCCCACACACTGAAATATTCGCTACGGTCGTGTGCCTGCTGGCGCGCGAAAGCGGTTGCGGGCTTACTGTGACGCCTGGCGTGAAGCCGTGCGCCCGAGGGTGGCCCTCACAAACCCCCAGAGTTGAAACCCCAGACATCCTGGTGGGCGTGGGGGTGTCGGCAAGCGCAGGCTGTGCGCGACCTGCATGTCTGGGGTTCGAGGTCTGGGGATATGGCAACAGCATTGGGCAAAATGGATGCTCGTCGGCGCGCTGGGGTGGCGAGTCTTATTCAATCTGACATAATGTACATTATCGGACAGTTATATAAGCAGTGCTAGGCTGTGGTACTGACGGCGCTGCCTCGTCCCACCCTCCGGTAGCTACACTGGGATATATGACTATTCAGCACATCGTAGATAAGCCGTCGCGGGCTGCGCTCTTTCTCGTCCTTGATATCAATCCCGGCGGCGAGGATGCGGTTCGGGATATGCTCACCGGATTCAGCGGACTATATAAGTCAGTCAACTTCCGCTATAACGAGGCGGATCTATTCACCGTCGTGGGCATTGGCGCTTCTCTGTGGCCGCGCCTCACCACCGCGCCCATTCCTCAGCATCTCCGTGAGTTTGAGGCCATTGACGCCGCGCACAAGGCGCCGTCAACTCCTGGCGATATCTTGCTGCACTTCCGTGCCAATAGTTACGACCTCTGCCATGAGCTGGCTCGTCAAGTGCTCGACCAGCTCGGTCCGGCTGCCACCGTGGTCGATGAGACGCACGGCTTTAAATACCTTGACCAGCGTGATCTTCTGGGCTTCGTGGATGGAACGGCAAACCCCCTGGCGCAGGAGGCTTTGGATGCGGTGCTACTCGGCGACGATGCTGATTATCCACGCGGATCTTACGTCACAGTACAAAAATACATCCATGACATGGACGCGTGGCACGAGCTAACCACTGAGGAGCAAGAAAAAGTTATTGGGCGCACTAAAGCGGACGATATTGAGCTTGGTGAAGCGGACAAGCCCAGTAACTCCCACGTTGCGCTTAATGACCTCGATGAGGATATCTACCGCGAGAATATGGTCTTTGGTTCCTTCGCCTCCGGCGAGATGGGCACCTACTTTATTGGTTATGCGAATGATCCGGAAAATATCAACAAGCGTCTGCGTCAGATGTTTGTTGGCGAGCCTGCCGGTAATTATGATCGCATTCTCGATTTTTCCACCGCCTTAACCGGGACGAACTTCTTCGTCCCCAGTGCGGATCTCCTGAAGAGCTTTGATGAACTTCCCCATTAACGTCAAGTGACTTTATTTGGGGTATGCGGAAAGTGCGGGGAAATTGGGCACTTTAGCGCTGTCGGTAGGCAATGACGAGTTGTATGAGAGTTAAAGCAACCAGAACTGCTGAGAACGCCGCCAGGACTTTCGTACCCGTAATCCAGATAAAGATTCCGAAACCCGCAAGCACAGCGAGGCGCACCCACAGGACGGTGATGAGGTGTCGAGATTCCATGGTGCTACTTCTGAAGGGTCACGCGGACGTTCACTTCGCCGACCTCAGAAATCTTGGCGGCGATCATCTCGGGAGTCTCTACGCCGAAATCCAAGCGATTAATCGGGATATCGCCGCCGAGGATGATGGTGTCTCCATCTCGAACGACCTGGAAATCGGTGGTCACGTTCTTGGTCTCACCGTGGATGGTCAAGTCACCGGTGAGCGAGACGGTGGCCGGTGAGGCATCATCAGGCACAGCCGAGAGATCAGCCGGTGTGGTTAACGTAAACGTGGACTCTGGGAAGTCGGCGACCTCAAAGAGCTTCGTCTTCATGTTCTGGTCACGAACCTTCTTATCCGTAGTCAGCGTGGTCATGTCGACGGTAATGGTTGCTTCCTTGACGTTAGAGCCCGAAATACTGGCCTGACCAGTCACTTCCTTGGTGGAACCGGAGGTCGTGCGTTTGTCAGCGGGCAGGATTTCATCGATAGTAAAGCCGGCGGACGTGAAATTGTAGGGAGAACCCTTCACCACGTGCCACTCACCATCGAGCTCTGTGGTTGCTGCCTTAACCCTGTCCAGATTGATCGGCTCAGTCTTGACGCCGCGGCCCATGACCAGTGAGAATACCAAGGGGCCAAGGGCTAGGGCCGTCGAAACAAGAATCAGGATCACGAAGACACTGATGACCAGTTTGCGGTTTCCCAACAACGATTTCATGTTCTATCTCAATTCCTCAAGCTTGCGAGCCAACGTGACCAGCTCGGAACACAGTTCTTCCATTTCCTCGGCGGTGGCGCTTTCCGACGCCGCCGTTGCCACATCCTCTGCACAGCAGCGCAGCTCAAAGAGGCCATCTCGAAGCTGATCGGCTTTGTCTGGGGTGAGGATAACGGCATCGGCTGGAATCGTGGTTCCGGCGACGCTGTGGCGCTGCTCATACGCACGCTGCTTGCACGACGGTGAGCAGAATTTTCGTGGGCGACCCCGGCCGCCCTGCTCAATCTCCTTGCCGCACCATTGGCAGGTTGCGGCATTGTTGCGACGAGGCGAACCTGGCTGCCGATCCTGTGTACCAATCACTCCACACACCTTAGCCCATAAAGCTGAGGGTGGGAACAAAGGCTAAAGTCTGTTCGTTATACTGGAGGAACTTTAAGTGATAAAGGTCGATCCTGATCCCTCCCTCACTACTTGAAAAGGATGATGTTGCATGGCAGATCGCGTGCTTCGTGGCAGCCGAATGGGCGCTGTGAGCTACGAAACCGACCGTGACCACGACTTGGCACCGCGCCAGATGGTGAAGTACCGCACTGAGGACGGCGATATTTACGAGGTGCCGTTCGCTGATGATGCGGAAATCCCTGAGGAGTGGATGTGCAAGAATGGCAAGCTCGGCACCCTCGTCGAGGGTGAAGGTGTTGAGTCCAAGCCCACTAAGCCGCCGCGCACCCACTGGGATATGCTGCGTGAGCGCCGTTCCATTGAGGAATTGGATGAGCTGTTGACCGAACGCATTGACAACCTTCGCTCCCGCCGCCGCGCGGCTGCCCGCCTGTTGAAGGAGCAGAAGGAACAGGAAGAAAGCGAGTCCTAACCGTAACAGACATCTGTGCGGCGAAGACACAGGGTAGAAGCCGCATAGGGGCTTCTACCCTATTGTTGTTTTGGTCATCTACGCGCCGTCATGAGTGGTATTGAGTTCCGGCCACTGCAGAACAAGCTCAGCTAAATAGACAGCTAATGCCGGACCAAGTACGGCAAGAAAGAAGAGGTAGTTTCCCCACTGGCTGGGGAAAAAGAGCGGATACAGCACCAGCAGCGCTGTGGGTAGGATGGCCAATACCGTGCGCGGCAAATGCGAGACCGCGTGGGTAATCGCTGCTGTGCAACGCTGGCGAAAGCTGAAATCGGGGGCATCGAGATGAAAAAACCATACGCTTATGCATCCAAGAACAATCAGCCCAGAGATGAGCGCTGCGCGAAGGACGAGCTCCATCCGTCCGAGATCCGCCTGAGCGATGATGGCGAACTCGTACGCTGCCAGTCCTAACACAGCGAGACAGATGAGCCACCAAGCGGTGTTTATGCTGGGGCGTGTCAGTAGTCTGCGGACAAACATGGAGCCGCGGCGTGAACCTTCTTCCCGGACCATCTGGCCCGTAACCTCATGGGCTGTACGGAGCGACATTCCCCCAGTAAATACCGGAAAGCACGTGATGATGAGGAGAACGTTGACGATGACGAGGTCAGCAAACAAGCTGAGCACGGCATAGAACTTCGACTCAGGGCCCAAGAAGCGGTTCATGTTTTCCTAACCTATCGGATACGAGTGGACAGAATGACTTTAAGCCTCCCAGTCATAGACGGGAGGCTTGACGTCTGCAGTAAAGGCGCTATCCGGTTCCAGTACTTAGCCCTTGACCGCGCCGGCAGCGACACCTTCGATGATGTGCTTCTGGGTGGAGAAGTAGAAGATAACGATCGGGATAATAGCGAGCACAAGCATGGCCATCATGGCACCCATATCGCGGTTACCGTTTGAGCCCACGAAGGACTGGATAACCACCGGAATCGTCTTGTAGCGAGTAGACAAGCCGATGACGAGGTACGGCAGCAGGTAGTCGTTCCAGACCCACATAGCGTTGAGGATGGCCACCGTCACGGCAGTCGGCTTGAGCATGGGCCATACGACGCGGAAGTAATTCTGAATTGGACCGCAGCCGTCGATCATTGCGGCTTCTTCGACATCGATCGGGATGGACTTCACGAAACCCGCGAACATAAACACCGAGAGACCGGAACCAAAGCCCAAGTACAGGACAACGATGCCTAGTGGGTTATTGAGATGGAGCATATCCGCAATCTTGACCGTTGGGAACATGACCATCTGGAACGGGATAATCATGGAGACCACGAACAGGTAGTACAGCAGGTTTGTCCACCACGTCTTGATTCGCGTGATGTAGTAGGCCGTCATGGCGGAGAAAAAGACGATGACGATGACGGAGAGAATCGTGATGATGAAGGACCACAGCGTGGCCTCCAAGAAACCCTGCTTGGTCAGACCCACCATGAAGTTCTCGAAGCCCACCCACGTCTCACCGAGAGGAAGAGAGAATGGGTCCGAGGAAATGGCGAACTTTGACTTAAAAGAGTTAATGAAGATGAAGAGAATCGGACCGAGGAAGACGATGGTGAAGAACACCAAGATGGCGTAGACCACGAACTTGGCCCCGCCAGACATGCGGGTTTCATTGTCAGAAGGCAGTTGGTGGTCCTTCTTCTTCGAGGCCGGAACGGCCTGGGTAGACGCGTTGCTAGTCATGACTTAAGCCTCGATTTCCTTGGAACGGGTCGCACGCAGCTGGAAGTATGCAATGACGACCACAACGACGACGAAAATAACTGCCTTCGCCTGGCCAACGCCTTCAACATTCATGCGGTTGAACAGGGTGTTAACGATGTTGAGCGCCACCATCTCCGTCTGACCGCCAGGAGCGCCGTTTGTCAGTGCCAGGTTCTGATCGAAGAGCTTGAAGGAATTCGACAGGGTGAGGAACAGACAGATGGTGATCGATGGCATGACCATCGGGATAGTAACGTGTCGCAGCATCTCCCACTTGTTGACTCCATCGAGTTCGGCGGCCTCAATAAGCTCCGGTGGGACGTTCTGCAGACCAGCGATGTAGATAATCATCATGTAGCCGATCAACTGCCAGTTGAGCAGCATGATGAGACCGGCATAACCGAACTTCCAGTCCGCAGCAATTGTCGTGGAATAGTGCCCCAGGACCGCGTTGATCATGGTCTGCCAGGTGTAGCCCAGCACGATGCCGCCGATGAGGTTGGGCATAAAGAAGACCGTGCGGAAGAAGTTGGTACCGCGCAGTTTGCGCGTCAACATCCATGCCAGGAGGAAGGCAATGACGTTTACGGTGATCACCGAAACGATGACCACGAGGACTGTGAAGCCGAAGGCTGCGATGAATCCTTCGCGTTGGGAGAAAGCCTTGACGTAATTGTCAATGCCCACCCACTTGGCGTTAGTAATCGTGGTGAACTTCGTGAAGGACAGGAAGAAACCCACGATGAATGGGACCAAGAAGGCAATCATGAATGCCAGCAGAGTGGGCAAGACAAAGACTGGGAAATACTTCTTCAGCGTTGCTTGCATGGTGGTGAGACCTTAATGTAACGAAACTATGTAAGTGTGAAGGTGCTTGCGATAAGCGCCGTGTGACAGTGAGAGCGCCTGCAACCACTCCCCTTGCACAGGTGGGCGGGGTGGCACGCGCCCCCACGTGGGGTGCGTGGAGGGCGGCGCTCCGCATGGCAGGCGCCGCTCCCCCTTTAATCAGAGCGCGCGGCTCCTCTTAGCCCCAGTTGGTTTCCTTTTCTGCGGCCCAGTTGTCCTTGAACTGGGAGACGACGTCGTCCCACTTCAGGGTGCCGGAGGCATACTGCGAGAGAGCCTGGCCAAAATCATCCTTGAACTGCTGGGACGGGAAGTACTGGAAGTTCCACGGATAGGTAGAGAGATCCTTGTTCGCGATGGCGTCCGCAACCTGCTCTGCCAGCGGGTCATTCGGGGTGTCCTCCGCCGTGTAGGAGTCGAACGGAGCGATGAAGCCGAGGTCCTTGACCACGTGCTCCTTGCCTGCTTCCGAGGTAAAGAGCCAGTCCACAAAGTCCTTGGTGGCCTGCTGGTCTGCTTCAGAGGCCTCGGAATTGATGCCGAGGTAGTTCTCGGTGCCGACGTTGAGGCCGAACTTTTCCTCATCCGGCAGGCCCATGTACATCGGCAGGAACTTGATCTTGTCTTCCTTAACTACGTTGCCGGAAGTCTCGGAGATTTGGGACCATGCCCAGTTGCCATTCTGGACCATAGCGGCCTTGCCCTGAGCGAACTCTGCCATGGAATCAGACACCGTCTTGGACGGGGCCACGGTCTTTTCTACCGTGGAGTTATCGAGGTAAAGGTCGAAGAGGTTCTTGAACTCCTTGTTGTGGGAGAACTCAATCTCGTTCGTGTCCTCAACGCCCTTGTCTTGGAACTCTTGCCAAATCGGTGCGTTTGCTAGGTGGGTCTGCCAACGCCAATCCTCACCGGAGGTCAGCGAGGTAGCAGCAAAAGCACCTTCGATGCCGAGCTCGTCCTTCTTGGACTGCATGTCCTCAGCAACGTCCTTCAGCTTCTGGTAGCTGATGATTTCATCTGTGGACTTAATCTTCGCGCCGGAGGTCGCGATGTACTTGTCGAAGATTTCGTCGTTGTAGATGATGCCGAAGCCTTCGACGGCGAAAGGCACCCCGCGAATTTCTCCGTCGTCCGTGGTGAGTGGTGGAATGTCCTCAGTCAGCTGCTTGGCAACCTCAGTATCGGACATGTCTGCCATGTAGTCCTGCCACGTGATGAACCCTGCAGGGCCGTTGACCTGGAAGAGGGTTGGAGCCTCATCCTTGCCAATCTCCGCCTTGAGGGTCTGTTCATACGAGCCGGACGCAGCGGTAACAACCTTGACCTTGACTCCGGTTTCTTCGGTGTAGGCCTTGGCGATCTCTTGGTATGCGGCGTCCTGTTCTGGCTTAAAGTTCAGGAAGTATACGTCGCCTTCGTCGTCAGCGGAATTGGAAGAGCACGCTACGAGGCTTGCGGCGGCGAGCATAGAGGCCATGCTGATCGACGCGATGCGAGTGAGACGCTTCATTGAATCCTCATCTTTCTTGATGAAAAGTGGGGTGCGTAGGCCGAGGATTTACCATCGGCCCCCCAGTTATGTGGTTGTCTCCGAGCTGTAACCTTCTGGTGTTCAGAAGTGACACCCGGTGCCCACCAGTTGCATGTTTAACGGGATATACCCGGTTATGAACTAGTTAGCCTGTCTTCCACTTTAGTGAGGCAATCCACATGAACCAAACATTCTTGTGTGAGAACGCCCGATTGTGACTATATGCATATCAACTCACCATAAAAGGCCCCATTTATGGGGCAATCGGGCTTAAAACCCACACAAGCGCAGGGAACTTCCATGCAAGAATCCCCGCCCATGTTGCTTTGATGCTACGGGCGGGGACACTGATGCGGTTATAACAAAGCTCGCGGTGATATCGACTTAGCCCGTCTCCTCTGGCATGGATTCGGTGCGCAGCAGGCGGGCCTCATCGCGGCGTGCGGGTAGCACTGTGGCGAGATAGGAGGAGGTGGCCTCTGGAAGCGATACCGCCTCTCCCCTAGCCTCTGCAAGGAACCACCGATGATCTGTTATTTCATGAAAAATCTGGGCGGGCTCGAGCTTGCCCATCATGTCCTCGGGAACGGCGGCAATGGTGGGCTCATATTCTTGTGTCATCCAACGATGCGCGGCTTGAGTTAGCCCCACGTGAGGTCCGCATTCCACTGCGTGATAAGCCTGGATGGAGCTCAGCAGACGCTGGGCTTGGTGCTCTTCGACCCGCAGACCTGTAAGACTGAGCAACTCGGCACGATAATGCCCTGGATCTACAACAACGGGGCGGATGCGAACCGTGTGCTTGGAGTCATCTTTCGTGACTTTGAGCTCACCAACGTCGAAGCCAAGCTGGTTGAGCCGATCGATTCGCTCGGAAACACGCCAGTATTCGCTCGCATCGACTGCTTCTTCCGCGGTGAGTTCTTCCCAGAGTTCCAGGTAGGAGCTCTCGACGAGACTACCGAGGGCGATAACGTCAATGGTGGAGTCCAAGCAGTCTCCCGCCTGCAGATCCATGAGTTCACCAATGATGTTGACACGGGCAATGTCGACGTCGTAAAGCCTGCGTGTCTCCGACAGATTGGGCTGAAACTCGCCAGTCTCTGCGTCCACCAGGTAAGCCGAATAAGTTTCGGCATCACGGCGAAAGAGAGTATTGGACAGAGAAACATCGCCCCAATAGAAGTTGAGCAGGTGCATACGCACGAGCAACACAGACAAGGCCCGAATCAACTTCTCGGCTTCTATGGTGGTGAGCTGCCGAGAGAAAATCTCGCGATACGGAAGCGAAAACTCCAAGTGCTCGGTCACCAGAGCTGCTGTGAGTTCGCCGTAGCTTTCATCCGCTGGAAGGCGCCCAGTGATCACGGCTACGGGCCGAACGCTGGGCGCGCCAAGGCGCTGGAGTTCGCGCAGCATCTTGTATTCGTGGTGAGCGGTGCGCACACCAATCTCCTTGACCGCGACGATGCCGCGGTTGACCCCAACGAAGCGCACAATGTGCCGGGAAATTCCCCTGGGCAAGGCCGCGATGAGCTCATGCGG
This sequence comes from Corynebacterium sp. HMSC05E07, assembly GCF_001807225.1. NCBI lineage: Bacteria > Bacillati > Actinomycetota > Actinomycetes > Mycobacteriales > Corynebacteriaceae > Corynebacterium > Corynebacterium sp. HMSC05E07. The sequence continues at coordinate 42,716 of NZ_KV788209.1, forward strand.
CCACTGCTCCAAGGGCGTATCCCATGGCAGCGTGAGGAGTGCAGACGCATAGGTCGAAGAGGTGATGCTCATGGACTCTTTCACGGTGAGCCACCCTTCCCTCGTGTGAACTACGGTAGGCGCATGCCTGTCGACGCCGAGAAGTTGTGCTGGCCGCCTTCCGCGATGCGAGCGTGGAAGACGCTGCCCGGAGCCGGTGCAGTATTCGGGGCCGCACGTACGACGATTTGGCCGGATTCGGGAACGTCCTCTGCGGATGAGCCCAAGTCCCCGTCGCCGACAAGTTTTCCATAGAGGAAGGAGTCAGAGCCGAGTTCCTCAACAAAGTCGAGGGTAATGGGAATGGAATGCTCAGTCGGCTCGCCCTCCGGGATGATCTCCAAGGCCTCGGGGCGGAAACCAATCGTGATGCGATTGTTGTCTTCCGGAGTCATCGCAGCAAGCGTCTCCTCAGAGAGCTTAATGCGTGCGTGGCCGGATGTAGCGACGCCATCCTGGACAGTGAAGGTGCCAAGGTTCATCGCTGGCGAGCCAATAAAGCCAGCGACAAAGACGTTTGCTGGGCGGTCGTAGAGCTCGCGAGGTGCGCCCACCTGTTGCAGATAGCCGTCCTTGAGTACTGCAATGCGGTCACCCATGGTCAAGGCCTCAGTCTGGTCGTGGGTGACGTATACGGTGGTGACGCCGAGCTTGCGCTGCAAGGCTGCAATCTGGGTACGAGTCTGAACACGCAGCTTTGCATCGAGATTCGACAGCGGCTCATCCATAAGGAAGACCTGCGGATTACGCACGATGGCACGGCCCATGGCGACGCGCTGGCGCTGACCACCCGACAGTGCCTTTGGCTTGCGCTCTAGATACTCGGTAAGGCCCAGGGTGGCCGCGGCCTCATCCACACGTTGGTTGATTTCATCCTGGGACTTGCCAGCAATCTTGAGGGCGAAGCCCATGTTCTCACGCACGGTCATGTGCGGGTAGAGCGCGTAGTTCTGGAAGACCATAGCGATGTCACGGTCACGCGGAGCAACGTGAGTGACGTCCTTGTCACCGATGAAGATGGCTCCATCGGTAACATTCTCCAACCCCGCCAGCATGCGCAGCGTTGTGGACTTTCCGCAACCGGAAGGTCCGACGAGTACGAGGAACTCGCCGTCGGCGATATCGAGGTTGAATTTCTTTACGGTTGGTTCTGAAGCGCCCGGATAGGTCAAGGACGCATCTTTAAACTGTACGGTTGCCATAGCAAGAACTCCTCCATCGGCAGGTACGTGCCGAACGATCCATAGTGTGAGAGTGGCGTGAATTGAATCACGCCGCACCGGGGATAGTGCTACCTACGACATTAGCACCGCAACTGGTCATTACCACAAAGGCCCGCGAGCAGAATCTGCTCACGGGCCACCACGGTTCACGCAGGACGTCTAGCGCTTGCTCGAGCGCTGAACCAAGTGGGTAACGTCACCGATAAACTCGCTCACGGCGTTCTTGATCTTGGTGGCCTTTGCGCCGAGTTCGAGATCTTCCACGGTGCGGCTGGCCAGCTTGGACACTTCACCACTGAAATCGCTGACCTGCTCGGAACGGTGAGCAACGCCCCACTTGGTGACCTCAAGGAGGGAGTCCTTAACAAAAGAACCGTCCAGCTTGGATTCTCCCAGCTCACGCTCGGTAAAGGTGATCGGCACCTCGCGAACGTCAAAACCATCCTTGATGGCGCGGAAAGCCACGTCCACCTGGAAGATGTAACCGGCCTTAGACAGGTCATCGAAGTCAAGGTGCTCGAGCAGCTCACGGCGGAAGGCACGGTAGCCGGCGGTCATGTCGCTGATTCCTGCGCCGAGTGCGACGGAGATGTACTTGTTGCCCAGACGCGAGAGAAGCTCACGGTTGGCCGGCCAGTTGACGGTTTCGCCGCCCGGCACGTAGCGGGAACCAATGACGAGGTCGGCTCCCTTCTCAATCTCCTCGAGCAGCAGGTGCAGTTGCTCTGGTGCGTGGGAGCCATCCGCATCCATTTCACACAGAACCTGGTAATCCTTCTCCAGACCCCACTCAAAGCCAGCGATATAAGCGCCCAGCAGGCCACCCTTGCCCTCGCGGTGCAGCACGTGAAGGTTGGAGTCCTCCGCTGCCAGCTTGTCGGCTGCCTCGCCGGTGCCGTCCGGGGAGTTATCGTCAACAATGAGGATGTGAACCTCAGGCGTGGCTTTACGCACGCGGCCGGTAATCAGCGGCAGGTTCTCAATCTCATTGTAGGTAGGGATAATGACCAGGGTGGATTCGCGGGTCGAGCTCACTAGTTCTTTGCTCCTTTAGGTTTAAGACGAGGCGTGCTGCTCCGGGTAGTAAAGGAAGTGGAATAGACCGCCAGCAGCGCGCAGACCGTTCCAATAATAGTCATGAGCCATTGCAGGATCGAACCATAACGCACCGCAAAAGTACGTCCTTCTCGTAGCGGGAGTTCTTCTTCAAGGTAGGCAGGCTCAAAGATGCCACTAGCTTGGCTCACGCTGCCGTCTGGATGAACGATGGCGGAGACTCCAGAGGTCGCGGCCACGACGACGGCCCGGTCAGCTTCCATCGCTCGCAACCGGCTCATCGCGAGTTGCTGGTAGGTCATGTCGGAATCGCTGAAGGTGGCGTTGTTGGTAGGCGTGGTCAGGATCTGCGCGCCGTTATCTATGGCAGTGCGGACGGCCTGGTCAAAGCTCACCTCATAGCAAGTGGCAATGCCCACCGTCGTGCCAGCCATGGTGACTACACCGGGCCCATCTCCGGGTTTCATATCCCCTGCAAGCTCCACCAGATCGGTGATCTTGGCAAAGAAGTCGCGCATCGGCATGGTCTCGCCAAAAGGCTGCAGGTACTTCTTGTGGTGATGCTCACCTGCCGAACCATCCGGGTTGAACACCTGCATGGTGTTGCGCGCGCCCACCTCATCTGTCGTTAATGTGCCGACGAGGATGGGGGCGTTGATGTCGCGGGAGGCGGCGTCGATAAGCATCCGTGCGTCCTTGTTAGTGAACGGATTGATATCGGAGGCATTCTCGGGCCAGATGACGATGTCAGGGTGTGCGCCGTCGTGGGCGGCCTGTTCAGTGACGCGCACGTGGTTGTCCAGCACCGCGCGGCGTTGCGCTGCGAAGTCCAGGCCAAGCCGCGGGACGTTGCCCTGCACTGCCGCGATGGTCACCGTTCCCGTGGTCCGTGAATCACGACCTATCCCCTGTCCTGCCAGAATGCCTGCCAACAGGGGAAGCGCAATGAGCGCGCAGGCGAGCCTCGGTGCACGAGCCAATCCCACCACACCTGCCGCTGCACACACTGCTGCGAAGGTGATGAGAGCGGGGCCTCCCCACGGTGCGAGGTTAGCCAGTGGCCCCTCAATTTGCCCCCAGGCCAGGCGGACCCAGGAAAAGCCGCCGAAAGGTACCGAAGAGCGCAGCATCTCCACCGCAACATAAAAGAAAGGGAAGAGCGCGAAGCCGTACTTCCAGCGCAGCAGCGCAGACCCGCCGATGCCGAGCAGGATGCTGTAGAGGGACAAAAACAACGCCAGTGCGATATAGGGCATCGAGCCCACAAGCTCGCCAATCCACGGCAGCGTGAACACGTAGAGCACAGCACTGTGCACTGCGGCGATGAGTGCGGACCATGCCAAGGAAGGCTCAGTCGTGCGCCACGGCGCGAGCGCAGCCACCAGCAGCGCCACGCCGATAATTCCGGCTGCCCACCAACCCCGCGGTTCGATGGCGAGGTAGGTGACGGCGCCGGATGTGGCCGCCAGGATCAGTCGAGCGATAATCCCCAGCACTAGTTCTTGCCGTCCTCAAAGTCCTCAGGCTTGACGTTCTTGGTCCAATCCCGCAGCTCGTCCTCGTCGATCACTTCAGGAGACGGGGTATTCGGCGTCATCGGGCCGGCGTTGCCGAAGGAACCATAGGAGTCTCGGTGCTGAGCCATCGGAGAGGCCTCATAGGCGCGGATGCCCATGTCCTCAATCTTCTTAAACATCGACGCTGCTAGCATCATGCGAATCAGCGAACGCGTTGGTGCAAAGATAAACAGCGCACCGAGCACAGTAGACACGAAGCCAGGCATGGATAGCAGAATGCCTCCCACCATCGTCAGGCCCACGTTGCCGGCTGTCTTTCCAGGGGTCGGATCCTCCATGACGTACATGCCATCACCTGCCTGGCGGATGCGGCTCGACATCATGCGGCGCACCTCCAGGCTGGCAATGGTCATGCCGAAGAACATGGTCAGCGCTAGGGCAAGTAGGGCCCAGAGGACGCCGATCCACTGCGCGACGGCCCAGAAGGCGAGGGTTTCCAGAAGGATGTACGCGATGAACAGAACAAAGGGCATGCTGCCTACCCTACTTGCTTTACCAGCCGGTTCGCTGTTGCCCCTCCCAGGCCTATTAGACTAGCCCACCATGTCCCATACCCTGCACTTCTATCCCGCCGGCGGCGTGGTCACCCCTGAGCAGTGGCTAGCGCTGGGCCAGGTCGCGCGCGAGCACGCCGATGGCTATGTGTATCTCGAAGAGCACAGCGTGCTCACCCTTCGCGGAGTTGATGATGAGGCTGCGGTGAGCAGTGTGTCTCTTCCACGGACTCCTCCACGCGTCGTGGCCTCTCCCCTGTCTGCGCAGGCGCGAGCGGTTGCTGCCCGCGTGGCTGAAGAGATCTCGGCTGCACTTGCTGAACACGAAGCGGAGGGGAACGCTTTACGTGAGACCGTTATTGGTATCGATGGCGGCCTAGGTGACATCCTCAGCCAGGGCGTGTCCACTGGCTTGCAGCTGCGCACACCTGAGGACTCGACGGTTGTTCGCCTCATCGAGGCAGGTCAGGTAAAAGGCGAGGAGCTTGCGCTTGACGACGCCCTCCCCGCCCTCATCACCGCTCTCCTAAAGACCATAGATGAGGTAGATAGCCCTACTTCAGATTCGGCAGCGGAGGCAGCGGAATCCCTGCACCCCGCACCAATTGGTTGGCTTACCGAGCACACTGCCGAAGGACGAGTCGATCTGGGCGCGGGTCTCCACAAGGGCGCTTTGCCAGGTGAATACGCCGGACTGATTGCACAGCTCGATGCGCCGGTCACTGTCACTCCGTGGCGCGGCCTCGTTATCCACGACCTTGCCGATGGCGATGCCGACGTTGTTCTGCGGGTGCTTGCCCCGCGGGGCTTTATCTTCGACGTGAACTCGCCGCACCTTCAGGATTAGCGCGGCATATGCCGCCAGATGGGACGCGGCACGAGCTTCATGACCCAGGCTAGGAGTTGGAGCGCACGAGGGATCCACACGGTTCGTGACTCAGTCCCCGACTCAATGGCTTTCGTGACGGCCTCAGCCACACTGTCTGGCGTAACGGACAACGGAGCAGGTTTCATTCCCTTGGTCATAGAACCTATGACAAATCCGGGGCGTGCGGTAATGAGGGCGAGCTTGCTGCCATGGAGGCGATCTGCCAGACCCTGGCAAAAGGCATCGAGTCCGGCTTTGGTCGAGCCGTACACATAATTGGCGCGGCGGGCTCGCCATCCAGCGATGGAGGAAAAGGCGACGATGTGGCCCGACGTCATGACATCAGCTAGCACGGTGAGCATGGACACCTGCGCTGCATAGTCCACCAGCGCGATATCGAAAGCGTGGGCTTCATCGTGCTCTGCGCGGTTGTGATCCCCCAAGATGCCGAAGGCCACCACGGCGGTTGTGATCTCCTCGCCGGCCAGCTGGGCAGCTTGTGCCACTACTTCGCGGTGCTGGTCTACCTGGATGGCATCAAAAGATAGTGTATGGACGGCGGTTGCCCCGGCATGAACGAGTTCCTCGCTGAGGGCTTCCATGCCTTGATCACCACGCGCAGCCAACACCACCGGGCGGCCCTGGCAGAGCCTGCGGGCGAGTTCGCCACCTATGTCGCTGCGTCCACCCAGAATGAGCAGTGCTCCCATTAGCGCAGCTCCCTCGGTGCCTGGTTGAGGGACTCATAACCATCCTCAGTGGTCACCACGATATCTTCCAAGCGCATTCCCCATTTCCCGGGCACGTAGATGCCCGGCTCGATGGAAAAGGCCATAGACGCAGCTAGTTCTAAACTGTTTCCCGCCATGATGAAAGGCTCTTCGTGGGTTGAGAGCCCGATACCGTGGCCAGTGCGGTGCGTAAAGAACTCTCCCCAGCCAGCTTCCTCAATGACCTCACGGGTGGCGCGGTCAATGTCCTGGGCGGTCGCTCCCGGGCGGATGGTTGCGCGGCTGGCGGCTTGGGCCTGCTCCAGCACCGCATAGGCGTCCAGGAAGTCCTCTGGTGCAGCACTTGGATCGCCGCCTACGACATAAGTCCTCGTGCAATCGGAGTGATAACCCGAGGGCACAGTACCTCCGATGTCGACGACAACCGGATCCCCTGCTGCAAGAATGCGTTCTCCGAAGTCATAATGCGGGTTCGCGCCGTGGGCACCGGAACCAACGATGATGAAATCCACCGACGTGTGCTCTCGCAAGATGAGGGTCCGAAGGTCCTCGGCAACCTCGGCTTCGGTACGTCCAGGCTGCAAGAGTCCAGGTACCTGCGCATGTACCGCATCGATCGCTCGTGCGGCGTGGCGCAGTTCCGAAATCTCCTCGTCCTCTTTGCGCGTAAACAGATCAGCGAGGGCGGTGGTGGCGAGAACGAAGGAAGAGCCATCAAGCACTTCCTGGAAACGCAACACGTGATCGGCCGTCAGGCTTGAACCCAGGGCAACCTTCTTTGGTGTACACCCCTCTAACGCCAGTGCGTATGGATTCTCGCCGTCACTCCAGCCACGCAAACGGGCAGCAACGCCCTCAAGGGATTCGATATCCGTGCGGGGAGCCACGATAACTGGCTCAGCATCAGGGCGAATCACTAGGCAGGTCAAACGTTCATGGGAGGACACCCAGGAACCGGTGAGATAAGCAAACTCGGCACCGGTGCCTACCAGTGCCACATCGATTCCTTGGGCAGCCACTGCCTCACGGGCGCGCTGAAGGCGGGAAGGATAATCAGTCATGCCCGCCAGCCTACCGCGCTGTACGCGGGCTCCTCGTTAGGCTGGAGTTCATGGAGCCTCATCCCGCTGCCGTCAAGATTCGCACCCGACAGGGTTACTGCTCGGGTGTGCTTGTTGACGCCTCCCTTCTACCCCGCCCGCAGCTCCGCGCCCAGCTGGTGCTCACCTGCGCCCATTTCTTCCGTGATGGGATTGAGGAAGGGGACCACTACAAAGTTAGCGGCGGATTCAACCGCAGGCTCACAGCCGTGCGCACCATTGATGGCACAGACATGGCCCTGTGCTTGCTGGACAGCCCAGCTCCTCCCCGTGATGTGCCGGGGCTGACCACACGGACCCCAGGCTTCCGCGAGGAGATTGTGACGTGGGGCTACGGCGGTAAGGCTCGGCGCGCCCAACAACGCCGAGGGCGCTTTCTCATGCCTTTCTTCCGCACGTGGTCCGTTGACTTTCTGACGACCGTCTCCCCCGCCGGCATGGTGTTCAACACAGTGCCCGCGGTGAAAGGTGATTCCGGCGGACCGGCACTGGTGGGCGATGACGTCGTGGGCACCCAAGCGCTCATACTCAATCCCTTCGGGAAGAACCTGCGCATTGCCACGCTCGCACTCGTTGGTACACACCGCCCAGCACTCGTGGCTGCTGCGACCGCGCTCCTTGCAGGGGCGGATGAACATGAGACCCGGTCCAAGAAGCCGTGAACTGAGCCTTGGAATGGGATTAGGCGCCGATGGCGACGACACCGCGCTGGATAGCATCGATGGCGCGCCGGGCATTGCGGCGAATGCCCTCTTCGTAGCCGGTTTTAGCCACCTGCTGAAGCAGGTCCACTACTTGGCGGCACCAGCGCACAAAGTCACCGGGGGTAAGCTCGGCGCCAGCCTCGTTGGCCGCTGCCATGCAGTAGGCCAGCGGCGCGCCCGCGGTCCACTGATGGATGGCCAGTGCGAAGGCAGGTTCCGGCTCACGCGTCTGCGGAAGGTTGTGGCGCCTCTCATCCGCCACGAGCTCGGTGTAGATACGCCAAGTGGCGTCCATGGCATCCGCCATGGGATCCGTGGCTGCACCGGGCTCACCGCGCGTGGCCTTGCGATTTTCAAAGACACACAGCGATGCCACACCTGCCAGCTCCGCGGGATCCAAGTCATTCCAGATACCGCGTTTCAGGCACTGCGCTACGAGGAGATCCGATTCGGAATGGATCTTGGCAAGGCGTTCGCCCTCATCAGTGATCACTGGCTCACGGTCCTCGCCGAAGCCTTCAAACTCCACGTAGTCCATTTCAGAGAGTAGATCAACAATGCGCTCAAAGGTGCGGCCGAGGGTGTCGGTAGCACGCTCTACCTTGGCTTCGAGCTTGGCCAGGTCGCGCTCGCGGCGGGCAAGTTTCTGGGCTACACCAGCAAGTTGCTCTCGATCAGTTGCCGGCCAGTGGTGAACCGGGTGTTGGCGGATGGCGTCACGCAACTCCCCGACCTTCCTGTTGGGGCGATTCCGCGGCGCAGTGCGCATCTTTTTCGGACGCTTATAAAAGTCCCGCTTGAAGGCATCCTGAACGTACTTGATGTGGCGGCGCGGATTCTTCTGCGCCGCGCGCGGCAGTTTCATGTGGCCAACGGAGATGGGAGGATTCTCAATGCCCTCGGCGTCGATACGCCCGGACCATCCCGATTCTGTGGTCACCCATGGGCGGGGGTCAGCAGATTGGTTGGCAGGGGTAATGACAACGGCTAACGTGGGGCGCTTCCTTGTTGCGATGGCGATAACCTCACCGACCTGGAGACGCGCGAGAACAGCGGCGACTTCTTTACGGCGCTCATTCTTCTTGTTGGCTTGGGCTGCCTTTTCCTCATCGCTCAAGGCGTGGCGCAGCCGCATGTAGTCCATAAGGACCTCCGCGGCATCCTCACCATCCGTGGTGGGTGGTGCTAAATGAGAAATCGCGTCGTCGAGCTGTGCGCGTAGTTCGCGAACGCGATGCTCAGCACGCTCGATCTCACGGGTCTCCTCCACCACGGAGCCATCTGCCTGGAACTGGGCAAAGGACTTCTCCAACAGGCGCAGGGATTCTTCGAATCCCAGCATCCCCAACAGGTTGATGGCCATGTTGTAGCCGGGTTCAAACGTAGAAATCAGCGGGTAGGTACGCGTTGAGGCAAGGCCAGCCACCGCCTGGGGGTCCATGGCCGGCGCCCACTGCACCACCGCGTTGCCTTGCGTATCGATGCCACGGCGGCCGGCGCGACCAGTGAGCTGCGTGTATTGGCCTGGCGTGAGGTCAACGTGCGCTTCGCCGTTGAACTTGATGAGCTTCTCCAACACCACGGTGCGGGCAGGCATGTTGATGCCGAGGGCAAGGGTTTCAGTGGCAAACACGGCTCGGACGAGACCCTTGACAAAGAGCTCCTCAACGATATGCCGAAATGCCGGAAGCATGCCTGCGTGGTGAGCAGCGAACCCACGCGACAGAGCTTCACGCCAGCGCTTGAAGTCCAGAACCTGGAGGTCCTCCTCGGGGATGCCTTCCACACCTTTATCCACGATGGCTTTGATCTCCGTCGCTTCCTCCGGGGAGGTGAGCACCATGCGCGAGCGCAAGCACTGGTAGAGCGCCCCGTCACACCCTGCACGGGAGAAGATGAAGGTAATTGCCGGCAGCATGTTCATGGACTGCAGCTCTTTGAGCACTTCTGGGCGGCCGAGCGGGCGATAGCGGTCCTGTGCACGGGGTGCACCACTACGCCTGTCGTGACCGCCACCGTTGCGGTCACCGTGCCTGCCACGACCCCCGCCCTTGTGGCGTGCCCGCGAGCGGAAGCTAGCTCGCTTATTCTCGTAGGCGTCAGAAGAGCTACCAGCCGAGCGCTCCCCCGACTCCAAGCGCTCGATGCGCCGGGCAAGCTCCGCGTTGACCTGACCGCCAGAATTCGGTTCGAACAACGGGTATATCTTGCGGCCCACCATCATCCACTGGTCCAGTGGTACGGGGCGGTTCTCGCTGACGATGACAGTGGTATCACCGCGCACGGTGCTCAGCCAACGTCCAAACTCCTCCGAGTTCGACACGGTGGCGGAGAGGCCAATGATGGAGACGTGTTCATCAAGATTGAGGATGACCTCCTCCCAGACTGCACCGCGCGAGGCGTCCGCAAGGAAGTGGATCTCATCCATGACCACGTGGGTAAGCCGCTCGAGCGCACCGGAGCCAGCGTAAATCATGTTGCGGAGCACCTCAGTGGTCATCACGAGGATGTCTGCGGAAGAGTTGATAGAGACATCACCCGTCAACAGGCCCACGGCGTCTTCACCATGGGCTTCGACGAGGTCGTGGTACTTCTGATTACTCAGTGCCTTAATCGGCGTGGTGTAGAAACAGCGGGTGCCCTGGCTCAGCGCAAGGGAGACCGCAAATTCGCCGACGATGGTTTTACCAGCACCAGTAGGCGCGCACACCAGCACGCCGTGGCCGTCCTCGACGGCTTGGCAACCCTCGATTTGGAAGTCATCCAGGGAGTACGGCAGGGCGCGGGTGAACTCGTCCAGATGCGTCAATGTCATAAGCAACCAGGGTACCTGCCCAGCGTTACCGCGGCGCAGTCGGTGACCGCTGCGCGAGGAGAAACGCGGTCAGTGCCTTTGCCAGGTCGGCTTTAACGAGTATGTCCTTAAAGGACGTCATCGAAGAATCCGCCCTGTGGCGGCTGCGTGGTGCGCGGAGCGGTGCTGGTGCTTGGCGATGCCCCCGTGGTCCGTGGAGATGGGCTACTCACTGGTGCAGCGGAGGCAGAGACACTCGTCGGGGCCTCGACTGGAGTCGGCGCGCCAATGCCCCCGGGGCCCTCGCCCAACGGCGAGGCCGTCTCATCATCGAGGTCCATCCACGCAGGACGTTCACGCTGAGCGCGCTTATCGTGGATTCGGCAGAACTGGAAGGCAATCTCCACCAACAGGACGAGCGCGAGGGCCAACACCAGCATGGAAAAAGGTTCTTGTCCTGGAGTCACCACGGCTGCGAAGATCATGATGACCACAATGATGATGCGGCGCTTGTCCTTGACGTGCTCGTACTCCAGCACACCGATAAGGTTGAGGCAGACAATGAGCAGCGGAATTTCGAAGCTCACGCCAAAGATCATGAGCAGAGTGAGCAGGAAGTAGAAGTAGCGCTCACCGGTGAGCGCTGCGGTCTGGAACTCCTCACCCATCCCCATGAGGAACTCCAGTCCCACCGAGAGGATGAAGTACGCCAGAACGGCACCGAGAACAAAGAGAACCACGGCGCTGGAGACAAAGAAGAAAGTGAAGCGGCGCTCGTTCTTGTGCAGCCCGGGCACGATAAAGGCCCAAATCTGATAGAGCCACACTGGGGAGGCAAGCACCGCACCGGCGAGAGCACCAACCTTCAGACGCAGGAGAAGCATCTCAAAAGGACTGGTAGCAAGCAGACGGCATTCACCGTCTGCGCTAAAGGAAATACGGCGCTCTTCTGGCAAAGAGCAGTACGGGCCACGCAGGATTTCGCCCAACGGTGATAATCCGAAGGGTGAATGCTGGTACCACAGAAAGCCAAGAATGGTGCCCACTATCAGGGCGAGCAAGGAGATAACAATGCGCTTGCGCAGCTCCTGAAGGTGCTGCACTAAGGTCATTTCCCCGGTTGGGTTTTTCGGCTTGCGCCGTAGCTTTGAGGTCCACTTCTGCCTGCTCGTGGGTTTACTTGTAGCAGATGGTGTGCGCATATCGCTCAAGGCACACGTCCTCCCCTCTCAGGCAGAAAGATGGCGTGAATGGTGCTTAGTTCTGGGTGCCGTCTACCGGCTTGGTGGAGCGCGGCTGCATCTCCGGGCTGTTCCAGAAGTCCTCGTCGTTCTTCTTAGCGGCAGCGATCTGGCCTTGACCGTCAGCGGTGTTGTTCTCGTCCTTCATTTCTTTGACCTCGGACTTGAAGATGCGCATGGAACGGCCCACGGAACGAGCGAGCTCCGGAAGCTTCTTAGCGCCGAAGAGCAGCACGATTACGAGGACGACAAGGCCGATTTCCAAAGGTCCCACAGTCATGGGGAAGCCCCTTCTTTCATAGTCGGTGGTGCGTGTTACGGATGTGGAGAACACCTCGCAACGAGCGCACGCGGAGAGCACTTAATCTGGGAGTTGAGTATAACGCTCGATGGCGCGATTTCTATGCTGCGAAATAGCGAGGACGAGCTTTGCAGGGCCAGTAACCCGCAACCTATCGCCTTGGCCGAGCGCAAAACGGGTGAACCACGCCTCAGAGCCAATCGGCATCGTTGCAGCTATGAGGCCATTTCCAAGGTCCTTACCCAGGGTGATGTCATAGTGCTCTGCTAGCCAGGTGAACTCTTGGTGAATCTCGAGCTCAGCGGTGAGAGTGTGATCTAGACCAAACGGTGAATCAGGGTTGAAGTCTAGCTCGCGGAGGTGCGGGGTTGCCGGTGCGTCCAGCACCTCCACGTCCTTCATACGGTCGAGACGGAAGGTGCGATGCTCTCCCGTCGCTTCTCTACCGGCGGACTCATCCCAGGCCACGAGGTAAGGTTCACCGTCCACGATGAAGATACGAGCGGGGTGCACAGTACGCTCGCGTGTGCGGTTGGAGGACATACTCCAGTAAGTGAAGCGCACCTGCTTGTGGTTGTTTATAGCTCCTGCCAATGCCGCCTGGACCTGGGATTCTTCCGGGTCAGTTGCGGCGAGAGAGTCATAGATAGCAGCGGTCTTCTCATCCATGATGTCGCGCAGCTTGGCGGCGGCGGAATGGACAGAGGAGACGTCGACAAGCCCTGGCATTGCCTCTAGAGATTCAAGCGTCAGCAACAGCGCCCCGGCCTCCGTCGGAGTAAGGCGCAGTGCCTGGGTTAAGCCCTGGTCGTTGTAGATCTCAATGCCATCGCGGTAGCTGAAGCTTAAGTCAATGAGTTCTTCGGTATTACGCCCCACGCCTGAGCAGAAAAGTCTATCCACGGCATCTTTCAGCTCCGCTGGGGTCATGCCGAGATCCTCTGCCGCTTCCATCGGGGTGAGATCCGGGTGGTTGCGCAGATACGGAATGAGATTGAGCGAGCGAACGAGCGCCTGCAGCTTACGTGAGTGATCAGTCATGGGGCCCCTCCTCAGTGCTGCCACCGCGCAGAAGGCTAAGAATGTCGACGCGGATCTCCTCAGGCTCCAGCACGATGACATCGGGCGCATAGCCAGCGGCAGTACGAACCAGCCAATCGCGCTGAACGTCTGTGAGCTCGAGAAGCCCATCGTTGCGGCGGTTTCCCGCCTCGACGAGCTCGGCTGCTTGGCCTTCCGGCACGCTGAGAACGGCACTGATGGTTTCACCCCGATCCAGTGCGGCGATAACGAGGTCTTGCAGTGGTGCACTTGGCTCCAGATGCGTGGCTTCCTGGCGGGAGCGGCGAACATTTCTCATGCGCGTGGCACGGAAAGTACGGGGAGCCTCGCGATCAGCATCCCAACCGACGAGGTAGACACGGTCACGGTGGTTGACAAGCCCCCACGGGTCCATGAGGCGGCGTATAGGTTCGGAGGCCGGCGTAGGGTAATAATCAAAGGAGATGCGCACTCCGGCCCGTACCGCGGTGATAATTGCCTTCACCAGCTCCGGACTGAGTTTTGTCATGTCATTGACTGCGGTATACACCGGAGCCCCAGAAAGATCGCGCGACGCACCTGAAGCTGCGATCTTGGTCCATGCCGAAAGACTGAAATCGCTCAACCCACCGGGCGTGCCAATACCCCCGGCAACGCCCAGAACCATGGCTTCTTCGGGGGTGAAATCCACAGGTGGTAGCTGGTAATCCTCAGGGTTAAGCCGGTAGAGCGGACCTTCTGGCCCACTGGTGTGAACGACGGGAACACCCGCACGTTGCAGCGTCACGATGTCGCGGGACAGCTGCTTGTTAAAGGCTTCATCGCTCTTCCTCTGATAACCCTCAACGTGAGTTCGGATCCATGCAGCGCTGCGGTCAGGGACACCGCCTTGGTGGGCGGCTCCATGAAGAGCGAAAGTGAGGTTGGTGAGCCTTTCAACGGCTGTGTCCCAGGCCGGAGCCCGGTGTGCGGTGCGGTCAGCTGACGCCATGGTGGCAGGCTCCTTCGTGCTAAACGCCGTGGTGTGAACGCATATAGTCTAACAACCCGTCCAAACGCTGATCCTCGGATACGAAGGGATCGGAGAACTCCTCCGTCATAGGTTCTGGCCGGTTGACCTTCATCCGCGTCCAATCCACCGTCACAGCGGCATCAAGTTGGCGGGCAGCTGCAAGGAACTCCCCGCGCAGTTTGGCACGGGTTGTCTGTGGTGGGTTATCAACTGCAGCCTCGATGCTCGCGTCATCAATCCAGCGTTTCACCATCCCACGCTGTTCCAACACGCTGAAAAGCCCCCTGCCAGGGCGGATATCGTGGTAGGTCAGATCGATTTGGGCCAATTTGGGGTGGGCCCACTCCCCTCCCAGGCGCGCGCGGTAGCGTTCAAGCAGGCTGCGCTTGATAACCCAATCGATTTCGCGGTCCACTCCAGAGAAGTCTTGGGACTCGATTGCCGTGAGCATGCGCTGCCAGAGGTCAACAACTCGGGCCATTTCTGCGGTCGGCGTGCCGGCATCCTCACGGTGCTCAAGCCAGCGCTGCGCTGCTGCGCAGAGAGCTTGCTGCACCTCGAGCGCAGTGGCAGTAGAACCATCGACGAGCGGCAGCCGCGTACTGCCCGTGGGATCGAGCGCAATGTCACGAATGTGGTGAATCGGGTCCTGTACGCCACAGTGAGGAACGTCAAAGCCCGCCTCAAGCATCTCCAGCATAAGCAGGGTGGAACCAACCTTAAGCGCCACGGTGGGCTCAGCCATGGAGGAGTCACCCACGATGACGTGCATTCGGCGGAAACGCTTGGAATCTCCATGCGGTTCATCCCGGGTATTAATGATGGGGCGCGAGCGGGTTGTTGCCGAAGATACACCCTCCCATACCTGGTCGGCGCGTTGGGAGAGCACAAAGCGAGCCGGTTCATCACCTGCGGACTTCTGAATCATGCCCGCACCACAAATGAGCTGGCGAGTAATCATGAAGGGCAGCAGAGCCTGGCCGAGGTCCTTAAGCACGACGTGGCGGCTGATGAGGTAGTTCTCGTGGCAGCCATAGGAGTTACCGGCGGAGTCCACGTTGTTTTTAAACAGGTACACCGCGCGCTCCTCACCCTCGGCGGCCAGAGTGTCCTCGGCCTGCCTCGCCATGCTGTCCACCATGCGGTCACCGGCACGTTCATAGGCAATGAGCTGGCTCAGGCTGTCACACTCGGCAGTAGCAATCTCCGGGTGGGATCCCACATCGAGGTACAGGCGGGAGGCGTTGGGAGCGAAGATATTTGAGGATGAATACTTCGCAACCACGGGACGAAAGAGGAGGCGGGCGATTTCATCTGGGGACATCGCGCGTTGTCCAGCAGACGTGGAAGCCGTGATGCCGTACTCGGTTTCGATGCCCATGATGCGCCGCGCGTAGACGGGGGCGTTACCGGAGAACTGATCCACCCCTATTCGCCACCCTTTTGCACGTAGGAACGCACAAATTCCTCGGCATTGGACTCTAGAAGGCCATCAATTTCATCGAGAAGGTCGTCGGTGCCTGCGCTGTTGATGCTGACCTGCCCGGCGTCGAACTCCTCGGCATTATCGTTCGAGTTGTTGCCGCCGCCGGCGTTGACCTGGGACTGGTTTCCACTCATGGTGAATGCTCCTTTCATGAGCTAAAAGCGTGGTGAAGAGCTAAAGCTGAGGCGAGAAGCCATTCGTGCTTCATACCGTGCTTAATACAACGTAGGGTACTCGATGGTGACGCCCAGCTGGCGGAGTCCGTCAATGAACTCCGCGGCGGTTGCTGAGGAATCAAGCACAGCGCCGACGTCGCCCTCCCCCAGCTTCGTCGTCTCATCCAGCGCCACGGAGGCGGCACCGGATTGAGCGCCGTCCTCCGGTCCTATGCGGAATGTCAGCGATTGCCAGGAAGCGGCGAGGACATCGTCACCAAACTTTTGGGTGGCACGTCCGCGAAGATAGGCGCGGGTATCGTTCGGCGGGTTGTCGGCCGCACGGGTGAGCTCATCATCGCTGACAAGCGTGCGCATCTGGCCCTTGCGCACCAATGCATGGTGCAGAGACTTTGCCGGATCGATGTCTGTGTACTGGAGATCAATGAGAGCGAGCTTGGGATCATCAGCTGCGAGACCACGGTCCACATAGCCCTTGATGAGCCGATACTTGGCCACCCAATCCAACAGATGAGCAGCGCTTAGTGGATCCTGGGCAAGCAAACCCACCACCTCATCCCAGGCTTCAAGGACTTTGTCCTCCGCAGGAGAAGTGGCGGTAACTCGTTCGCGATAGACGGCGAGGATATCCAGGGCGGTGAGACGGCGGCCGTCGTGAAGCACCAGCTCATGCGTCAACGACAGATCGCGGCTGACGCGCTGGACTTCGGCCACAGGTTCCGCCAAACGCAGATCGCTGAAGTCCACGCCGTCCTCGATTGCATCCAAAACCAGAGCGGTCATGCCGAGTTTGAGCAAGGTCGAGGTGTGGGACATGGTGGCGTCCCCGATGATGACGTGCAGACGTCCGTAGTCCTCAGCCACCGCATGCGGTTCATCGCGGGTATTAATGATGCCGCGGTTGAGAGTAGTTTCCAGGGAAATCTCGGTTTCGATGTAATCTGCGCGCTGCGAGATCTGAAACCCTGCCTCTTCGCCGTCAGCACCGAGACCCATGCGGCCGGCACCCGTGACCACCTGGCGGGTCACGAAGAAAGGAATGAGTCCCTGCGCGATGTCCTCAAAATTGGTGTCGCGGGAGTATTGATAGTTCTCGTGGCTACCGTAAGAAGCGCCTTTGCCATCGACATTGTTCTTGTAGAACTTCAGAGGCGGACACGGATCGTGGTTGGCCAACACGGACGTACCTTGTGCGGTGAGCTTAGTGACGGCCTCCGCCGCTCGGCGCAGGATGAGATCCCCCGCGGCATCATACAGCATTCCTTCCCAGGCCGTGGTGCATTCTGGTGAGGAGTACTCGGGGTGCGCATGATCGACGTAAAAGCGCGCGCCATTGGCGGTGACCACGTTGGCAACACCGATGGCGTTCGGATCTACGACAGGCACGGTGTGATAGCGCTTGAGATCGAAACCGCGGCTGTCACGCAAGGGATGTTCTTCACGGAAATCCCACCGGGAGCGCGCTCCCGTGTGCAGCGCAGCATAGGCTACGACGGCATGCGTAGAGGACACGATGGGTGACAAGGCGGGATTCGATGGCGTCGAGATGCCGTATTCGGTCTCAGTACCAAGTACGCGTTTCATTCTTCCCATGTCTACGCTCCCATCAACTCAACACCGGTGACATGTGCCCCCACAGAGGTTCCGGCGACGATCTTGGCCCACTCCTCCGGGTTCGCGGAAGTGGGCACGTACTCTGATTCTGCTTGCTCGGCGGCAATAGCCTCATGAAGGTGCGCTGCGGTAATACCTGATACCGAGCCGTCGGCTGCTGTCAAGGCTTCCTTGATAGCCAGCTTCTTTGCGCGGGACACGATATTGGCAATCATCGCACCGGACACAAAGTCCCGGTAATGCAGTACGCGCGGCTCCGCGTTGGCGAAGCGCAACTTGACGAAGGGCCGGTCAGCGTACAGGTCCTCCACTGCATCATCGATGAGCGCGTCAAGCTCGCCTTCGTGCGGCACCGAGTCTGGGAAGTGACGGGCAAAGATTTCTCGCGCTCCCTGTTTGGTTGGACGGTTGACACGGATCTTGATGTCGAGACGGCCCGGACGCATGATGGCCGGATCAATAAGTTCTTCACGGTTGGTAGCACCAATAACGATAACGTTGTTGAGCTTTTCTACGCCGTCCAGCTCCGTGAGAAGCTGCGGAACCACCGTGGTTTCCATGTCGGAGGACACACCGGAACCGCGGGTGCGAAAGATGGACTCCATCTCGTCGAAGAAAATAATGACTGGGCGCTGGCTCCCGTCCGCGGTCTGCTCGGAAGCCAGCTCGCGTGCTCGCTCGAAGATGAGGCGAATACGCCGCTCCGTTTCGCCCACGAACTTATTGAGTAGCTCTGGGCCCTTAACGTTGAGAAAATAGCTGGGCGCAGTGGCGCCCAGGGAGGCAGACAGCGAATGAGCCACGGCCTTGGCAATCAGAGTCTTTCCGCAGCCTGGAGGGCCATAGAGCAACACGCCCTTGGGTGGCTGAAGATCGAACTGACGGTACAGATCCGGGTGCAGGAAGGGTAGCTCCACGGAGTCGCGGATTTGGGATATCTGCTCATCAAGGCCGCCAATGTCCTCGTAAGAAACATCGGGAACTTCCTCCAACGTCAGCTGCGCCACTTCTGTCTTGTGGACACGCTCCGAAGCCACGGCTGACTTCGGCTCGATGAGCAGTGTGTCCCCGGCACGGACGGTATCACGCAAGTCTGCAGCTAACAGGATCACCTGCTCCTCGCCCGCGGAATTGGTCACCACCGCTCGGTCGGAACCAATGCGCTCTTGAAGAGTTCCCAACGAGCCAGTGCTAACGGGCGCACAGGCCTCGACGACGACGAAACCTTCACCGAGGCGCACCTGCTGCCCCACCTTGAGCGAGCCTGGTTCGAGGTTAGGAGAAATCTTCACCCGCATAACACGCCCATTGGTATAAACCTCGGCATCGCGGCGCGAATCGTGAGGGCGGCCGGAATAACCCAGGAAAACACCGTAGGTGGACGCGGGTTCTGCGAGGGCATCAACCTCAGCGAGTAGCTGCTGGAGCTTGACGCGTGCATCCTTCAGCAAGGCGGCGAGCTTGGTGTTGCGCTCAGAAAGCTGGTCCATCTGGCGGCGCAACTGTGTGTGCTCGGAACCGTAGGGGGCATCGTTCATAGGATCCACCCTAGCGCGCGGTGAGGGCCGATCCCCCTACTTTCGTGCGCGGCGCTGCGGGCGGGGCGGCGTGACGCCGTCGGCAAGCCGGCGCGTCCAAATGAGGAATGCGGTGTGGGCATTCATTCGGTGCTCTGGACGGGTAGCCAGGCCCTCGACCTTCCACTCACGCACGAGGGACTCCCAAGCCTTCGGCTCCGTGAAGCATTTGAGCTCACGAATGCCTTCCATGACCTTCATCAGCTGCGGAACTGTGGCCACGTAGGTCATGAACACGCCGCCGGGAATGAGGATGTCGCGCACCTTCTCCAAGTGCTCCCATGGTTCGAGCATGTCAAGGATCACGCGGTCAACCGGGCCCCCGAGATCCTCGACGCTGACATCAGCCAGATCTCCCAGTCGCGGGCTCCACCACTCTGGCTGCTCGCCGAAGTACTCCGTGACGTTGTCCACAGCATACTCCAAATGGTCATCGCGGACCTCATAGGAGTACACGTGGCCTTGGGGGCCCACGGCGCGAAGGAGCGTCATGGACAGCGCGCCGGAACCTGCGCCTGCTTCCAGCACTCGGGCGCCCATGAAAATATCGCCCTCGACCAAAATCTGTGCGGAATCCTTGGGATAGATCACCGCAGCGCCACGCGGCATGGAAAGAACGTGATCCACCATGAGGTGGCGGAAAAGCAGGAAGGAGCTGCCCAGCGTGGAGTCGATGACGGAGCCTTCATCGAGGCCCACGATGTCAACGTGGTTGATGATGCCCTTGTGCGAATGAAACTGGCCTCCCTCCTCGAGGATGATGGTGTAGTGACGGCGCTTAGCATCAGTAAGCTGCACGCGGTCGCCGTAGCTGAAGGGGCCAGAATAAGCCATAGCGTCAAGGGCCTTTCACAGAGTGCGGGGTACGGGGTTAACCCACCAAGTATGCCTCAAGAGCCTGGCCGAGCCATAGTTGGTCACGCTCACCTACCAGCTCACGTGCTGAGTGCATGGACAGCATCGGGACTCCGACATCGACCGTCGGGATACCCAGACGGGTAGCAGAGATGGGCCCAATGGTGGAACCGCATGGTACGTCATTGTTGCCCACAAAACGCTGGAAAGGCACGTCAGCGCGGCGGCACGCGTCCTCCCACAGCGACACCGTCTGGGCATCAGAGGCATAGCGCTGGTTGCCATTTATCTTGGTCACCGGCCCCTGGCCAATGATGGGGTGATGAGTGGGATCGTGCTTCTCCGCGTAGTTGGGATGCACCGAGTGCGCGGCATCTGCGGAGACGCAGCTGGAGCGAGCGAACATCTGAAAACGCTGCTCCTCAGTGGCGCCCAGTGCCCGTGCGGTGCGAGTAAGCACATCCCCCAGGATGGGCCCGCCAGCACCGTAACGTGACGAGGAGCCGACCTCCTCGTGGTCAAAAGCGGCCATGACGAGGATGTCGTTGTGGCTCGAATTATCAGCCACGCCCAGCTGCTCAGCAGCCGATATCAGCGCCCGCAGCGACGCATGGACGGAGGACAGGTTATCCATTCTGCCAGCAGCGATGAGCTTCTCTCCGGCGCCAAACACCGCACCGCGCTGCGCGTCAGCAGTGATGAGGTTGAAGGCCGCGATGTCCTCTGGATTGATGCCGAGCTGCTTGCCGACGACCCCCAGGACCGACGTCTCCGGTGTTCCTACGGAAAGCACCGGCTGCATGTGGCGTTGGCGGTCTGGCTTGAATTCATCCTTCCGGTAGAGGTGGATAGCCAAGGACGGAAGCCGCAGTAGCGGGCCGGTAGTGACTAGGTGGCGGGTGCCGTCCTTCGTCATGACTTGACCACCAACGGTCAGCTCGCGGTCAAACCAACTGTGAAGAAGCACGCCGCCATAGACTTCCACAGCAACCTGCTGCCAGCCGGCGGAATCGAAATCCGGGGTAGGTTTCAGGGCCAAGCCCGGGGAATCGGTATGGGAACCGATGATCCGGAAACCCGAGTCCGGGCCAGCGCCCTCCGGAACGTACCAAGCCATGACGGCTCCGCCGCGCACCATCACGTGCCCACCTGGCGCTGCCGACCACTCATCAGTCTCCTCTTGGCGGCTAAATCCAACGTCGATTAGCTGGCGCGCTACTTCTTCCGCAGCGTGATACGAGGATGGGCTGGCAGCAATGAAGTCGAGAAAATCTTCCGTCGTTTTCCTAGTAGTCATACCTTCAAGCTTGCCATGCCGAGGAGACGCGCGTCTGCTGCATTGTGTATCGCAGTGCTGATATCGGCATGCGCTAGGCTGAGGAGCATTATGCCACAGCGAATAGCACTTTCTCCTTCCCGC
The DNA here is from genome assembly GCF_001807225.1 of Corynebacterium sp. HMSC05E07. Lineage (NCBI taxonomy): Bacteria > Bacillati > Actinomycetota > Actinomycetes > Mycobacteriales > Corynebacteriaceae > Corynebacterium > Corynebacterium sp. HMSC05E07. The sequence continues at coordinate 64,025 of NZ_KV788209.1, forward strand.
GCCTCCGACTACAACCAGTGCCCCCTGCTCTATCGCTTTCGAGCGATAGACAAGCTGCCGGAACCCAAGACGAAAGCACAGGTCAAGGGAACATTGGTCCATGCAGTGCTGGAAAACATGCACAAGTTGCCGCGTGAAGAACGCGATTACCCTGTGGCAGTCAAGATGATTAAACCGGAGTGGACCTCCATGGTGAATACCGATCCTGACCTGCGCGAGCTCGTCCCGGAAGAGGAAGAGCTGGACTTCTTCGTGGAGGCGCGCGAGCTGGTCAAGGGCTATTTCCAGATGGAGAACCCGCAAGGCTTCGATGCCCATGAGTGCGAGATGTACGTCGACACCGTCCTCCCCAACGGTGTCCCAGTTCGCGGTTTCATCGACCGCGTGGATGTGGCACCCACCGGTGAGGTTCGCGTGGTGGACTATAAGACTGGCAAGAAGCCTATCCCCCGCTATTCCCACGACGCACAATTCCAGATGCGCTTCTATGCTCTCGTGTACTGGCGCCTGTTTAACACCATCCCCACGCAGCTGCGGCTCATGTACCTCAAGGTCGTGGACTCCATGTTCCTTACCCCGGGGCCGGAGGAGCTGGAATACTTCGAGCGCGACTTAGGCGAGCTGTGGGCGAAAATCGAAGGCGACGGTAAATCGGGTGATTTTCGCCCCAAAACATCGAAGCTCTGCGGTTGGTGCTCGTTTCAAGACCTCTGCCCTGCCTTCGGCGGCACGCCACCCGAGTATCCCGGCTGGCCGGGCTAGGACGCTGCGCACCTCGCGCACCGTCCTAGTGGCCACAACGACCTAGAGGACAGTTCTAGAACAGGCCAGAAATCGAGCCCTCGGCATCGACGTCGATGTTGTTGGCCGCTGGCTTCTTGGGCAGTCCTGGCATGGTCATGACATCACCGGTAAGCGCCACGATGAAGCCGGCACCCGTGCGTGGCTGAAGCTCGCGCACATGGAGGGTGTGGCCTTCAGGGGCACCAAGTTGGCTCGGATCATCAGAGAAGGAGTACTGCGTCTTTGAGATGACCACCGGGAAATCTTCCCAGCCGTTGTTCTTGATGTACTTGAGATCCTTTAGCGCCTTGCTGGAATATTCCACGCGCTCAGCCCGATAGATCGTCGTTGCGATGGTTTTAATGGAGGCTTCGATTCCCTCCGCGGGGTGATAAAGCTGCCGTGAGCTGCCCTCCGAAAGGTTCTCCAACAGCAACTCTGCCAGCTCGATGGCGCCATCGCCGCCCTTGGACCAGACATCGGCCTCTTCAAGAGCTACGCCCATGTCCTGTGCCCACTGGCGCATGAACTCACGCTCGGCGTCCGTATCGCTGCTGAAGAGGTTGAGGGCCACCACCGGCGTGAGACCAAAGCTGCGGAGGTTTTCCACGTGGCGCTCAAGGTTGACCACACCCTTCTGCAGGGCATCGAGGTCTTCCGTTGTGAGTTCTTCACGAGGCTGGCCACCGTTGTATTTCTGGGAACGAATGGTGGCCACGACGACAGCACCGGCGACGTCGAGGTCTCCAAAGCGAGCCTTGATATCCATGAACTTTTCGCCGCCGAGATCAGCGCCAAAACCTGCCTCAGTAAGAACGATGTCACCAAAGCGCATCGCGGTGTGGGTAGCTAGCAGTGTGTTGCAGCCATGCGCGATGTTGGCGAAGGGGCCACCATGAACGAAGGCGGGCGTGCCTGCAAGCGTTTGCACCAGATTCGGGTTGAGTGCATCGCGCATCAATGCGGTGAGAGCACCTTCCGCCCCCAACTCGCGTGCAGTGACAGCCTTCTGATCATAGGTGTATCCCACAGTGATGTCACCCAGGCGCTTCTTCATATCTGCTAGGTCGGTAGCAAGACCAAGGATGGCCATGATTTCCGACGCCGCAGTAATCGTAAAACCAGTCTCGGCAGGAACTCCGTGGGCAGGACCGCCCAAGCCGGTGACAACGTTGCGCAACGCGCGGTCGTTGACGTCAATACAGCGCTGCCACGTCACGCGGCGTGGATCGATGTTCAGTGCATTTCCCTGGTGGATGTGGTTATCAATGATGGCGGCCAAGGTGTTTGTCGCCGCCGCGATGGCGTGGAAATCACCCGTGAAGTGGAGGTTGATGTCCTCCATCGGTACGACCTGTGAATACCCGCCGCCGGCGGCTCCACCTTTGATGCCCATGACAGGTCCTTGGGAAGGCTCACGCAACGCCACGATGGCTTTCTTACCGATCTTTGTCAAGGCATCGGTGAGACCGATAAGGACGGTGGATTTGCCTTCGCCTGCTGGCGTGGGAGACACACCTGTGACGAGGACAAGTTTTCCCTTCGCGGGAATATCTCCGATCTGCGTGATATCGACTTTGGCCTTTGTGCGGCCATACGGGATAAGTGCGGATTCAGGAATGCCAGCGCGGGCTGCAATGTCGGTGATGGGCTCGAGTTCGTGAGCCTGGGCAATGTCAACGTCAGAAGGTTGCGTACTCATGCCCACCAGTTTAGCGCGAAGGCGGGGTGAGAGATTCTGCCACTAGGAACAGAAAAAGGCCCTCCAGTTCATACACCCTGGGTGCATAACCCTGGGGTCCAGGAGGGCCCTTGCTCACCACCGCGCAGGTGCGAGATGACTACCTTTTAGATGATGACCGCGCCAAGGATGTAGCAGAAGAGGATCGACAGAACGATGCTCACGACGCCCGGGATAATGAACGGGTGGTTGAACACGGCCTTTCCGATGCGAGTGGAGCCGGTATCATCCATCTCCACCGCTGCGAGGAGTGTCGGGTAGGTAGGCAGGATAAACAGAGCGGACACAGCCGGGAAAGCAGCCACTGCCGTGAGCGGATTGACGCCGAGGGCCAAGGCGGCCGGCATGAGTGCCTTGGTGGTAGCTGCCTGTGAGTAAAGGAGCGCTGCGGCGAAGAAGAGAACGACCGCCAGCAACCACGGTGCGGAAGCGATGACCTCGCCAGAAAGCTCCTGAATGTCCTCCATGTAGTGGTTAATCAGGGATGTGCCGAGCCACGCAACACCCAATACACAGATGCAGGCGGACATACCAGACTTAAACACCGGAGTGTTGAGGACATCGCCCGCGGCAATCTTCGTGACCATCACGATGAGCGTTGCTGCCGTGAGCATGACGGTCATGATCGCCTCGTTGCGAGGCAGCGTCGGTTCCTCAATCAAACCCACCTGCGAGGAAGTGAGAGTGGCCCACAGCATGACGATGACAATGGCGACAAGGAAGATGATGACGGAGGACTTGGCGCCCTTGCTTGGGCTGTAGTTGGAGGAGCCTTGGGGGACCTTTACTAGGCCCTGAGCCTTGCGTTCTTGGTAGACGGGATCATCCTCAAGCTCGACTCCTGAGCGGTTGGCAAACCACGCCGCCGGGAAGATAGCGAGGAAAGTAGCTGGGATAAGAACGGCGAGGATCTGCAGGTAACCAACGCCTTGCGGCTCCAATAGCGAAGCCAGAAGAACCACGGCTGCCGAGATCGGCGACGCACAGATCGCCATCTGAGAAGCTACAACGGCGATGGACAGCGGGCGGGATGGCCGGACTTTGCCTTCCTTGGCTACCTCAACGATCACCGGAAGCGTGGAGAAAGCTGTATGTCCTGTACCAGCGAGCACCGTCATCAGCCACGTGACAATCGGAGCATAGAAGGTAATCTTCTTCGGGTTCTTGCGAAGAAACTTCTCAGCTAGGTAGACCAAGTAATCCATACCGCCCGCGCGCTGCATAGCCGCGATGGAAGCGATCACCGTCATAATAATTCCGATGACGTCGAAGGGAATGTCCTCGCGGGTAATTGGTACTCCGGTAAGACCGAGTAGAAGGACACCGAGGCCACCAGCCATACCAATGCCGATTGAGCCAATACGGGCACCCAAGTAGATCGCCGCAAGGACGATGATGATGTGCACAACAACCATTGTGTGACTCCAATTTTTGCAGCAGAGCTGCACGTTAGGAAGTGGGTCGCGTCTAGCCTGAGTTGAGCCGACGAACGACATTTGACTATTTTTATTCTTCCCTATTCGCGCCCAAAAGTGGACATTTACGCCCGATTGTGTCCACTTCCACACCCGTAGGTAGGTGATCGATCCCCCGCCCTTTAGGTGCCGCGTTGAGGAGAAAGAGGAGAAAACGGCAACAGCACCCGTGCGAACCACTAGGGCTGCACAGGTGCTGTGGTGCGTATCTAGTCCAACACCAGTGTGGCCTGGCGCTGGTTGAACGCTTTATTCGTCGATGTAGAGCTGGCCGCGGAACTCTGGGTGCATCAGGTTCTCAACGGACAGAACGCGGTTCAGGGTTTCCTCGTCGAGCAGGCCCTTCTCCAGGACCAGTTCCTTGACACCCTTGCCAGTCTCCAGGGACTCCTTAGCAATGAGGTCACCGTTGTGGTGGCCAATGAACGGGTTCAGGTAGGTGACGATACCGATGGAGTTCTCCACGTAAGCACGGCAGACATCGGCGTTAGCGGTAATGCCCTCAACGCACTTCTCACGCAGGGTGTCCACGGCGTTGCCCATAATGCGGATGGACTGGAACAGTGCTTCACCAATAACCGGCTCCATCACGTTGAGCTGGAGCTGGCCAGCCTCAGCGGCCATGGTGACGACGTGGTCATTACCAAAGATCTTGAAGCAGACCTGGTTGACAACCTCCGGGATAACCGGGTTGACCTTACCCGGCATGATGGAGGAACCAGCCTGGCGCGGCGGCAGATTGATTTCCGCCAGACCTGCGCGCGGACCGGACGACAGCAGACGCAGGTCATTACAGATCTTGGCCAGCTTCATGGCGGCGCGCTTGATGGTGGAGTGCAGAAGCACGTAGGCGCCACAGTCGGAGGTGGCCTCAATGAGGTCGCGGGCGGTCTTGATCTCCAGACCGGTGACCTCCGACAGAGCGGCGGTGACCTGGTGGCGGTAGCCAGCCGGGGTATTCACACCGGTACCGATAGCAGTTGCGCCCAGGTTGACCTCGAGGAGGCGCTTCTGCGAGTCACGCAGAATGGCCTGCTCTTCAGCAAGGTTATGGGCAAAAGCCTTGAACTCGTCACCGAGGGTCATCGGCACAGCGTCCTGCAGCTGGGTACGGCCCATCTTCAGGATGTCGTAGAACTCGTTGCCCTTGGAGTGGAACGTGGCCTGCAGCGCATCGATGCGGTCAATGAGGTCTTCCATGGCGTAGTAAAGGCCGAGGCGGAAGCCCGTCGGGTAGGCATCGTTGGTGGACTGGGACATGTTGACATCATCGTTCGGGTTGATGACGTCGTAAGCGCCCTTCTCTTCGCCGAGGTGCTCAAGGGCCAGGTTGGCAATAACCTCATTGGTATTCATGTTGAGGGAGGTACCAGCACCACCCTGGAAGACGTCCAGCGGGAACTGGTCCATGCAGCGGCCTTCCTCCAGAATCTGGTCACAGGCCCAGATGATGGCCTCAGCCTTCTTCTTGGGCAGGACGTGGAGGCGGCGGTTGGCCATTGCGGTGGCCTTCTTAACCTGAACCATGCCACGGATGAAGTCCGGGATGGTGTTGATGGTCACGTAGGAAATCTGGAAGTTCTCAATAGCGCGCAGCGTGTGAACACCGTAGTACGCGTTGTTGGGAACTTCCATGGAGCCGAGAAGGTCGGTCTCAGTACGAGTCTTCTTGGTTGTGGTCGACTTCGGGGCCTTGTTGGTGGCCTTCTCCTCAACCTCAGACTTCGTAGCCTTGGTCTCGGACTGAGCATCCTTCTTAGTGGACTTTGCCATGATGGCTGACTCCTTGCATATAAATCGAAGAACGATGGTGGACACCGTCCATCGTAGCTAGGAGTCAGAATAAAATGTTTGGAATGTGCCCCTAAAATCGGGCAATTCGGAGATCCGACGCCAAGATTGCTTCCGCTCCGATTCCAGACAGGCTATCCATAACCTGGTTAGCGAGTTTTCGTGGAACCATAACGCGGACCGCGACCCAGCCCTCGCGAGCCAGCGGGGAGATAGTCGGTCCAGTCAGACCTGGGGTAACCGCTTCAACATCCGGGAGCTTGTCCTCAGCAACGTTGTAATCCAGCATCACGTAATGACGGGCATTGAGGATGCCGCGAATGCGGCCAAGAACGACGTTTTCTTCGACGTTAAGCTCTTCCCCAGCGCGCTTGATGACCACTGCCTCAGAGGTCACGATTGGCTCGCCGAAGGGCTCGAGGCCCTGCTGGCGCAGCGTGGCCCCGGTAGAGACGACATCCGCAATGACGTCAGCCACACCAAGGTGAATAGAAATCTCTACTGCACCGTCGAGACGAATGACCTCGGCTTCAATGCCGTGAGCGGCCAGGTGGTCGCGCACTACGTTCGGATACGACGTGGCAATGCGTTTGCCCTCAAGCTTGGCGACGTCCCACTCCTCACCCGCCGGAGCCGCGTAGCGGAAGGTGGAGGAACCAAAGCCCAAGTCGAGAACCTCGTTGAACTTAGCGCGGGAGTCCTGGGCCAAATCGCGGCCGGTAATTCCTAAGTCCAATACGCCCTGGGCAACATAGATGGCGATGTCCTTTGGCCGCAGGAAGAAGAACTCGACACCGTTGTCCTCGTCAACGACGTTGAGGGACTTATTGTGTCCACGGCCTTTGTATCCGGCCTCCTTAAGAATCTCGAGGGCAGACTCGGACAGTGAACCCTTATTGGGGACAGCAATCTTAATCATGGGAGCGGCTTTCTAGAGATAGCGGTAAATGTCGTCGAGCTTAAGGCCTCGTTTGTGGGCCATGACCTGCAGCCAATACAGCAATTGGGACATTTCTTCGGCGAGTTCCTCATCAGACTCGTACTCGGCGGCAATCCAGACCTCGCCAGCCTCTTCGACGATCTTCTTGCCCAGATGGTGAACGCCTTTGTCATAGGCCTCCACTGTGCCGGACCCTTCGGGGCGCTCGGCGATCTTTCGGGACAATTCCTCAAACAGGCTCTCAAAATTCTTCACAGGTGCATATTCTTCCATACAGGTGCATAGAATTCTGCTCTCCAGCCGAAATTCTTGAGTCAGTGGCTAGGTGCGGATTTGAGCAAACCAAGCATGGACGTCAGCTGCGGTCACACCGTCAAGGTGGCGTGAAGAGTGCAGCTGCGAAATCTCCGTTGCTTCAGCAGGAACCGCAACGTGGTCTCCTTCGGGCAACCCGATGACGACGCAGCCAGCATCAACTGCCGCGCGCATGCCGGCCGCGGAATCTTCAAAGACCAAGCACTCCCCCGGTTCCAGGCCCAAGCGCCGTGCGGCTTCGGCATACATGTCCGGCGCTGGCTTGCCGCGAGGTACCTCATCCCCGCAGATCGTGTCCACAAAATATTCTCGCCCCAAGGCCTCAATTGCCGAGTCGGCGACATAGCGCTCGGTATTCGTCGTCACCATCATGGGCATGCCTTGGTCCTTGAGCTCGCTAAGGAGCTCCGGAATACCCGGAAAGATTTCGAGGTGTTGGGCGAAGAGCGACTTTACATAGTCGAACATCAGCGTACGGTAGCGTTCGGTATCACCTGGTTGCAACGTGACGCCAGCTATATCTGCGCAGATGTTGAGGGTGTCCTCAAAGGTGGCACCCACAGTAGCGAGGCGCTCTGTCGGAGTAAGACGGCGCCCTAGGCTCTCCGAGAGGTGAAAGGTCGCTTCTTCCCACAGTGGTTCAGAATTGGTGAGTGTGCCATCCATGTCCCAAAAGATCGCGGATGGACGTGCAGTCTGCTCAGCCAATTAGAAGTCCAGCTCCGGTAGCTGGGACAGGGCCACGTCATCGGCGCCGGTGGCCGCCGAAGCGGAATGAATGAGCTCGGAGAGCTCTTCCTTTTCCTCCGGCTCAAGCACAGCATCGGCATTCTTCCGGTTGAAGGCCGCGAGATTTTCTACCGACGGTTTAACTGCGGTGCTGAGGATGGAACCCTCAGGATCGTCCGGGAGCTTGTCGAGGTCATCGAGAAAACTTTCCAGAATCTTTCGTAGCTCCGGGAGGACGGAGGCATCGAACGGCGCCTCCCAAAACTCCTTCTCGTCTTCCTTAAGGTAATCACCAGTAGCAAAGGTCTGAAGGTTGGAGATGAACTCGTCAACGGTGGGCTGGAATTCTGCGCGAATGCTCATGAGCTAGATAATGCCTGAAGATCCTTAGAGGCGCACGCCCAGCAGAGAATTAACTGCTGTACGCATCACGTCAGCTGCCTCAGCAGCATCGTCATGCTCACCGTCAGGACCGCCGTCGGCCGCGTGGGCCGCCCAATCATCCAGTACCTTCAGTGCACGCGGTGTATCGAGGTCATCGGCCAACGCCGCACGTACGTCGTGGATGACGGCTTGCACGGATTCGAGAGACCCCGGGGTCTTCATGGCCGATCGCCACTGCACCAGGCGGTCCTGCGCCGCGCTGAGGACACTATCTGACCAATCGCGGTCACCGCGGTAATGTCCGGAGTAGACACCCAGACGGATGGCAGAGGGGTCAATTCCTGCCTCCACCAGCTTGTGCACGAAGACAAGGTTGCCCAGGGACTTCGACATCTTCGTGCCGTCAAGACCGATCATTCCGGTGTGCACGTAGAACTGCGCCATGCGGTCCACCTTGAGTGCGGCTTCCGCATGAGCCGCAGAAAACTCATGGTGCGGGAACTTCAGATCGGAACCACCGCCCTGAATATCGAAACTGGAGCCCAAACGGTTGGTGGCGATGGCAGAACATTCGATGTGCCATCCCGGTCGACCAGGTCCGAAAGGAGACTCCCAAGCCGGCTCTCCCTCGCGATGGGCCCGCCAGATTAGCGCGTCCAACGGGTCACGTTTGCCCGGACGGTCGGGGTCTCCGCCGCGCTCAGCGAAGAAGGTCTCCATTTGCTCGCGGGAATAGTTGGACTCGTAGCCAAACTTTTCGGTCGCCTCGATGGAGGCGTAGACGTCTGGGTAATCGGGATCGTCGACGATGTAGGCCGCGTCAACGTCGAGAAGCGCCTGCACCATCTCCGTGACCTCGTCGATAGCCTCCATCGCGCCGATGAAGTGCTGAGGTGGGAACACCGAGAGCAGTTCCATATCGGAGCGGAACAGATTGATCTGGGAGGTACCCAGTTCACGCCAATCCACGCCATCGCGCTCTGCGCGCTCGAACAGAGGATCGTCCACATCGGTGATATTTTGCGCATAGTTCACCGCATAGCCGTTATCCAACAGTTGACGGTAAATAAGATCAAAAGTCAGATAAGTTGCCGCGTGGCCCAAGTGCGTGGAGTCATACGGGGTGATGCCACAGACATACATGGTGGCTGTATCCCCGTCAATATTCACCTTCGATACAGACTTGTCAGCTGAATCATACAGGTGAAGCGGCACGGGTGCGCCAGGAACGGAGTCGACGTGTGGAACAGGCCAAGAATGCATGCCCACAATCCTAACGCGCGCCGCAGTCCCATGGCGCCTCCGGCACCATTGAGAGCTCCGAAAAGGTCTCGTTTAGGGCACCAGCACGCCCAAGGCCAGCAGAATCATGACGAGGATGCCCACGGGGATACGGTAGGCAGCGAACCACTCAAAGGAATGGTTGCCCACGAACTTCAGCAGCCACGCAATGGAGGCATAGCCCACGACGAACGCAATGCTCGTACCCACGAGCAGCTGCATACCTGTGGCGGACTGGCCCACCGTGGGGCCGAAGGCGTCTTTCAGCGAAAACAGTCCTGACGCCATGACCGCGGGAATGGCAAGGAGAAAGCTGAAACGGGTCGCTACCTCGCGTTCGAGGCCCAGGAACAAACCACCTGAAATAGTGCCACCTGAGCGGGACACACCGGGGATAAGAGCGAGGCACTGGCAGAGTCCCATCACGATGGCATCGCGCATGGTGAGTTCTTCGAAGCTGCGGGTCTTATTGCCCAGGCGCTCAGCCAGGATAAAAACGAAGGAAAAGAGCACGAGCATGGATGCTGTGATCCACAGGTTGCGAAGGTTGTCGCGGATGAGGTCCTTACCAAGGAAGCCGAGGATACCGATTGGAATGGAGCCGACGATGACCATCCAGCCCATCCGGTAGTCTTGCCCGCGCTTGTCCTTGTTGGCTATGCCGATGAACCAGCCTTTGAGTATCTGCCAGATCATTCTGGCGAAGTAGACGATCACGGCCAGCTCCGTACCGAGTTGGATCACGGCGGTGAAGGATGCGCCGGCGTCGTGCCCCCAGAAAAGCGTAGAGACGATGCGCAGATGGCCGGAGGAACTCACGGGAAGGAATTCGGTGAGGCCTTGAACGAGAGACAGGACAATGACCTGCATCCATGTCATGGCGTCAGAAGCTGCTGTTGTAGTCACTCGCGACAGCCTACTAGTGCGCCCTGCGGCTTCCGGATTTCACCACGCTGACTGCTAGGATGAGGAATCGTGAAAATGAGTCGAGTTCTGCTTTCTTGTGCCCTTCTCACCAGCGTGTCTGCCCTTGCAGCGTGCGATCCCACGGTGGGAGTTGGTGGAGATCCCAACTCAGCCGTCTATGGCCAAGCAGAGCCCGCCGACTCCCCCGCGGCACAGGAACCGGTGGGTAAAGTTGTCGACTTCGCTGCAGTGTCAGACACCGCTGCGCTGGACGATGTACTCGCTGTACGGACGAAGAACACTCTCAGCATAGGAACCCAAGAGGAATTCGAGTCGTCGAAGGCACCGAGCATTGACGTTTCTGAACACTGTGGGGACCTCACCGCTTCGCCTCAACACTTTGTCTTGGCCTGCGGCGATAAAGTCCTGCTGTTTGATCCACAGAAGCCGGATTCCCCACAGGAACTCGCGGTGGAAGAGGAGACCCCAGTGACGGTGGCCGCTGAGGCCTCGACCGGAGAAATCTTCGTCGGCTCGGCGGATTCTGCTTCCATCGGTGTCTATAAGGAGGGCGAGCGCACCACCGAAATTTCTGTGGAGGGCGGGTCTGATCAGCTTATTTCCGTACCCAATCCCGACGGGGCGGACGGAATCGTGCGCGTCTTGCGTCAAGACTCTACGATTCAGTCGCTTGATTGGGAAAAAGATCGCGCCGGTGGCCGCCTTCGCGTTGGTCAAGGTGTGGGTCAGATCGCCGGTGGTGACGGTGCGGTAGTCGTAGCTTCCGATACTGTGGGCAAGCGCGTCGCTATCTACACAGCGAGCGACGTCATCCGTCTGCACCAATTTGGTAACACCGAGGGCACACCGTGGGCGGTCGCCTGGGATAACGAGCGCACCTTGGCGTGGGTCACCACGACTGACAACAACCTTCTCCACGCCTACTCAGTTTCTACCGGCGTGCCGGAGTTGGTTGGGAGCGTAGCGACGGTTGCGGGTGCGCAGAATATCGCAGTGCTTGGTGACGGCACACTGGTCGCCGCCTCCGCCACTGGTGACGGCCTCCAGTTCATCACCGATGCCAAGCTCAGCTCATCCTAGCTGTGAGCTTCTCACTCGGCTTCACTCTTTTTAGACTTCCACCAGCAACTACGGACCAGAAGGATTCTTCATGCAGTATTCTGCGCTCGACCGCGCCCGCCACGCCGCCTACCAGGTAGCACTCAAGGGGATGTTCCGGCTGAGTCCGGAGCGCATCCACGGCATCATCATCAGTGGCCTTGCCGGACTTCAGGCAGCGGGCCCAGCCAACCGCCTGCTGGCTAAGGTTCTTCCAGTGAATGACCCGGTCCTCGAGCAGGAAGTGTTCGGCGTGCGCTTCCCGCGCCCGCTGGGTCTTGCAGCTGGCTTTGATAAGAACGCAGCCTCTCCGGACGCGTGGGCGCCGTTGGGCTTCGGTTATGCCGAGCTGGGCACCATAACTCCGAAAGCACAGCCGGGAAACCCTGCACCCCGCTTGTTCCGACTCAAGCCGGACAAGGGCATCCTCAACCGCATGGGCTTCAACAACGAAGGTGCACTTCATGCGGCACGTAACCTTCGTAAGCGCCGTTATAACGATGTCGTTGGAATCAACATTGGTAAGAACAAGGTGACCGACCCAGAGCGCGCTGTGGACGACTACCGCCAGTGCGCCTCGGTTCTCGGTGACCTGTCGGACTTCGTTGTGGTCAACGTCTCCTCTCCCAATACCCCGGGGTTGCGTGATCTTCAAGCGGTGGAGTCTCTGCGCCCCATCATGGAGGCAGTCGTGGAATCCACGTCGCGCCCAGTCCTCGTAAAAATCGCACCAGATCTCTCTGATGAAGATATCGATGCGGTGGCGGATATGGCCGTCGAGGTCGGGCTCGCCGGAATCGTCGCCACCAACACCACCATCTCCCGCGAGGGCCTCGCTACCCCGGCGGATGAGGTAGCGGCCATGGGTGCAGGCGGAGTTTCCGGCCCTCCAGTAGCGGTTCGTTCGCTCGAGGTGCTCAAGCGGCTCAACGCTCACGTCGGTGACAAGCTCGTGCTCATCTCCGTGGGTGGTATCTCCACTCCGGAAGAAGCATGGGAGCGTATCACTTCTGGCGCGTCACTCCTGCAGGGCTACACCGGCATGATTTACGGCGGACCTGACTGGATTCGCGATATTCATCGCGGCATTGCCCTGCAGATCCGAAACCACGGCCTGAGCAACATCTCTGAGGCCGTGGGATCTGGCTTGGGCTGGATTGACTAACGCACAGTGCGGCGGATAACCGCTGCACACAACGCCGCGCCTACGGCGTAGAGGAACACGACGTACTGCCCCATCGTTGTCAGAACCGTAGTCGGCAGCGCACGGCTCGCGACAATGAGGACAAGGGCAAGAATCAGCGCAATGATTTGTTCGCGACTGCCACGTTGATCGTGCCGCTGGCTGCTAAAGGCCCCGACCAAAAGCGCCGCGCCCACGATGGCAAGGCGTCGCCACGTCCATTCGAAGGTGGCTCCCCACCCGTCCGTGAAGATGGAAATAAGCCCGAAGAGCGCTAGCACAGCGGCCAGTAGGGCGAACGCGCCGCCCACACGCAGGCCGGCCGGGATCGATACTCCTTCGGAGTCGGGTTTAGTACTCATTGCGATGAGTTTAACGGGGATCCTTAATGAGCCTCGTACCAACCCCACGTAACTGCACGGCCCAGTGTATGGAAGAAGAGGTTGAAGCCCAACACAGTGGGCGTCGAATCAGGGTCGATATCCAACTTCTCCACGTCCACCGCGTGAACCGCAAAGAGGTAGCGGTGCGGGGCATGACCAGCCGGCGGCTGTGGCCCGTAGTAGGCACGCTGGCCAGAATCACCGCGCAAGCTGATAACGCCCTCGTGACCCAAATCTTCGACAGCGCCAGCCCCTGTCGGGAGTTCACGAACATCCGCCGGGATGTTGAAGGCTGCCCAGTGCCAGAATCCGGAACCGGTTGGTGCATCTGGATCGAAGCACGTGACGGCGAAAGATTTAGTGCCTTCAGGTACATCACTCCACGACAGCTGCGGGGACACATTCTCCGGTGCACGGAAACGCTCTGCAATTTCCGCGCCTTCCTCGATATCGGAAGAGGTCACGGTGAACGCGGGCACGTCTCCCAACGGCGCGTAGGGGTCGGGGCCCGGAAAGCGAGCGTCCGCAGCATAGTTCGGAGTGGAAGCACTGTTGTTGGATGTGTTGCTAGTCATATTTCCTTTGTACCGGACTTCACTTTTGAGCGCGGAAGATTTGACTGACGTCCTCAACACGACTGTTGATCCTCGCTTCTCGCCCTACTGGTCGCGGCACCGACTTCTGCTGACACACACGCTACTTCCATCGGTGTGTTTTAAGCCCTTCAATGAGGGCTTAAAACACGTAATAACGTGGCGATTTGTGTAGTGCACACGAATCGGGATACAGTATGCGAGTGCCCAGCCGAGAGGCTGAACAAACACCCTAGCCCGGGTGGCGGAATGGCAGACGCGCTAGCTTGAGGTGCTAGTGTCCTATTAACGGACGTGGGGGTTCAAGTCCCCCCTCGGGCACACTGTGAAGTCTCGAGACATCGTGAATACGATGGCTCGAGACTTTTCGTTTCACGCTCATCACGCAGTGAAACCGGGTCCTTTTGAAGGGACCCTCAACCCCCTTTTCTAGACACACTGAGTGCGGTGTGAAGCGTCGGGAGAAAGCTCTCCGATTAAAGGGCGCCACTGGGGATTGTTGGGACGGTACAGTAGATTGCGTTACATGGGCCACGAAGCTCGTGTCCCCCCTACCTATCCGTTCGTACCCAAGGAGCACCGGATGACGGTAACCTTTACTTACCTCGACCCTTTTACAGCACAGCGCAAAGTTATTGAAGCCCCAGAGGGCTCGGAGTATGTAGTTGTCAAGCGCCGCGGCGAGGCTGTCGTTGACGGTGAAGTCATGAGCTTTCATGCCACGCACGCAGAAGCCCGTGATGCTGTCATGGCAGGACTAACAGAAGAGTTCAAGACTGCGGTGGATAATGAGCCCATCTATGTCACCCATGCGCGCCTCCGTGGTGAGTTTGCTCGCTATGCCACCCGCTAGGCGCGGGAATAAGTTCTCACCACGCTCCGTAGCTTGAGCCACATAGGCCACGTTTGTGGAACGCTTAGGATGTTTCCACAGCCGTGGCCTTTTTCTTTCCCTCAATGTAGCTGTAAAGGCTCTTAATAACGATCGGCGTCACAGAGAGAGCAACGATGAGAAGCATGATCTTCTCAATCGAATCTGCGATGCCGGGGATGGTGCCAAGAAAGACACCGACCATATTCATGGACGCTACCCATGCGACGGCACCACTGACGTTCCACCCCACAAAGTTCTTATACTGCATCCCTGCTGCGCCGGCAGCGACGGGAACGAAGGTGCGAACAATCGGGACGAAGCGGCCGAGAATCAATGCGAGAGGTCCGTGCTTGCGGAAGAAATCTTCGGCTGATTTCAGGTACTCCAGCTTGAGAAGTTTCGCATCATCTTTAAATAGTCCGCGGCCCCAGCGGTGGCCAATCCAATACCCCACTTGGTCTCCCGCAACAGCCGCAGCAATGCCGACAAGTACAAGCAGCCAGATTGACACATGCAGGTCTTCCCGGAGGATTGCTGCGGTCACCAGCAAGGAATCTCCCGGAAGGAAGGGAAAAAGCACACCGGACTCCTCGAAAACTACTAGTGCGATGCCGGCGATAACCCACGGACCAAAGGCTTGCAGGAGGGTCGCCGCGTCCATGTATGACGCAAGGTGATGGATCGTGTTCACGGGGAACTCCTTGTGAGATGCTCGTCGAGATAATCGACGAAGGATGACGTGCGCGGACGACGAAAAGTAGTGCGTAGTCGCATGCACGGAGCTTTAATCAGTTAAGTATCGCTCCAGCGACCTCCACTTATAGCGATCAGAATCGGCATTGACAGATACTTAGTGCCAATCCTTCAGACAAGACACAGATGGTAGGAGCATTCCTCTATGCCGATAGATGGCGCAGTGACGCGCATGGTTGACGGCAGGTTAGGCTAAATACCTTATGAATTCAGGATGGGTAAACAGTTTCGGCGATTACTGTCGGTCGTTGATGCATTCCGCGTGGCACGACGTTCGCGGGTGGACGTGGCATCGTTGGGCCATAGTCACAGTTGCTGTAGCAGTGTCAATAGCGCTCGCAACGCTTGTCGACGTCCCATCCATCGGCGCTCTTCGCTCTTGGTCGGAGAACCTCGGCAGTTGGTTTATCGCAGCGTTCATCGCCGCCTATGTTTTCTTCACGCAATTTCCTATTCCACGAACCGTGT
Source organism: Corynebacterium sp. HMSC05E07 (assembly GCF_001807225.1). NCBI lineage: Bacteria > Bacillati > Actinomycetota > Actinomycetes > Mycobacteriales > Corynebacteriaceae > Corynebacterium > Corynebacterium sp. HMSC05E07. The sequence continues at coordinate 79,743 of NZ_KV788209.1, forward strand.
GGACACTGGCCGCAGGACTCCTCTTTGGGCCTTGGCTGGGACTCGGCATATCTCTGGTGGCTTTGACCATCTCTGCGACGTTGTCACTCATCATTGTCCGTAGTCTTCTTGGCGAGTGGATTCGCCCGCACTTGAGCCACCCAGCAGTAAATAAAATCAACGTCCGTCTCGAACGCCGCGGATGGCTAGCCATAGCCTCACTGCGCCTGGTCGCAGGAGTTCCATTTTCCTTATTAAACTATGTTGCGGCGTTGACGCCCATTCCCATAACCCAGTTTGTTCTCGCCACGCTCATCGGATCCATCCCCACAACTGCCATCGGTGTCTTCTTTGGTGATGCCCTTACAGGTCAAACCGATCCCCTGACCGTGATAGCGCTCATCGTAGCTGCCGCGCTAGGTGTGGCAGGTCTTGTTCTCGACACGCGCTTGCCCGCCACCCCAGGCGTGCAAGGTTCGGTCAAGCGCGAGGAGTAGACTTGGGCTTGTTTCACGTCGAAGGGAGTTCCCCACAGTGCTAGCAGTCCACGCGCGCTACCGCGGCCGTTCGGTGCGCCGCGCCGAATTGGTCCAACGTTCAGCCGCTGCCCTATCCACCTTGGATGGCATCGGTGAATTCGAGGTCCTAGGTGTGGAGGATATCTGCGCTGTGGCCTACTCGGCGTCCTCGATCTGCGATGTTGTCATGGCCCTCCTTGCAGATGGCGATTGGGCCATCGGAATAGGCGTTATCCCCGGGGAAGACGCCAGCGACAAGGAAACTCGCGCAGTAGCTACGGCTGCATTAAAAGGCTCTGCACGCGCCGGCCACGTTTACGCCAAGGTTGACCGCCGTGGTCGTGCAGCTGAGGCCAATGATATCGCGGCCACTTTTGCACTCCTTGGTTTCGTCCTCAACAAACGCACCATGGAAGGCCGGGAAGCTACCTCGCTAGTGCGCGGGGGCCTCAACCAGAATGAGGCGGCTGAGGAGCTTGGAATCTCCAAGCAAGCCATGTCCCAGCGCCTGCAAGCGGCCGGCTGGGCTGCTGAGACCGCCGGTTGGCAGCTCGCGGTTAACCTCATCGAGCGTGCCAACACGACGCACTAGACGCTTTCTTTATAGCAAGTCAGCTTTCGAGAGCTCCGGAGTGGTTACAAAGTCCACAAGCCGTTCAACCGCGCCAATCAGCGTGGAATCGAGATCTCGGAAGGAATTCACCGCGTTGTAGACGCGGCTCCAGCCTTCCTTCGGATCGGACCAGCCCACTCGCTGGCAGATCCCCGTTTTCCAGTCCTCGCCATAGGGAACCTCTGGCCAGACCCGCAGCCCAAGACGCTCCGGCTTAACTGCTGCCCAAATATCGATGAAGGGATGTCCCGTCACGAGCACGTGCTCGCCGACAGTCTGGGTCATACGCGTTTCTTTAGAGCCCTCAACTAGGTGGTCTGCCAGTACACCAACGCGGCGGCCGGGGCCCGGCTGAAACTCTGCGAGGCGCTCCTCTACGTTGTCGAGCCCTTCAAGGTATTCAACGACAACACCTTCCACCCGGAGGTCATGGCCCCAGACCTTTTCCACGATCGCGGCATCGTGGATTCCCTCTACCCAGATGCGAGAGGGAGCAGCTACCTTGGCCTCAAGATTTTCCACGCGACGCGAGCCTGAATTGGATTTGCGGGGTGCCTGCTTCTCTACGTAGCGAGTCAGAGTCACCGGCTGGCCTTCTACCAGAAACCCACCCTTGACAAGGTTGAACACTCGCTCGACACCGTAGCGGTCCTCCAGTCGTACCACTGGGCCCCAGGCCGTCTTGTCAACACCCAGGACCGCTCCTACGAAGTCATCTCCCCGTACCTCGACGACCATGCCTGGCTCTGCAGAAACCTCTGGGTAGTCCGGCTTCTTCGTGCGTGCGTGACCGGAGAAAATATCTCCGCCATACGGGTCTCGGGGATTCATGCTCATAGCGGTCTACCCTATCGTCTACACTGGCCAGCCATGGATATGCGCGCCGAGGTCTGGTCCCCTGTTCAAAATATCGCCGTATGGCTCGGAGCATGGCTCTGGGGCAAAGAATCGACGGATGATTTCCTCGACGCCATCGTGGAGCTCGGCGGTCAACAAACCGGTCCATACGGTGCAGTCTTCGTTGACCTTCTCGCTCGCCTTCGCCGCGAAACTACTGAGATCATTGATCGCCGTGAACGCGAGCCCCTGCTGCGCCTTGTTCTTTCCGGCCCCGGTGAGGCGCCAGCTCTGCCCGCCGGATCTGAATCCGCTGTCGCGGTAGCACATAACCCAGCCGGGGCCATTGTGGTGCGCACCAACGATCGGGATCACCACGTGGTTCTCGTTCCAGCCTATGCAGACGGAGCAACTATCTGGACTGCCATCGACGAAGACTCTCCACTGCCCGCACCGTCATGGTTAAGCCCGGGCGATGCCGATGCCCTTCTGAGCCGCGCAACTAACGAGTCGGCCGCGCTCATTGAGGCTACTGGCTACCGCAGCGACGTTCTCCCGAATCCTCGACTAACAGTGGGAACCCTGAGTGATTTCTATGACACCCCGGGGTTGCCCTCGGCAGTGCCTGAGCGCGCGGCCAAACTGTTTGCGCGTGCGGATCGCGTAGCCGCCATCATCGAAACCGTGACGGACCGTATCAACGATCACAGCCTCGATCCTCAGCTTCTCAGGCTCTGGCGTCACATTCGTCAAGCGCGAATGGCCGGGGTGGCCTACGCACTCAGCGATTTTGCCCGGTGAGCTGGGTACGCAGGTAGGTTTCCTGGATGCCTAGTCTGCCTTTTTCAGCGACCAAATATCGCAGCAGCCTTCAGCGCACGGAGCACCGTTAACGGTGCAGCCCTGCACGGTGACGTTGCCTAATGACTCAGGCTGTGAGCCCTGTTCTAGCTCATCCACAAGGTCGATGATCAGTGATGCGAACCGTTGGGAAGGACCTGCGGTCCGGGTGCGGTGCACACTGACACCCATCTCATCGGCGGCATCCTGCAACTCTGAATCGAGATCCCAGATGACCTCCATATGATCGGAAATGAAACCGATCGGGCAGACCACTACAGCTTCAATGCCATCGTTCTTATGAATCTCGGTAGTGTGATCGACAATATCGGGCTCAAGCCATGGAGTGGACGGGTTCCCGGAGCGGGACTGCCACACGAGGTCGTACTCCTTGACGCCGGCGGCTTCGGCGACAAGTCGAGAGGCTTCTGCAACCTGACGAGAATAGATGTGTTTATCGCCTTCAGCGCCTCCTACGGAGTCATGAGCCGTGGGCACCGAGTGCGCAGTAAAAAGCATGCGCGTCTTCGGTAGCTTTTCCTCCGCTACTTCCGCGTAAGCCTCACGGACCGCGTCCGCCATCTCGCCCACGAACTTCGGATGATCGAAGAATTGGCGCAGTTTAGTAAACGTGATCTCAGGGTATCCCTTGTCCGCGACGTAGTCACGCAGTTTGGTGATGTCCTCATCATACTGGCGGCAGGCACTGTATCCTCCCCAGGCCGACGTAGCGAACACTGCGACGTTGCGAACCCCGTCTTCCGCCATCTGGTCGACGGCTTCTGTGCCGAAGGGGTGCCAGTTACGGTTGCCAAAATACACGGGTAGATTATGTCCGCGATCTTTCAGCTCAGACTCGAGGTTGGCAATGATATCGCGATTGAGGGCGTTAAGAGGGCTAACGCCGTCAAAGTGGAAATAGTGCTCGCCCACTTCTTCCAAGCGCTCGCGCGGGATGCCTCGCCCGCGGGTCACATTCTCCAAAAACGGGACGACCTCCTCGTTTCCTTCCGGGCCACCGAAAGAAAGAACGAGGAGGGCGTCAAAAGTGGAGGGTGCTTGGCCAGTGCCGAAGCCAGCACCGGGGGCCGTACGCTGTGTTTCAGTCATGCCGCCCAGTTTAGCAACGCGCTAGTCTAAAGTAGGCGCACGGCATACGGGGACATTCCGCCTTGCCGTACTGGGGTGATGCTGACATTTTGACCGGACTGTGGAGCCTCAACCATGGTGCCATCACCAAGGTAGATCGCTACGTGCTGGTTGCCACTGGGGCCATAGAAGATAAGGTCACCGCGTTCCATCTCGCTGGTCGGAATCTTCTCACCCTTCTGGTACTGATAGCCGGTGTAGTGCGGTAGAGAGATGCCCACGCCGGCGAAAGCATAGAGCACGAGACCGGAACAATCGAAGCCAATCTTGTTGTAGTCGCCGTGAGAGTCAGCGACGCCGCCATCGCGAATACCCTGGGTCGGTCCGTTTGCGTCGCCGCCACCCCATGCATAAGGAACGCCAACCTGAGAAGTAGCGCGCTGGATGACGGTTTCTATCTTCGCCTCACGGGAAGCATCACCAAGCTTGGAAGTGGCCTTGTCCGTGATGCTATCGGTTGTTTCGAGTTCCTCGAGAACGTCCGACACGTCAGAGGCAAGAGAGTCCTCATCTTCGAAGTCTCCTTCACCACGTGTGCCCCACGAGTTCGACGTAGATTCCGTGGAGGTTTCCTCGGATGTCGTTGTGTCTGCAGTGCTTGCCGACGCCTCTTGGTTCGATACCGACTGCGTCGTCCCCGTCGCTGACTGCTCCGATTGAAGGGCAAAGAGCTTCGATGACCCCTGGGCTAGTGCATCGATTTCATCGGGAGTGAGACTGTTGCTGTGGCTGGGTTGGGACGCTGCCACAATGGAGGCAACGCTACCCACGACGCCGATGCCCAAAGCGACGGTTTCGGGGTCAAGTGATGTCGGATCAAAGGAACTTCCTCCCGCATGCTCCTTACGGTCTGCAGACTTCGAGGACAATTCCTTCACATTCGGATCGGACGACAAGGTATCCGCTGCGCTAGAGAGCTCCTTCATCTGCTCTGGTGATACCGAAGGGCTGGTTTGCTGCGCTTGGAGCGTACGGTTGCGGGCCTCAACTGCGGTCGGCCCCTCGGCGACAGTAGATTCTTCAGTTGCGACGGAAGCTGGAGCGCTGGAGGACGCCGAAGGCTCCTCAGACTTCTTTGCCTCCTCAGTCGGCTGGTCTTCCGCGGCCGGGTCTTCTGTGACCGGTGCCGTGGTTCCATGGGCACCCTGATCCGCTTCGGTCAAGCTCTCGCCCTGGACGTTAGGTCCAGTCGGGACGGTTGACTTTTCTTCTTCGTCAACGCCCTTAGCTTGATTTAAAGCCTCATGGAGCGATGTAAGCTGAGAGAGCAACTCGACACGCTCGGCTGCCGATTCTTCGATTGACGCTTCAGAGTCTGTAAGCGTCTGGCGCGCTGAAGCTTCCGCCTCAGTGGCCTGCTCCTCACGCCGTTCAGCAAGTTGTTGAGTCTTCCGAAGCTGAGACTCCTTGTTTGCCTTCTTGGTTCGTTCCTGCTCGAGCTGGGCTAGTACGCCCTGCTGCTTGTCGGATTGCGAACGGAGAAGAGCCTGGCGCTCAAGCATGTCGGAGCGAGCGTCTTTGCCGGCTGCACGAGAGACCGAGTCAGAGGTGTTTGCTCGGCGGTAGGCAGAGCGTGAAATATCGTTAAGCTTTGCTTGAGCCTGAGCTACCTCGTCCTCTGCCAGGCCCAGTTGCTCGCGGGCCGTCGTCGTGCCGCGACGCGCCTGTTCGGCCTTCGTGCGAGCATCATTGAGATCAACGAGCGCTCGGTTGACTGCCTCACGGTGTGAGCCAATCGCGGCCTCGGCCTCAGCAATGCGTTCCTCTACCTGAACGATGGCCCCTGCAAGGTCTGCGATGGATGGGTTGTCAGACGACAACAGCTGCTTGATGTTGAGTTGCTCTGGTTCCGCCGCTATGGCTGGCGTGACTGATGAGACTGTAGACAATACGGCTGTGGTCGCGATGGCAGTAAACGCTGCCTTAAAGCGACGAAAGCCAAAGGATGAAGTGGTGGCCACGAGAAATATCTCCTCGACACCTACCCAGTTTCCTACCTGCCCTAGGCGCGACAACAATAGCGCACGCTCGACCCGAGCGCCGGTTACTGCGACACGGGAGAGTCAAGGACAACGGATACGGGGGCACTTCCGTACTACATGCGCTTCTTGAGCAATTCTTTAGGGAAAGAAGGGCATGCCAAAGGAGGGAATGGAGGTCGTCCGGTGCGGACGCACTCATCTGAGACCCTGTCAAAAGCGTGGTTAAGCTACAGCCAATCGGGGTGTACACCAACGCTAAGACCCGGACCATATTCGCGAGGCAGCAATAGGAGCCTCACCCATGGTCCCGATAGCGAAAGGGGCACACGTCACTCGAAGGCCATCGCGCTGGGAGGTTCCTCCTCGCCGAGCGCCCCGCGCATAAAGCATCCTCCTCCGCTGCGCGCGGAGAATGCCCCTATGGCTGGCACCCGACCGGGAACCGACAGGGCGAGAAGCCGCGGCACTTCTCTGCACGGAGCGCACAGGAAGCGAAAAGGAGCCTCTCCCATTCGGAAGGTAGGTGTCTTGTTTTGAAAAAGTCGAACACTGGTACCGACTGCGGCGAGGAACCCGTAACGCTGCGTGCTTGTGAAAGCACGGCGCTCATTTGCCAGACGGTGAACCTCAACTGCCGTATTCGCTCGTGGCGTGCTTCCCCACATACCCGTGCGTCGTCTCAGTTGAGAGTCAAGGCTTGGCCCATGAACACATGAAGCAAGAGTCAACCCGTGAGTCGATACGTGAACCATACGTCACCGACACGCCATTCCGCACACTTTCCTCATTTTTCACATGAGTTAAGTCCAGCCACAGGCCCTTACAGAAGTACCTAACCTGCAATGATTTTGTTACCAAGGTGTGATTGTGACGTTCCTCACATAGCTGTAACACGGCCCGTACCAGCTCAATTTTCATCCAGGGCGAAGCGGCAGTTAGTCGCAGTTCATGCTTAATTTGGGCTGCCGACGCGGGATCTATTTGACTCTTCCCTCAAGCCTGTTCGACAAGTCTTGAGCCTTGCCCGCCTTTCAGCTGAACGACGTCGGGTGTCGATTGAATCCGGCATCCCGGCCACTCGTCGGGCGGGCAGTCCCCGAACGCGGCACAGCGCCAAAACCACTCCCCCACCCTCAAAGTAAAGCCTTAGTGGTTGACTCGTTCGCCTCTTCCCCACTCTCCCAGGGTGGCCGAATCACTCGCGCAAGGCGCATGGCCACCCCGCTGTCCCCGATGAAATCCCCTCGAAACGTTACTTTTGAACTTCAAACTGTCTGTCCGACTGTAGGACAGTTTGAGCACAGATCTCGGCCACGGATTAGTGTGAGATGAACCGGTGATCGTGGGCGGCGCTTCGGAAAGCCATAGCGCCCGCCAACACCGCTAGGCAGAAAATTGTTCCCAGGATGGCAAGCCATGGCGCCGAGAACCCATCGGCCGCTGTGTAGAAGTCATTGAGGAGTGTGACCTGATCGAGGCCTGGGGGCAGCGAATCCTCAGCGGCTTCGAGCGCTGCCCGGTCATAGGAGTTACTTACCGCCGACACCTTCATGGGGGCTTGAAGGATGACGGTGTCGAGACCAGTCTCCTTTTGTAGGGCGGTCGCTAGATCTCGTAGATCGGGAATCTTTTCAGGAAAGACATCAACGACCGCTACCCCGTGATTGGGACGGAGGGACTCGGCGATGGGTTCCTGGAGGGCGTCGTCAAGCGCCAGTTCCGGATTAGAGAAGGCTACGCCATCTTCCGAGAGCTGCTCGGCGATGTTATCGACGTCTACGCCAGCCGGGATCATGAGTCTCTCCTTCATCTCTGCCCGCCTGAGCCTAAACCGAAAGGCTCTGGGTGAAGCTTGTGACGCGCCGGTACCCCCGAAATGGATGAAACAGAACGCCCGTACTGTTATAGTGGCACCAACCGTGGGTTCCAACCTCTACAATGGTTTAGGAACCTTCGCGTTCTGAGAACGTCGATGCGCCGAACTCCTCCGGATGCCGGCATCACCTCGATGAGCTCGATGAACATGTTAAAGGTGTTCGACAACCCACAAGCGAAAACCAAGGAATGGAGCTCCCTGTGACTGAAAGCCTGAACTCCTTCGGTGCCAAGAAGACTCTTGATGTCAACGGTAAGTCCTACGACTACTTCGATATCAACGCGGTCGAGGGCCTGGAGAAGCTGCCGTACTCCCTCAAGGTGCTGGCTGAAAACCAGCTGCGCTACGAGGATGGCAAGAACGTAACCAAGGACCACATTAACGCTTTGGCGAACTGGGATCCGTCCGCTGAGCCGGACACCGAGATCCAGTTCACCCCGGCCCGCGTCCTCATGCAGGACTTCACCGGCGTCCCCTGTGTCGTTGACCTTGCCACCATGCGTGAGGCCATTGCCACCCTTGGTGGTAAGCCGGACCAGGTGAACCCGCTTAACCCGGCAGAGATGGTTATTGACCACTCCGTTATTGTTGAGGCCTTCGGCTCCTCCGACGCTCTGGAGAAGAACGTTGAGATCGAGTACGAGCGCAACCAGGAGCGCTACCAGTTCCTGCGCTGGGGTGCTGAGAACTTCTCCAACTTCCGCGTTGTGCCTCCGGGAACCGGTATTGTCCACCAGGTCAACATTGAGTACCTCTCCCGCGTCGTCTTCGACAACGAAGGCGTTGCTTACCCGGATACCTGTATTGGTACTGACTCCCACACCACCATGGAGAACGGCCTGGGCATCTTGGGCTGGGGTGTCGGCGGCATCGAGGCCGAGGCTGCCATGCTGGGCCAGCCGGTCTCCATGCTTATCCCGCGCGTCGTCGGTTTCAAGCTCACCGGCGAGATTCCGACCGGTGTGACGGCTACCGATGTTGTTCTGACCATCACCGAGATGCTCCGCGAGCACGGCGTGGTCCAGAAGTTCGTCGAGTTCTACGGCAACGGTGTGAAGTCTGTTCCGCTGGCTAACCGTGCCACCATCGGCAACATGTCCCCAGAGTTCGGCTCCACCGCTGCGATCTTCCCGATCGACGAGGAGACCATCAAGTACCTCGAGCTCACCGGCCGCCCGCAGGAGCAGATCGACCGCGTAGAGGCCTACGCCAAGGCTCAGGGCATGTGGCTCGAGCAAGACGCTCCGGAGGCTAAGTACTCCGAGTACCTCGAGCTGGACCTGTCCACTGTTGTTCCGTCCATCGCTGGTCCGAAGCGCCCGCAGGACCGCATCCTCCTTTCCGAGGCTAAGGAGCAGTTCCGTAAGGATCTGCCGACCTACGCTTCCGGTGACGTCGTCGCTGACGAGACCACTCTCGCCGCAAAGCGCATGACCTCCGAGGGTGGCGACGAGAACTCTCTCGTTGACGTCACTGGCGGTCTGAACAAGTCCCGCGCTGGTGAAGGTGAGTCCGCTGCCAAGGGCGGTTCCGGCCGTCAGTCCAACCCGGTGACCGTCACCTCCCCGAACGGCGGCGAGTACACCCTGGACCACGGCATGGTTGCTATCGCATCCATCACCTCCTGCACCAACACCTCTAACCCGTCCGTCATGGTCGGCGCCGGCCTCATTGCCCGCAAGGCAGCTGAGAAGGGCCTCAAGTCCAAGCCGTGGGTCAAGACCATTTGCGCTCCGGGTTCCCAGGTTGTGGACGGCTACTTCCAGCGTGCAGACCTGTGGAAGGACCTGGAAGCCCTGGGCTTCTACCTCTCCGGCTTTGGCTGCACCACCTGTATCGGTAACTCCGGCCCGCTGCCGGAAGAGATCTCCAACGCCATCAACGAGCATGACCTGGCTGCTACCGCAGTCCTGTCCGGTAACCGTAACTTCGAGGGTCGTATCTCCCCAGACGTCAAGATGAACTACTTGGCTTCCCCCATCATGGTTATCGCTTACGCTATTGCCGGCACCATGGACTTCGACTTCGAGACCCAGGCGCTGGGCCAGGACCAGGACGGCAACGATGTCTTCCTTAAGGACATCTGGCCTTCCCCGCAGGAGATCGAGGACACCATCCAGCAGGCTATCTCCCGCGAGCTCTACGAGGCTGACTACGCTGACGTCTTCAAGGGCGATGACGCATGGCGCAGCCTGGACGTTCCGGAGGGTGAGACCTTCGAGTGGAACGAGGACTCCACCTACATCCGCAAGGCTCCGTACTTCGACGGTATGCCGACTGAGCCGGAGCCGGTCGAGGACATCAAGGGCGCACGCGTTCTGGCAAAGCTCGGTGACTCCGTCACGACCGACCACATCTCCCCCGCCTCCTCCATTAAGCCGGGCACCCCGGCCGCTCAGTACCTGGATGAGAACGGTGTGGAGCGCCAGGACTACAACTCCCTGGGTTCCCGTCGTGGTAACCACGAGGTCATGATGCGCGGTACCTTCGCCAACATCCGCCTCCAGAACCAGCTGGTCGACGTTGCTGGCGGCTACACCCGCGACTTCACCCAGGACGGCGCACCGCAGGCCTTCATCTTCGATGCTTGCGAGAACTACAAGGCTGCTGACATCCCGCTGGTCGTTCTGGCCGGCAAGGAGTACGGCACCGGTTCCTCCCGTGACTGGGCTGCCAAGGGCACCAACCTGCTGGGTGTCAAGGCCGTCATTACCGAGTCCTTTGAGCGTATCCACCGCTCCAACCTCATCGGTATGGGCGTTATCCCGCTGCAGTTCCCGGAGGGCGAGTCCCACGAGTCCCTCGGCCTCGACGGCACCGAGACCTTCGACATCGATGGCATCGCAGCCCTCAACGAAGGCGGCATTCCGAAGTCGGTACACGTCACCGCCACCAAGGAATCCGGCGAGACCGTCGAGTTCGATGCCAAGGTTCGCATCGACACGCCTGGTGAGGCCGACTACTACCGCCACGGCGGCATCCTGCAGTTCGTGCTGCGCCAGATGGTCAAGGCCTAAGAAGGCTCAAGCCGCTTTGAGAGCCCACCAGGTGGGCTCTGCATAGCTCAGCGGAAGGCCGGCTAGCAACGAGATGAGTGCTGGCTGGCCTTTCTTTATCCACAAGGCTTTCCATTTACCGAGTCGTTGGCATGTAGTTCCCTACTCGGTTCCCCTCCCTTACCCGCTATCGTTGCGGCAGATTCGTGCCGCGCTTCCTTCCAAGGAGTTTGTCCAGCCATGCCGATTATGAGCGATTCTGAGCTCAACCGCCGCCGTAACGACATCCTCGTCGGGGCGAGAAAATGCTTCGCAGAGCATGGCTATGAAGGCGCCACAGTCCGCCGATTGGAAGAGGCCACCGGAAAGTCGCGAGGCGCCATCTTCCACCACTTCGGTGATAAGGAATCGCTCTTCCTCGCGCTGGCTCGGGAGGATGCCGCCCGGGAGGCGGAGGTCGTGGCAAACAACGGTTTGGTCGAGGTGATGAGCGAAATGCTCCGCCACCCTGAGCGCCACGAATGGCTCGCCACCCGCCTAGAAGTGGCCTCAATGCTGCGCACCGATCCTTCCTTTGCCACTCGCTGGCGCGAGGAACAGGAAGTCCTTGGCAAAGCCGTGCGCGCCCGCTTGGAATCCAATGCTGAGAAGGGCCGGCTACGCGACGATGTCTCCATCGACACCTTGGTGACCTATCTGGAGACCTTTATGGATGGATTCATTAACCGCCTCGCACTGGGTGACACGTCGAACTTGGAGCAGGTTCTTTTGTTGGTTGAGCAGACAATCCGCGGAACGCGCACGCAGTAGTTGCACACTGTTTCCTCGTTATGGGCACTGTGTCCTCATGACGCTGTCAGGCATGGAGGTCCACCCACACACGATTTACGGGTACTGCTCCCCCAGGGGCCTGTTGTACATAGCCCACAGGGTTTTACTACCGCTAGTCTGTGAGGTATGACTCATTCTCCTATCCGACTGCCGCGCACAAAGCTCAAGATCTCAGATAAGGCGCGAGCTTACCTTGCACCAGAGGAATCTCAAACGCATGATTCCCAGCCAAATCGGGAAATCGACCGCAGCGGTATCAGAGAGGCCATTGACTCCACTGGCTTGCCACCGGGCCGCGCAAAGGCAAGCGATGTGCTCGCAGGATTATTCCTTGGTTTCTTCGGCGTAACCGCGGCTTTCCTCGCACTTATATTCGGGTTTGTAATCTTCATTTCTGCTGGAAGCGACGAGGGAGATAGCTCCGGTATAGTGCATGGATTCCTAGTTTGCGGGGCGCTCGCAGTCTTGTTTGTCGGTCTTGCCATTCTCGTTGTACGAAGTGAGAAACGTAGTTCCAAGCGCATGTCCATTGCCTGGAAAAACGGATGGATCGAATACCGGCCGGCACTCATCGGGGAATTGGTGTTGCATCGGCGCAGGAGGAATGACGACTCAACAGATCATTACTACAAAGCTCCACTACTAATTCTTCAACCAGATGGCTCAATGCCGAAAGCATGGTGCGCCGAATTTGTCAGCGCCAATCCCAATTGGCTAAAGATGCGCGGTTTCACCGTGGCGGATGGCCCGCTGGTTGCCACGGTGGACTTCAACCATAGCAACGGTTGGCATGTCGTTGCCTACCGTGCTGACGATCCCAACCCCACTCCCGCGCTTCAACACGGGCTCAGCAAAGAGCAAATGGAGGCTGTCTTGACCTTCGCCGAAAATTCATGGGTGAAGTAGGTCGGATGTTCCAGAATTCACTCGCACCTTTCGAATTTCAGAGTCATTTCTATTCTGACCGAATTATCCCGAAGACCAGGCGGTCCGTGTCCTCTCCTAACCCGGCACCCGCAACGCCCGATGTCGCACGAGCTGTCTACGCCGCCGGCCCTTTCCCCGGAAAATCAGCGCTCAATAAGAAATCATTGGTGGGGCGTGCCATCCTTGTGCTAATCCTCGCAGCTTCCGCCACTGCCCTAGTCATGGACGATGAAGTCATCATCCACCCGGCGATTTCCTGGGCCATCAAACTGCTCTTGTCCGCAGCGTTCATTGTGGGAGTACACGACCTTGGGAAATCAATCCGACGCAACACTTGGGGTGCGCAGCGCGTTCAACTCGCCGCACAGAACGGATGGATCGAGTATTACCCAGCGCTTGTAGGTGAAATCTGGAACACTGGCACCGTCGAACATGAATATGATCCGACGGAGTATTGCTACCGGGCCAAAGCGAGACTGTTTTCCAGGGATGGTTCGAGCTTCGACATCACTACTGAAGCCTTTCTTGACAACCGTACTCCTGAGGAATGTGCTCGCATGGGCATCGCGGTGGTCGACGATGAAGAAGACGCACAGTTTGAGCGAGTGAACGGTTGGTACCTAGCAGGTCACATAGCCACCAAGCCGCTTAGTGAAGCCGGCTTCTTGCACAGGCTCACGGAAGGTCAAGTGCGGGCTGGGATCACTGCTTCACTGCGTGCTTCGTCATGAGGACCATTTCTCCACGGCGAAGCTCCCCAGTCAGCACTAAAGGTGTTGGCTTCTCAGTTAGTGTGCGAACTATGACACAATCCCCCATCACTCTGCCGCGCACCAAGTTGAAGCTTTCGCCGCATGTGCCGAGAACTCTTGCAGCTCAACAATCTACAGCCGATGTATCTCAGCCAAATCCACATATAGATCGCAGTGGTATCCGCGAAATCATCGATGGCGCCGGCCCCAGCCCGGGACGCGCCCTCCTGGAAAAGAATTCCACTGGACTCATCACCGGAATACTCGTCACTACCGTCTTTATCATAGGTCTCGCGATAGCTGCGGCCGCCTTTGCGGTGTACTCGGAGACGAAGGCAGCAGGACCCGTCATTCTCATCAGCCTTCTCATTTTTGTCGCACTTACAGTATTCCTTGTCGTTGCTTCTGTCCGCGGAAAGAAATCGTTGAACCGCACGGTGAAAGGCATGGATAACACATGGAAGAACGGATGGATTGAATACCGGCCAGTGCTCATCGGCGAGCTAGCCTTGGTGCGGCAGAAGGACGACGGCGACACAGTGACGTACTACTACACCGCACCGCTTCTGATGTTGCACCCAGACGGGAGCATGAACAGGGTTCCTTCAAGCCAGTTCACTAATAGGGACCCAGCGTGGCTGAAGGCGAAAAAATTCGCTATGGCCGACAGCCCACAGACGGCCACCGTCGACTTCACTCACAATAATGGCTGGGATGTCGTTGGCTACCGTGTGGACCTTCCTAACCCGGAGCCCCAGTTTGGGCTCGGGCTCACTAAGCAGCAGGTAGAAGCAGTTCTCTCCTTCGCAGCGAAGAATTGGGTGCGCTAAATATCCTTAACGCTCCCGTCGCCGTCGATGAACTCCAGCGGAGAGGACGGCAGTGTCTCGCGGGTGGCCACTTCGGTGACAACGTCGGCTACCAAATCGCGCGATGTCTTCATATCAGCAGTGCGCTGCGAATCCTCTGTGAGGACGGTAATGCCCTGCGCTGGCTCCTCAGTGAGAGCAGCTGGGCCAAGGATGAGGTAGTTCAGGTTAGTGGAATTTAGCTTATTGTCCACTGCCTTCTTGGACTCCACGTAGGCATACCACTTTTCGTCAGCAGGATCGGTGGTATTCGTCGTAGCCCCCATGTAGGAAATCATGATGTAGGCAGGAGTGTTCTTGCCGGCGGCAGCAAGCTTCTCCAGACCCGCAATCGATGCGAGCGCAGCATCGCGGTCCACTGCCCAGGTGACGTCAGCGCCTGCGCGGCCACCGTTGCCAGCGCCCCATACAACGACGTCATACTCGCCTAGGAGTTCAGCCCACTGTTCCTCAGAAATCTCAGTGAGATCGCGCAGAACCGGTGTGGCTCCACTCGCCTCAATATCAGGAACCTGGTTGGGATTACGGATAAGGGAGTGGACGTCCACGTTGGCGTCGACAAGCTTCGGCGCCGCCAGCAATCCCACCTTGCCGTGGCCGCCAATGTAGAGAACCTTCTTGCGTGCAGTAGTTGTCGTATCAGTCATGAGCGCCACCGTACGCCCCTGCACTCGATTCTGCATGACCCCTGGGCAGCGCGAAAAGCCCACAGGATACAATCGAGTCATGATCGCCATCATGACTGTCACCGGTGCCGACAGCACCGGCATCATCGCCTCCGTGACCACTGCTCTTGCTGAACTCAACGTCAACATCATTGACGTCTCGCAGACTCTCATGTCTGGGTACTTCACCATGATCCTGCGCGTCGAGTTTGCTGAGAACATTGTGTCTATCCAGGAGATTCAGGAGCGGATGAACACGGTAGGAGAATCCATTAACCAGTCCATTCGTGTGCAGTCCGAAGCGCTGTTCACTGCCATGAACGAGATCTAGGGACGATAACGAGTCATGCTTAATCGTTTCAATACCGTCAGCATTCTCGACACTATCGAGATGATCGAGAAGTACCGCCTCGACATCCGTACAGTCACTATGGGCATGTCGCTCCTCGGCTGCACGCGCCCCACCATGGAGGCTACCGCTGAGGCCGTGTACGACCGCATTACCACCCGAGCTTCTCAACTGGTCGAGGTCTGTGAAGGCATCGAGGCCGAACTCGGCATCCCCATCGTCAACAAGCGTATTTCTATCACCCCAGTATCGCTCATTGTCGCAGGCGTGGACGGCAACCCTGTCGACGTCGCACGCGCTCTCGACCGCGCTGCTACTGAGACCGGTGTCGACTTCGTTGGTGGCTACTCTGCCCTCGTTGAAAAAGGCGCGACAACCGCAGAAAAAGCTCTCATCCGCTCCATCCCGGAGGCACTCGCAGAGACCAACTTGGTGTGCTCCTCTGTGAATATCGCGTCCTCGCGTGCCGGCATCAACATGAATGCTGCGGCACAGATGGGTCACATTATTAAGGAGGCCGCCGAGCTCACCAAGGACCGTAGCGCTATCGGCTGCGCCAAGCTCGTGATCTTCGCCAACTCCGTGGGCGACAACCCCTTTATGGCAGGTGCCTTCCACGGCATCGAGGAGCCGGACTGCGTTGTCTCCGTGGGCGTGTCTGGCCCGGGTGTTGTGGACCGCGCGCTGGGTTCTCTGAAGGGCGCCACCCTCAATGAAGTTGCTGAAGAGGTCAAGAAGGCTGCCTTCAAGGTCACGCGTGCCGGCCAGCTTGTCGGTTCGCTTGCGTCAGAGCGCCTCGGCGTTCCATTCGGCATCATCGACCTCTCGCTTGCTCCGACTGCGGAGCTGGGCGATTCCGTGGCCCACATCTTGGAACACATGGGCCTCGATCAGGTGGGAACTCACGGCACGACGGCAGCTCTCGCGCTGCTGAACGACGCCGTCAAGAAGGGCGGCATGATGGCCTGCTCCCGCGTGGGTGGTTTGTCCGGTTCCTTCATTCCGGTCTCCGAGGACAAGGGCATGATCGACGCGGTGCGCTCCGGCGCCATCTCCATTGACAAGCTCGAGGCCATGACCTCGATCTGCTCGGTGGGCTTAGACATGATCGCTATCCCGGGTGACACCTCCGCAGAAACCATCGCCGGCATGATCGCCGATGAAGCCGCCATTGGTGTGATGAATCATAAGACCACCGCAGTGCGCGTCATCCCGGCCCCGGGCACCAAGGCTGGCGACGAGGTCAACTTCGGGGGCCTATTGGGCTACGCCCCAGTCATTCCGGTTAACGAGGTAGGCAACGCCACCTTCATCAACCGCGGTGGTTTCATCCCCGCGCCGGTTCACGGCTTCCGCAATTAAAGACGCAGGATTCTCTCTTCCTTCAGGGCGAATCAGGCGCTGGCGTTGCGAAGTTGCTTTTCCAGTCCGGCGAGCAATGGCAACGCTAGCTGTGCGCGGTCGGTGTCAATCCCCCAATCCTCCGCTTCGCTGCGCACCATGCGCGCTGTGGCATTGAGAAAGTGCGCGAAGTTTTCCACGACAGCGCGGTTGCCATTGCGAACACCTTCCGTCAAAACCGTATCACTGAGCCGCCCGGTCCAAATCTCGAGCATGTGCGGTGACGTGCTCTTGGCTATCGTCGTGCACGCAGCACGAGCCAGCCGCCATCCTTCATCGTCGTGCCACACGCCACCGGGCGCGCGCAGACGGCACGAGATAATGGCTGCTCCTTCGACTGCCGGGATAACTCCGAGACGCACACAGGTTTCTACGTAGTCGGCGCCGTGGCCGACGGCCATGATAGGGCCAATGTCTTTGACGAAGCCGCGGGTGTCATCTTCTGTGACGTACCAAGCGCGGAAAGTGAGGTAGTCCTCGTAATGGAAGTGGCTGGATTCAGCCAAGACATTCAGAATGCGGGTAGCCATCGACTTGGTCCACACCTTGTCGGTGCGCAGGTAACCAGTCAGGCGCTCACGGATCTGATCCACGTGGTCGTCCCACTCCCCTGACTCAATTCCTTTCTTGAGTTCCGGGTAGGCCCAGTCCACACGGATATCGGGCCGTTTGCTCACCAAACCTGTCAGTAAAGGTTCAATGACGGTATCTACGGTGTCGGCGGTGCTCATGTCCTTCTTCCTCTCTTGCCCAGCACGGCGGGGTCTTACCACTGGCAGACCCTGTACGTGGGAGACGGAAGAGACCCAAGAAATAGAGTCTTGAGCGGTTCGTGATTGTGCCACCGATTCTAGCGCACTATAGGTTTTCCTGACGGCCCATTACCGCGGCAGCGCGAAGGAACTCGCGGTGTGCACTATCCACATCGACGGCCGTCACCAGGCTCGTGTTGGGCTCATCGCCCCACCGACCTTCGAGGTCCGCCACACTCGTGCCGCGCAGCCACTCCGGCTCGGAGGCGACTCGAACAGTAGTGGATGCCGTAAAGAAGGGGACCTTATTGAGGGCGACCATGCAGGTCAGAAGATCATGGATCTGGGCTTGATACCCAGCTCCGTGCGCTTCATGGAACTCGAAGTAAAAGCGCATCACCTCCGGCAGAATTTTTGCCGTTGGATGCTGCCCTAAAGCCTTGAGGAGCTGATCAAGCCGGGATGGACCAATCAACATCGTTTCAGTCACGTTGAGGGTGCACAGCGTTATGCGCCGCGATGCGGACGCAAAGAAATCACGTGCGGCGTGCGGATCGACCCAAAAATTCCATTCTGCGGTCGGCGTAGTATTACCGGGATAGTTCACGGCGCCGCCCATGACGGCCACGTCCGCAAAAGAGGCATACTCAGCACGATGCGTGGCGGCGAACTCAGCGGCGTTGGTCAGCGGGCCAGTCACGATGAGCAGTGCGCCGCGCCGAGCGGCAGCTGACCAGATATCAGTCCAGTTCGGTAACTCTTCTTCAGTAGCTGTCGAGGACTTTTCCGGGACCGAGAGGTACCCCAGACCACTGTCTCCATGTGTTTCCGGGGTCGTGACGAGCTCTACGTGTTGAGGTTTGGGTAGCCCGGCAGCCACCGGAATATCCCCAAGACCACACAGCTCCATGATGTAGGCAGCGTTACGCGCGGTCTGGTCTATTCCGACGTTTCCGGCAGTGGTGGTGATCCCCACCAGTTCCACCTCCCCGGCGTGATGAAGCGCCGCGAGGTAGATAAGAGCGAGAGCATCGTCGATACCGGGATCACAGTCAAGAAGGACAGGCTGAGCAGTCATGCTCATCAGCCTATTAGGCTAACTCAACGATTTCCATGTATTCGTCATTCCACAGATCCTCATCGCCGTCGGGCATGATGATGACGCGCTCGGGGTTGAGTGCCTTGACGGCTCCTGGGTCGTGGGTCACGAGGACCACAGCTCCCGTGTAGGTGCCGAGGGCATCAAGCACCTGCTCGCGGGACTGCGGGTCGAGGTTGTTCGTGGGCTCGTCAAGAAGCAGCACGTTCGCGCGGGAGGACACCAGCGTGGCCAATGACAAGCGGGTCTTTTCACCACCAGACAGCGTTCCTGCGGGTTGCTCCAGTTTGTCACCGGAGAACATGAAGGCACCCAGCAGCCCGCGCAAATCCTGCTGCCCAGCATCGGGGCAGGCATCGATGGTGTTTTCCCACACGGTCTTATCAGGGTCGATGTTGTCGTGTTCCTGAGCAAAGTAACCGATACGCAGGCCGTGACCTGTGACGATGCCGCCCTCACCATCGGTACGCTCCACGCCAGCGAGCAGCTTGAGCAGTGTTGTTTTGCCGGCACCGTTGTACCCGAGCACCACAACGCGTGAACCCTTATCGATGGCCAAGTCCACACCGGCGAATACCTCGAGCGAGCCGTACATTTTGGTCAGGCCCTTGGCGTTCATGGGCGTCTTGCCGCAGGGAGCGGGCTCAGGGAACTTGATGTGGGCGACCTTATCGGCCACGCGGACATCATCCAACTCGTTCATCATGCGTTCGGCGCGGTGCAGCATCTGTTTTGCGGCAGCGGCCTTGGTGGCCTTCGCGCCGAGCTTTGCGGCCTGCTTGTGCAGCGCCGCAGCTTTCTTCTCAGCATTCGCGCGCTCGCGGCGGCGGCGAGCCTCATCGGTAGCGCGGGCGTCAAGGTACTTCTTAAAGCCCATGTTGTAAACATCCGCCTCCGCACGCACTGCGTCGAGGAACCAGACCTTGTTGCATACGGCCTCCAGCAGGTCCACGTCGTGCGAAATCATCACGAGGCCGCCCTCATGCTTGGACAGGAAGCCGCGAAGCCAGGTGATCGAGTCGGCGTCGAGGTGGTTCGTGGGCTCGTCGAGAAGCAGCGTGGTCTGGGACTTCCCGGAGCCAGCCGATGCCGCGAAAAGAATCTGCGCTAGCTCCACACGCCGGCGCTGACCACCGGACAAAGTCTTGAGTTGCTGGTCCAGAACGCGCTGCGGAAGACCCAAATTGTCGCAGATTTGCGCGCACTCGGAGTCAGCTTCGTATCCGCCGAGCGCGTGGTACTCCTCCTCCAAGCGCGAGAACTTCCGAATGGCTTTGTCACGGAATTTATCGTCCGTGGCGGTTTCCATGAGTTCTTGCTGCTTGGCCATACGGCGCTTGATGTCATCAAGCCCACGGGCTGAGAGCACTCGCTCACGCGCAGTCTGCTCGATGTTGCCTTCGCGGGAGTCCTGCGGCAGGTAGCCAATGGGGCCGGAGCGGGTCACCGAACCGCCGTAGGGTTCGGTCTCGCCGGCCAAGATACGCATCGTTGTGGTCTTGCCCGCACCATTGCGGCCCACCAAGCCGATGCGATCCCCGGGCTGGACACGAAGGTGCTGGCCGGGGGCGTCGAGAAGCGTCCGTGCGCCGACGCGCACCTCGAAATCATTGGTCACAATCACGTCGAAACAGTCTAGCAACCAGCGAAGATAAACCCGAACCGCACAGTTCCACAACGAGGCACCGTGGAGGCACCACCGTCAACCCCACAAATCCCCAGACCTAGGCCCCGCAACTCCCTGCTCATTTGTTCTCAACGAAGCAGCGCTTGACGACGTCCACCTGCGTCTTGCGGGTTTGAGGTCTGGGGATATGCATTTGAGTGAAAACACTGCGATGAAGGCAAGTGAGAGATGGACTGATACGCAGAACGCCGCCGGTCCGTCCGCGCATGGTAAAGCGCTATGTCGGGCCGGCGGCGTCGGTGCTGGGCCGCGGCGTCTCGCTGATGCTAGACGGCGAAGCCGAGGGCCTGGAGCATTTCGCGCCCCTCCTCAGAGATCATGTTCGGGCCCCACGGCGGCATCCATACCCAGTTGAGCTGGACTGCGTCCGCGAGCTTGTTTCCTACGATGACATCATCGATCTGCTCACCGATGACATCGGTCAGCGGGCAGGCTGGGGAGGTCAGCGTCATGTTGATGACGCAGGTATTTTTACCATCGATCTCGTCGAGCCACAGGTCATAGACTAAGCCGAGGTCAACGATGTTGATGCCGAGCTCAGGATCGATAACATCGCGGAGGTACTCCGTGATGTCGAAGGCCTTCGCAATCTGCTCTTCGGTCTGCTCAGGTTTGACAGCGCCGCCATCGAAGGAGGCGTTCTCATCCTGGTACGGATCGGCGGGTTCCGTAGAGTTCGTGGTCTCAGCCATTTACTTCTCCAATTTGTTCAAAGCTTCAGCGGTGGCAGCCTGAAAAGCCTTCCACCCTAGAAGCGCGCACTTCACACGGGCGGGGAACTTGGCCACACCAGCAAAGGCGATGCCATCCCCGATGATTTCATCGTCACCCTCGATCTCGCCGCGAGAGGTCACCATCTTCTCAAACTCCGCGAGCTTGCCATTGGCCTCCTCAAGCGGGCGGCCGACAATCTCCTCCGCCATAACGGAGGTCGATGCCTGCGAGATGGAGCAGCCCTCAGCGTCGTAGGAGACGTCCTCGACGGTAGAGCCATCCGCGGACAGCTTCACCCGCAAGGTGATCTCATCGCCACACGAGGGATTAACGTGGTGGACCTCTGCCTGACCTTCACGCAGGCCGGAGAATTTCGGGTTCTTGTAGTGGTCCAGGATGACGTCCTGGTACATGGAATCTAGGTTCATTCGCTCACTCCAAAGAAGGCGCGGGCTTCCCGCACCGCCTCTACAAGGGCGTCGACCTCGTCCTCAGTGTTGTACAGATAAAAGCTGGCACGTGCGGTCGAATTATTTTTGCACGCGCGGTGCAACGGCCATGCACAGTGGTGGCCGGTGCGGATGGAGACTCCATGGGCATCGAGAACCTGTCCCAAGTCGTGCGGATGGATTCCCTCAACGACGAAGGATACCGCTCCCCCACGCTCCTCGGTGTTCTCGGGGCCGATGATGCGTAGACCTGGGATCTCGCTGAGTTTCTCCAGCGCATAAGCAGTGAGCTTCTGCTCGTGGGCGTGGATAGCCTCCATCCCCACGTCACTGAGATACTTCACCGCTGCACCTAGTCCGACGACCTGGCTGGTCATCTGGGTTCCGGCCTCGAAACGCGTGGGCGGCTCCGCGAAGGTGGAGTTATCCATCTTCACCACTTCGATCATGGAACCACCCGTCAGGAACGGCGGAAGTTTCGCAAGCAACTCGGCCTTGCCGTAGAGCACGCCGATGCCCGTCGGACCGCACATCTTATGGCCTGAGAAAGCAGCAAAGTCCACGTCAAGGGCATGGAAGTCCACCGGCATATGCGGGACGGACTGGCAGGCGTCAAGGACCACCATGGCACCCACGACACGTGCGCGTCGTACAAGTTCCGTAACGGGAGCCACTGCTCCTGTCACGTTGGACTGGTGAGTAAAAGCCACGACCTTGACGGAATCATCGAGCTCAAGTGAGTCGAGGTCGATGCGACCGTCTTCGGTCATGGAGTACCACTTGAGCGTTGCACCGGTACGCTGACACAACTCCTGCCACGGAACCAAGTTGGCATGGTGCTCGAGTTCGGTGACCACGACAGTGTCACCTTCACCAATGTAGAGCTCACCAGCACGCTCATCGCTGAGCGTGAAGGCAACCTCGTTGAGTGCTTCAGTAGCGTTTTTTGTGAAGGCAATCTCATCTCGGTCGGCGCCGACGAAGGCAGCGATGGCCTGACGAGCGGACTCGTAGGCATCATCGGCTTCCTCCGCCAGCTGATAGGAGCCGCGGTGCACCGGTGCGTTGGTACCGAGGACGAATGCTTCCTCAGCCTTCCACACCGGCAGCGGACGTTGCGAGGTTGCTCCCGAATCCAGGTACACCAAGGGCTTACCATCGCGCACAGTGCGCGAAAGGATGGGGAATTGCTCCCTAATCGCAGTAACGTCTAGTTCAGACATAGGTCCTTCTGCTCGGTTCTTCTACTTGTCGCGCGCGGCCATCGCGCGTCTCGGTGTGGTTGGGGTACTAGCTTTACTTGAGGAACTGATCGTAACCGTCAGCCTCAAGCTGATCAGCCAGCTCTGCGCCACCAGTCTTGATGACCTGACCATCAGCAAAGACATGGACGAAGTCTGGGGTGACGTAGTTGAGAATGCGCTTGTAGTGCGTGATGAGGAGGATGCCGCCGTTGGTCTCATCCTGGTAGCGGTTGATGCCATCGGAAACAACGCGCAGGGCGTCGACGTCCAGGCCGGAGTCGGTCTCATCCATAACGGCGAACTTCGGCTTGAGGATATCAAGCTGCATAACCTCGTGGCGCTTCTTCTCACCACCGGAGAAGCCCTCGTTGACAGAACGGTGAGCGAAGGACTTATCGATGGAGAGCTTTTCGCGAGCCTCGGTGAGTTCCTTGTTCCACTCGCGCAGCTTCGGGGCCTCGCCACGGATGGCAGTGACAGCAGAGCGCATGAACTGAGCCATCTTCACGCCCGGTACCTCGGTCGGGTACTGCATAGCCAGGAAGAGGCCAGCGCGAGCGCGCTCGTCAACTTCCATCTCGAGGAGGTTTTCGCCGTCGAGAAGCACCTCGCCCTCAGTGACCTCGTACTTGGGGTGGCCAGCGATGACATAGGACAGAGTGGACTTGCCGGAGCCGTTCGGGCCCATGACAGCGTGGGTCTCACCGGAGTTGATGGTGAGGTTGACGCCCTTGAGAATCTCCTTGGCCTCGCCGTCCTCCTCATTCGGGAGTACCTGCGCGCGAAGGTTCTTGATTTCCAGAGTAGACATGGAGTTGGTACCTGCTTTCGGGGAGTTTTAAGCGTTGATCTTGGCGAGCTCGTCGACGACGCGGGATTCCAGATCCTCACGTAGGGACTCGACCGGGATGCGGGAAATGACTTCAGAGAAGAAGCCGCGGATGATGAGGCGGCGAGCCTCGGCGGCAGGAATACCGCGGGACATGAGGTAGAACAGCTCGAGGTCATCGAAGCGGCCCACGGTCGCGGCGTGTCCGGCACCGACGATCTCACCAGTCTGGATTTCCAGATTCGGGATGGCGTCAGCGCGCGCTCCCTCGGTGAGGATCAGGTTGTTGTTCGTCTCATAGGTGTCGGTGTTGTTGGCATCCTTGCGGATGAGCACGTCACCAACCCAACAGGTGCGAGCCTCAGGGGTGCGGGACGAGGCGCCAGCCTCCTCCTTCTCAGCGGCCGTCGCGCCTTGCAGGGCACCCTTGTAAAACACGCGGGAGCGGCAGTTCGGGACATCGTGGTCCACGAGCAGGCGGTTCTCAAAGTACTGGCCAGCATCAGCGAAGTACACACCGAGCAGCTCGGCGTCGCCGCCAGGGCCGTCAAAGACCACGCGCGGGACGAGGCGCACAATCTCGCCGCCGAAGATGGCGGTGTTGTGACGCAGGACCGCATCACGACCCACCTTAGCTACCTGGTGGGACAGGTGAACAGCGTCATCCTCCCAGTCGGCGTCCACAACGACGGTGACCTGGGCGCCATCCTCCAGCACAAACTCTACGTTGTCTGCGTGAGTGCCAGAACCGACGTACTTCAGCACGACAGTGGCCTCAGCGTGGTGGCCCACGTGGATGGAGGTTGCGCCGAAGGAGGTCACGCCTTCGCCAGCGCCGGTGATGGTGATTTCAACCGGCTTGTCCAGCTGTGCCTCTGCGGCGACGGTGACAACCTGTGCTTCCGGCATGGAAGTCCATGCCTGAGCGGCAACGCGGTCCGCTGGTGCACCAGCGGCACCCAGACGGGAGTCATCAGCCGCGACAGTTTCAGACGTAACGCCCTCCGGGGTGGTGACGTCTATTTTCTGTGCGGTAGCCGGCGCGAACTCGCCATTGTGCAGGCCGCGAAGGTTACGCAGCGCGATGAAACGCCAGACCTCATCACGGCCGTGCGGTACCGGGAAATCCTCGACGTTGAACGAGGTGAACTGGTCACCCTTAGTGACGTCAGCTGGGTTAAATTCGTTGGAAGCTACCACTTAGCCCACCGATCCTTCCATCTGCAGTTCGATAAGGCGGTTGAGCTCCAAGGCGTATTCCATCGGAAGCTCCTTAGCAATCGGCTCGACGAAGCCGCGCACGATCATGGCCATTGCCTCTTCCTCGGCGATACCGCGGGACATGAGGTAGAACAGCTGCTCCTCAGAGACCTGCGAGACGGTTGCCTCGTGGCCCAGGGTGACGTGATCGTTGCGGATATCGTTGTACGGGTACGTGTCCGAACGCGAGTCGTTATCCACCAGCAGAGCATCACACTCGACGTTTGCGGTGGAGTTCGAGGCATTGCTATTGACCTGGACAAGACCGCGGTACGCGGCGCGGCCACCGTTACGGGCCACGGACTTAGACACGATGTTGGAGGAGGTGTTCGGCGCCATGTGGATCATCTTGGATCCGGTGTCCTGGACCTGCTTGTCGCCAGCGAAAGCCAGGGAAAGAACTTCGCCCTTGGCGTGCTCACCGGTGAGCCAGCAGGACGGGTACTTCATGGTGACCTTGGAGCCGATGTTGCCATCAACCCATTCCATGGTGCCGCCCTCTTCCACCTTGGCGCGCTGGGTCACCAGGTTGTACACGTTGGTGGACCAGTTCTGGATGGTGGTGTAGCGGCAGCGGCCACCCTTCTTCACCACAATCTCAATGACGCCGGTGTGCAGGGAATCCGAGTTGTAAATCGGGGCGGTGCAGCCCTCAATGTAGTGAACATAAGCGCCCTCTTCGACGACGATGAGGGTGCGCTCGAACTGACCCATGTTCTCCGTGTTAATGCGGAAATAAGCCTGAAGCGGGATGTCCACGTGCACGCCCTTCGGCACGTACACGAAGGAACCACCGGACCAGCAGGCGTTGTTGAGCGCGGAGAACTTGTTGTCACCGGCCGGAATAACAGTGCCGAAGTACTCCTGAAGAATCTCCGGGTACTCACGCACAGCAGTATCGGTATCGACGAAGATAACGCCCTGTTCCTCAAGATCCTCGCGGATCTTGTGGTAAACAACCTCGGACTCGTACTGAGCAGCAACACCGGAGACAAGGCGCTTCTTCTCTGCATCCGGGATGCCCAGCTTGTCGTAAGTCTCCTTGATGTCCTCCGGAAGGTCATCCCAAGTCTGGGCCTGCTTCTCGGTGGAGCGGACGAAGTACTTAATGTTGTCGAAGTCGATGTCAGACAGATCCGGGCCCCACGTCGGAACCGGCTTCTTGTTGAACACGCGCAGTGCCTTGAGGCGCGACTCGAGCATCCATTCCGGCTCGTTCTTCTTCTGCGAGATGTCACGAACGACATCCTCGCTCAATCCGCGGTGTGCTGCCTGGCCGGCTTCGTCGGAATCGTGCCAGCCATACTCGTAGCCACCGATGGAGGAGATGATTTCATCATCGCTCATCTTGGTTTCAAGCCCTGGTGCTGGTTGTGCCTGTGTCAAAGCCCGCTCCTTTCTCGTCGATTAGCGTTCTTCCCGTCCCGCCGAAGACGGCGGCACGGGTGTAAGAGGGATGTTTGTGGTGCAGATTCCGTGGCCATCCGCAATAGAGGCCAGGGGCTGCACATGTTTTCCTAAGAGGGCGGAGAAGACTTCCTGCTCAGCCTCACACAGCTCCGGATGCTCGGCAGCCACATGGGCGACCGGGCAGTGGTGCTGGCAGATCTGCACGCCGTTACCCACAGAGGTCACTGTGGCAGCGTAACCATGTGCATCAAGAACCTCGGCAAGTTGACGTGCTACCTCCGGTACCGATTCATCGTCAGCCACCAAAGGTTTCACGTCCTCCACGAGGCGCTCGAAACGAGCCTTCGCAAAGCGGCGCACGGCCTCGGGCCCGCCGGCTTCCCGGAGCGCAGTGAGAGCTTCGGCGGCGAGCTGGTCGTAGGCGTGGCCAAATTGGGCACGGCCCTGATCTGTGAGGCGGAAGTGCTTAGCGGGGCGGCCACGGCCAGCCGTATGCCCTGGGCGGGCCGGCGGACGGCGGTGAACCACCTCGGTGAGTCCTTCTTCCACCAAAATGTCTAAGTGCCGACGAATGCCAGCAGCCGAGAGACCTAGACGCTCACCCAGGTACGACGCCGTGACCGGACCGTCCTTGAGAAGCAACAGCATGACATGCCGGCGGGTATCGCCTTCAGTGGAGCGAGTCTCCTTCGTCACGGTGTGCACCTCCTTGAGTGTGTCTTAGCAAACGTGTCTCAGATTAGACAACACTAGTGTTCCTTAATTCATTCCCAATTTCCACTCTTTCATCCACAGAGGCACCTGCGTGTCGCCCGATAGGCGAGCGACTAAGGTAGACACTCATGAAAGAGGAGCGTCACTACACCCGATCGGGGCGATTCAAGCGCGCCGTGTGGGGTGTGCGCGATGAGCTGCCACGGATGGGCTTAGCAGGGTCCCGCTCCGCGCTGCTCCACCAGGACGCTCCGGACTCGCTGGGAACGGGCAAGGACGCCGCGCTTAGCGACGTCCACCGTCGCACCATCGCCCATCTCCGCACTCTCTTCACACTCCGATGGCTGGGCACCATTGGCTCGCTTCTCATCGCCCTAGGAGGGTTAGGCGCCGGCGCGCTGCCTGTGGTGGGAAATCCCTATGAGTCGTTGCCGTTTGGCTCACTCATGTCCCGCATGCTGCAGTCCGCCTCGGCCATAGTTTTCATCGGCGTGGGATTCATGGTGATCGCCTGGATCTGCATGGCTCCCCTCGTAGGTGCCCCACTGCGCCTTTCGCGCCGCAGCCGTGGGGAAGATTCAGTACACACGCAGCAGTTTAGCCACTCCCCCCACGTCGTAACACAAAGCCACATGTGGCGCACATGGTTGGGGTGGGTGCTGCCGCTTCTCTTCACCGCTCCCCTCTTTACCCAGGACATTTACTCTTACCTGGCCAACGGCTCCATTGTTCTCCAAGGCCTCGACCCCTATTCGGCGGGTCCGGTGGAACTCTTAGGTGCAGATAATGATCTTGCGCGTTCCGTGCCCTTCATCTGGGCTAACTCACCGTCACCCTATGGCCCGGTGGCACTGGGATTGGCTGCGGCTGTGAGCTGGATAACGAGTGACTCCATCATCTGGGGTGTAGTGGCGCACCGAGTTCTCTCCTTGGCCGGCATTATCGCCGCAGGATGGGCTATCTCACGCCTTGCTGTGCGTTGCCGGGTCTCCCCTGAGGCCGCTCTCTGGCTGGGCATCCTTAACCCTCTCACCATCCTGCATCTCGTCGGCGGCATCCACAACGAGGCCTTCATGCTGGGTTTGGCCCTCGTCGGCCTGGAATGCGGGCTGCGAGCTGTGGGCGACGAGAACTCCTCACGATGGCACCGCTGGGTTCTTTTCCTTGTTTCCGGTGTGCTTATCTCCTGTGCGGGCATGGTCAAGGTCACGGGTTTCATCGGGTTGGGTTTTGTGGGGATGGCGCTGGCCCGAATGCTCGTCGATAAGCACGGCGTCTCACCAGTGCGCGCCATCCTCCGTGCTGGGATCGCACAGGTTATGATTCTTGCCGCATCGATTGCTGCAGTCACCATCACGACAGGGATCGACATCGGGTGGATTTTTGGCCAGGGCGGTGCCGCTACCATCCGATCCTGGCTGTCCACGACGACGTCGGTAGGCGTCGGCGCCGGATTCCTCGGAATGCTACTGGGGTTGGGTGATCACACCGATGCCATCCTCACCGTCACGCGCGCGGTGGGTGTTCTCATCGCCACTGCGTTCATGGCGCGCATGCTCTTCGCCACCTATCGCGGCGCGATTCATCCCGTCGGTGGATTAGGCGTGTCTACATTCGTCCTCGTCGTTTTCTTTCCCGTCGTGCAGCCGTGGTACATCCTGTGGGCCGTGCTCCCCCTTGCCGCGTGGGCCAACCGCCGGTTCTTCCGAATGGCGGTCATTATCTACTCGGGAGTGATGAGTTTCATCGTGCTCCCGCGCGGACTTGGCCTTCCGCCGGGAACAGTACTCGTCATCTACCTAGCAGCCGTGGTCACTTTCCTTATCCTCGCAACCGCGGGGTGGGTTGCGCTACGCAGGGCCGGCGTCCGTGTCCTACACTAAGCCTTCGTGAATACAACAGCTCTGGTCCTGGATAACGTCGTCAAAACATACGGCGATGTCAATGCTGTGGACGGACTCAGTTTCCGCGTCAACCGGGGCGAAATCCTCTGCTTACTCGGGCCCAACGGAGCCGGCAAGACCACCACCATCGAAATGTGTGAAGGTTTCACCAAGCCCACCTCCGGAAACATCGACGTTCTCGGCCTAGATCCCTCTCGTCACCCCGATGCCGTGCGTGCACGAATCGGCATCATGCTGCAAGGGGGAGGCTCCTATTCCGGAATCAAGGTGCGCGAGATGCTGAAACTAAGCGCCTCATATAACGCCAACCCGCTCGATCCGGACTGGTTGCTCGAGACCCTCGGGCTCACCGGCGTGGCAAAGAACACATACCGTCGCCTATCCGGTGGACAGCAGCAACGCCTCTCTCTGGCGCTGGCGATAATCGGGCGCCCCGAACTCGTCTTCCTCGATGAACCTACGGCCGGCATGGATGCTCAATCGCGCCTCGCCGTCTGGGATCTCATTCGCGCTCTGCGGGAGGATGGCGTCACCGTTGTCCTCACCACACACCTGATGGATGAGGCAGAGGCACTGTCGGACCGAGTCGTCATCATCGACCATGGCCAACTCGTAGCCAGCGGCACCACGGCAGATCTCATGGAGACCTCCGAAGCCGCGCAAGTAAGCTTTGAAACTGCTACCCCGGTAGACCTTGAGGCCCTTCACACCGCAGGTATTTCTGCCGAGGCCGTGCGCCCGCTCCACTATCGACTCGCCAGCACCGTCAGCCCTGAGGCTATTGCGGCTCTCGCCACCGCGTTGGCCGCACAAGACGTGACGCTGCGCAGCCTGGAAACCTCGCACCGCAACCTCGAAGAAGTTTTCCTCGACCTCACAGGTCGGGAAATGCGTAGCTAGAACAATCCCGTACACCGCGCGCACCTAAGGACACACACTATGAGCACCTTCGCACCTGGAACCTTTTCCCCACAGCCCCAGCGCGTGGGCGTAGCCGCCATGGCCCGCGCACAAGGAGCCATTGAGTCCAAGCTGATGGTGCGCCACGGCGAGCAACAGCTGCTCAGCGTTATTATTCCTCTCGCGATTCTTATCGGTGCCCACAAGCTAGAAAGCATTACGGGCCATGGCCTGGAGGAGATTTTCCCTATGGTGCTTGCCGTCGCCGCCACCTCCTCCGGTTTTACGGGGCAAGCGATTTCCCTCGCCTTCGATCGTCGCTACGGCGCACTCAAACGTACAGGTGCCTCGGGAGTGCCTGCCTGGGCCATTATCGTGGGCAAGATCATCGCGGTGCTCTCCATGGTGGTTATCCAGGTTCTCGTGCTGGGTACCGTCGCAGCCATCCTGGGATTACGGGTAGGTGCGGAGGGCATCGCGGTAGGTATCGTGGCCTTGATCCTTGGCGTCGCCGCTTTCACTGCGCTAGGCCTGCTTCTCGGCGGCACGATGAGCTCCGAGGTGGTTCTCGCTGTATCCAACCTCATCTGGTTTATCCTGCTCGGTACGGTGGGCTGGGTCATGTATTCCCAAGGTTTGGGCGATAACGGCCTCTTGACGCTTGTACCCACCGTGGCTATGGCAAGTGGGCTCGACACTGCGTTGACCGGCGGATTCCCCGGGTCCGAGCTACTCGTCCTTGCGGGGTGGGCGGCAGTCGCGTCGTTCGCCGCGGTGCGTTGGTTCCGCTTCGACGGTTAAATGTGACGTTTCTCCCCACCAAGCGTGGGCACAGCAGGTGGCATTAGTCCCGGGAACGCCCGAGCGGTAGGCTGAGGAGCCGTGAGTACTGCCAACATTTCGTCGCCCCACTCTTCTATCCAGGATTTCGGACACGCCGTCGGCCCTTCAGTGAAGACGCAGCGCATCCTCGCGCTCATCCTGTTGCTGTGCCAGGCTGGCATCACCGTTTCTGGATCCATCGTTCGTGTTACTGGATCCGGCCTGGGGTGCGTCACGTGGCCCAATTGCCACCCCGGCTCCTTGGTGCCGCTCGAGGGTGCTGCACCGCTCGTGCACCAGGTGATCGAATTTGGCAACCGCCTGTTGACGTTTGTCGTGGGAGCCGCCGCTGTGGCCACTATCGTGGCGATGCATAAAGCCAAGCGCCGCACCGAGCTAAAGGTCTACGCATGGCTCGGCTTGGCCGGCATCGTGGTGCAGGCCCTCATCGGTGCTCTTTCGGTCTTCCTCAAGCTGTCCTGGTGGTCGGTGGCCATTCACTTCCTGCCGTCGATGGTTCTGGTGTGGATCGCCGCCATGCTCTACTCACGCATCGCTGAGCCCGATGATGGCATCCCCACGCGCGTCTTCCCTACTGCTATTCGTACGCTCGCAGTCATCGCCGCCGTGGCGCTGTCCATCGTCTTGCTCACCGGCACCTTTGTGACAGGTTCAGGTACTCACTCCGGTGATGCTGGGGTTGGCATGGAAGGGCGCCTCGGTGTTGACACTTATGGCATGGCCGTCATTCACGCCATCTGCATGTATGTGTACCTTGCCCTGACGTTGATCATGGTCTTTCTTCTGCACCGCTCGAGTGCTCCCAAGGCCGCCAAGAACGCCGGTTGGGTTCTCATCATGTGCATCGTCGTGCAGTGGGCTATTGGTGTGGCCCAGTTCTACCTGCACATTCCGCGTTGGACAGTACCTTTCCACGTCGGCATGTCTTCCGTGGTCACCGCGTTCACCGCACTGTTGTGGGCACATGGCCGCCGCCGCGTGGATGCACGTGATGTGCATTCACTCGACGGTGAACCGACCACAAAGCGCTAAGCCGTTTAAGAAATCGACTCAAACGCCTGTCCCCAGTCATAACGACACTTAGGCACCGCATCCCCGTCTGTGGGAGGCGGTGCCTTTTTGCTGCGCTGTGATCGGGGTTTCGTTTAGCCTAGGTATATGCATGCAATTCAGGTAACCACGACCGGAGGGCCAGAGGTCCTCACCTACACCGAGGTAGACAACCCAACGCCGACGGACGAGCAGCTGCTTATCGACGTCTCCGTGGCCGGTGTTAACTACATCGATACTTACTACCGTGAAGGCATTTACAACGCCTCTACCCCATTTATCGTGGGCTTTGAGGGAAGCGGACGAGTAGTCCATGATCCGAAGGGCGAGATTGCCGAGGGCACCATGGTGGCCTGGGACCATGCCTTTGGTTCCTACGCAGAACAGGTCTGCGTGCCCCGTGACCGCGTCGTCGCCGTCCCCGATGAGATTCCTTCTGCTGTCGCGGGCTCAATGCTGCTGCAAGGCATGACGGCCCATTACCTCAGCCACGGCGTTTACCAGCTCGGCGAAGGCGCTTCCTGCCTAATTACTGCCGGCGCAGGTGGTGTGGGCCTCGTTCTCACCCAGATGGCTAAGTCCCTCGGCGCAACGGTGTATTCAGTCGTCTCGACCGAAGAAAAGAAGAAGCTGGCTTACGAGGCCGGCGCCGATGAAGTCTTCCTCTATAGCGAAGGCTTGGCGGAGCAGGTACGCCGCTTCAACGGTGGACGCGGCGTGGATGTGGTCTACGACGGCGTGGGCAAGGACACGTTCAACGAGTCCCTCGAGGTTGTCCGCCCACGCGGCACAGTGGCGCTTTTCGGCGCTGCTTCCGGCCCGGTTCCCCCTATGGACCCGCAGCTGCTTAACAAGCACGGCTCAATTTTCCTCACCCGCCCCTCCCTGGGCGCGTGGACCGCGCAGGAGGGTGAGTTCCACATGCGTGCTCAGGCCGTGGTCCAAGCAGTTATTGACGGTGATATCACGTTCCGTGTCTCGGCGGAGTATCCACTCGCCGAGGCTGCACAGGCTCACCGCGACTTGCAAGACCGTAAGACTACCGGATCCATTGTCTTGCGTGTACGCGAGGATTAACTGACCAGCATGGTTCGACGCGCGTTGCGCGGCTAGAAGAAGGTAGCGGACCAGCCGAGCATGCGGCCAATGGGCTCCCACCCCACAACGGCGTCAACGGACAGTCCAATGAACAGCACCGAAAGGTAGTTGTTGGAGTAGATAAACAGGCGCATAGGCTTGACCTTGGCGCCTTGTTTCACTCCCTGGTGGAGACGGATTGCCATCCACAAGAAGACCGCACCGGATGCCACCGCAGCCACGAGGTATATCCACGAGGCAGCTGGAATGATGAGCAACGTCACGATCACGGTGCCCACCGTGTACCACACGATTTGCCGCGTGACCTCCGATTCCGCTGCTACTACAGGCAGCATGGGCACGCCAGCCTTACGGTAATCTTCCTTGTACTTCATGGCTAATGCCCACGTGTGGGGCGGCGTCCAGAAGAAGATGATGAGGAAAAGGACAACGGCCTGCCACCAGCGGTCCGGCTCCCCCGCTGGGGCGTTATCACGAATGACGGCCCAGCCCACCATGGCTGGCATACATCCGGCCAGACCGCCCCAGACAATGTTCTGGGCGTTACGCATCTTGAGGAACTTGGTGTAGACGAACACGTAGAAGAAGTTCGTCAGAAGCACGAAAAATGCCGCGAGCCACGAATGTGCCAGCACAGCCAACCAAAAGACAGAGAGGGCCAACATAATCCATGCGAAGATGGCCGCGTTGCGGCGCGAGATGGTGGCGCGAACAAGCGGACGGGCGCGAGTTCGCTGCATCTTCTGATCGATTTCATAGTCCACAACGTTGTTAAACGTGTGGGCTGCGGCCGCGCCCATCCAGCCACCGAAAATTGTGGAAATAATGAGCCAGAAGTTCGAGGAGACAGCGTCAAATCCACGCTGTGCTTGGAGCATTGCCGGGATTGCCGCAACGAGGAGGAGTTCAATGATCCTCGGTTTCGTCAGCGCAAAATAGGCCTTGATGGTCTCCAAGGAACAATCCTCCGTATATCTGGCAACGACAGCGTACGAGCAGTGGGTCTTAGTAGTGGTCGGCTGCGGGGGCTCGAAAGTTCCCGACAACCATCCTCACATTGGTGTGAAGACAATCTCCGGAAAACCTGAGTACAAACCGACCGGCCTCAACCATGCCACCCTACCGCCCAGATCGTGGTTTCTATAATTACCCGCCGGGGATTCAAAAACCTTTACACTGATAAACGGTATATCTGTTTCCAGAAGCGAAGTGAGGTTTTCACCGTGTCGCACGATAAGTTGTCCCCGGAACTGCAGGCTATGGTCCAGCGCCGTTACCCCTCTGACTGGAGTGACCTAGACACCCGCGCCGTGGATACCGTGCGCGTTCTCGCCGCCGACGCTGTGCAGAACTGCGGCTCCGGTCACCCTGGCACCGCGATGTCCCTGGCACCGCTGGCCTACACGCTCTACCAGCGCATCATTAATCATGACCCAGCGGACGTGCACTGGGCTGGCCGTGACCGTTTCGTGCTCTCCGTAGGCCACTCCTCACTAACCCAGTACATTCAGCTTTTCCTGGGCGGATTCGGCCTTGAGATGGAAGACCTCAAGTCTCTGCGTACCTGGGGCTCCAAGACTCCCGGCCACCCGGAGGTTCACCACACCGATGGCGTGGAAATCACCACCGGCCCGCTGGGCCAAGGCCTAGCCTCCTCCGTCGGTATGGCGATGGCCGCGCGCAAGGAACGCGGGCTTTTCGACGCTTCCGCACCCGCCGGCGAATCCCCCTTTGATCACTTCGTCTACGTCATCGCGTCCGATGGTGACCTGCAAGAGGGCGTGACCGCTGAAGCTTCCTCCTTGGCAGGCACTCAGCAGCTGGGCAACCTCATCGTGTTCTGGGATGACAACCGTATCTCCATCGAGGACGACACGAACATCGCCTTCAACGAGGACGTCGTGAAGCGCTATGAGGCCTACGGCTGGCACGTGCAGACGGTTGAGTCCGGTGAGGATGTCGAGGCACTCGAAGCAGCAGCTGAAGCTGCCCGCGCAGAGACTACCCGCCCGTCCTTCATCCGCGTCAAGACCGTCATCGGCTACCCAGCACCGAACAAGATGAACACCGGCGGTGTTCATGGCGCGGCCCTCGGTGAGGAGGAAGTTGCGGCAACCAAGGAGATTCTTGGTTTCGACCCCGACCAGCACTTCCACATCGACGACGAGGTGCTTGCCCATACCCGCAAGCTCACCGAGCGCGGCGCGCAGAAGCATGCCGAATGGCAGAAGAAGTTCGATGAATGGGCAGCCGCCCACCCAGAAGAAAAGAAGCTCTTCGACCGCCTTCAGGCTCGCGAGCTCCCAGCAGACTTCGCCGCTGAGCTCCCAAGCTGGGAGGCAGGCGAGTCCCTGGCAACTCGTAAGGCTTCCGAGGCCGCTATCCAAGCGCTGGCTGCCTCCCTGCCGGAGATGTGGGGCGGCTCCGCCGACCTGGCGGGTTCCAACAATACCGTGATTAAGGGAGCTGACTCCTTTGGTCCCGAATCCATCACCACTGATGCATGGTCTGCGCAGCCCTTTGGCCGCAACCTGCACTTCGGTATCCGCGAGCACGCCATGTCCGCCATCATGAACGGCATTGCCCTGCACGGCAATACCCGCGTCTACGGCGGTACCTTCCTCATCTTTTCTGAGTACCAGTACCCGGCCGTACGCCTTGGTGCGCTGATGTCCACTGATACCTACTACGTGTGGACCCATGATTCCATCGGCCTTGGCGAAGATGGTCCTACTCACCAGCCGGTTGAGACCCTCGCCGCTCTGCGTGCGATCCCGAACCTCTCCGTGATCCGTCCAGCCGATGCCAATGAGACCGCTCAGGGCTGGGCCGCCGCACTTGAGTACAAGGCAGCGCCAAAGGGCCTGGCGCTGTCCCGTCAGAACCTCCCCGTCCTCGAAGGCACCAAGGACAAGGCTGCCGACGGCGTTCGTCGCGGTGCCTACGTACTTGTTGAGGCTTCGAAGGAGACCCCGGACGTTATCCTGCTGGCCTCCGGTTCCGAGGTGCAGCTGGCAGTAGAGGCCGCACAACAGCTCGAGGCTGAGGGAACCGCGACCCGAGTCGTATCCGCTCCCTGCCTGGAATGGTTCGACGAGCAGGACGCAGACTACCGCGAGTCCGTGCTCCCATCCGCAGTCCTGGCACGCGTATCCGTCGAGGCGGGCATCTCCATGCCGTGGCACAAGTACACCGGCTCCTTCGGCCGTACGGTGTCCTTGGAGCACTTCGGTGCTTCTGCCCCTGCTGGCGAGCTCTTTGAGAAGTTCGGCTTTACCGCCGAGGCTATTGTGGACGCCGCCCGCGATGCCCTTGGCGCAGCCCACGCCATCTAGTCCGCACCTTCTACCAGGCCAGTGCGACGGCCCAGCGCCGTTGCTGACGAAAGGACCCTGTACACACCATGACTCACATCGATGAACTCGCCACGATCGGTACCTCGACGTGGCTCGACGATCTGTCGCGCGAGCGCCTGGATTCCGGGAATCTCCGCGAGCTTGTGTCTACCAAGTCCATTGTGGGTGTCACCACCAATCCAGCTATTTTCGCCTCCGCAATGTCGTCCGGCACTTCCTACGACGCGGCTATCGCCGACCTCAAGGAAAAGGGCGTGAAAGCCGATGAGGCTGTCTACTCCCTCGCCGTTGACGACGTCCGCAACGCGTGCGATGTCCTCAGCGACATCTTCGAGAAGACAGGGGGCCGCGATGGTCGCGTCTCCATCGAGGTCGACCCGCGCATTTCCGCCGATGCGGAGGCCACTGTGGCTCAGGCCCGTGAACTGTGGGCGCAGGTGGATCGCCCCAACCTCATGATCAAGATTCCGGCCACGAAGGGATCCCTCCCAGCAATCACCGACGCGCTAGCCGCGGGCATCTCCGTCAACGTCACGCTCATTTTCTCGGTGGAGCGCTACGCCGAGGTCATTGCCGCGTATAAGGAAGGGAACAGGCGCGCCGCCGCGGCGGGCAAGGATGTATCGACGATTCACTCCGTGGCCTCCTTCTTTGTCTCTCGTCTCGATACCGAAGTGGATAAGCGCCTCGAGCTCATCGGCTCTGAGGAGGCTCTAGCACTGCGTGGAAAGGCGGGCGTGGCCAACGCCCAACGCGCTTATGCTTTGTTTGCCAAGGAATTTGGCGCCGGCGCGGATCTTCCGGAAGGTGCGCAGGTGCAGCGTCCACTGTGGGCGTCGACAGGCGTGAAGAATCCGGAGTACCCGGCGACGCTCTACGTCTCTGAGCTGGCCGGCCCCGATACGGTTAACACCATGCCGGAGAAGACCATCGATGCAGTTCTCGACCAGGGCAACCTCCACGGCGATACCCTGACTGGTGCCGGTGAGCAGGCGGATACGTTCTTCGCAGAGCTCGAAGCAGTCGGCATCGACTTTGATGACGTCTTTGCGGTATTGGAGCGCGAGGGAGTCGACAAGTTCGTGGCCGCGTGGGAGGAGCTCCTCGCATCAATGGTGGACCGTCTCTCTTAGGCTCCACTTTCCCTGCCCCGGCGATGAGGAATTGTTCAAATGGTAGAAGATTTCTTTAACACTTTTTAGTCACACACGCCCCACTAACGAACAGGCAACTATCGTTGGCGGGGCGCGTATCGCTATGCTGGGCTGTTGGACTAACCTCACACAGACCGAAAGGACACTTAGTGAGCACTACCAGCGCGTGGGTTAACCCGTTGCGCAATGCGAAGGACAAGCGCCTTCCGCGCATCGCCGGCCCCTCTGGCATGGTGATTTTCGGCGTGACCGGCGATTTGGCACGCAAGAAGCTCCTGCCGGCCATTTATGATTTGGCCAACCGTGGTCTGTTGCCGGCCGGCTTCACCCTCGTGGGCTATGGCCGTCGCGGCTGGGACAAACAAGCTTTCTGCAACTACGTCCGCGAGGCAGCCGAGGCGGGCGCCCGCACGACCTTCAACGAACGTGTCTGGGAGCACCTTGCCAAGGGCATCGAGTTTATTCAAGGCAACTTTGACGACGCCGGCTTCGATAAACTGTCAGCACGCCTTTCCGAGCTCAACACCTCTCGTGGTACCGGTGGTAACTGGGCGTATTATCTTTCCGTTCCGCCGGAATTCTTCTCCGATATCTGCCACCAACTGGAGCGAGTCGGCATGTCAAACAACACGGAGAGTTCCTGGCGCCGTGTCATCATTGAGAAACCGTTTGGCCACGATCAGGCTTCTGCCCGCGAGCTCAACGAGATTGTCAACGCCGTCTTCCCGGAGTCTTCGGTCTTCCGTATCGATCACTACCTAGGCAAGGAAACAGTGCAGAACATCATGGCGCTGCGCTTTGCCAACCAGATCTTCGAGCCGATGTGGAACGCACACTACATTGACCACGTTCAGATCACGATGGCTGAAGACATCGGCTTGGGCGGGCGCGCTGGCTACTACGACGGTATTGGTGCCGCTCGCGACGTTATCCAGAACCACCTTCTGCAACTGCTCGCCCTCGTCGCCATGGAGGAGCCGTCCTCCTTTGCCCCGGCAGCCCTCCAGGCAGAAAAGATCAAGGTTCTAGAGGCCACACAGGCGGTGCACCCGCTCAACAAAACGACGGCACGCGGCCAGTACGCGGCCGGTTGGCAGGGCTCGGAGTACGTTAAGGGGCTGCGTGAGGAAGAGGGCTTTGATCCTGAGTCCACGACGGAGACCTATGCTGCCTGCACCCTTAAGGTGAATTCCCGCCGGTGGGCGGGCGTTCCCTTCTATCTGCGCACCGGCAAGCGTTTGGGGCGCCGCGTGACAGAAATCGCCCTCGTGTTCAAGACTGCCCCACACCAGCCCTTTGACCAGGGGCAGGCCGAGGCTTTGGATCAGAACGCCGTGGTCATCCGCGTCCAGCCGGATGAAGGCGTGACCATGCGCTTTGGTTCCAAGGTGCCTGGTTCCACCATGGAGGTGCGCGACGTCAACATGGACTTCGCCTACGCCTCCGCGTTTACTGAGGAGTCTCCCGAGGCCTATGAGCGCCTCATCCTCGATGCCTTGCTGGATGAATCCTCCCTCTTCCCCACTAACCGCGAGGTTGAACTGTCCTGGTCCATCCTGGATCCCATCATCGAGTACTGGGCAGGAATTGGACAGCCCGAGCAGTACCGCGCTGGCACGTGGGGTCCCGAGTCCGCTGATAGAATGCTGCGCCGTCAGGGTCACTCCTGGCGCCGTCCGTAGGCCCACAGGAGGAACACCACATGATTATCCCCTTGCCCGAAACGACGACGCGCAAGATTTCCCAGAAGCTCGTGGAGATGCAGGAGCACTACACTCTGACCACGGGCCGCGTCCTTACCCTCATTGTCATGACGCAGGAGGGCGACGACCTGGACAACCTCTTGGTTTCCGTCCGCGATGCGTCTCATGAGCACCCATCCCGTGTGATCGTTATTGCCCGCGGTAATCCTGTGGACAAGACTCGCCTTGACGCTGAACTTCGCGTGGGTGGCGAGGCCGGTGCCTCCGAAATCGTGGTGATGCACCTGCATGGAGCATTGGCGGACCAAGCAGAGGCAGTCGTGACTCCCCTGCTGCTTCCTGATACCCCCATTGTGGCGTGGTGGCCCACGGCGTGCCCGCAATCCCCGGCATCGGTCCCCATTGGTGCGCTCGCTCAGCGTCGTATTACCAATGTGGCGCATGGCGATGGCGTCGATCAGTACGATCTCCACCTGCTGTCCTCGGGATATAAGCCGGGTGATTCCGACATGTCCTGGGGCGCCATCACGTTGTGGCGCGGCATTGTTGCGTCTGCGCTGGACCGTCACCCACATGAGCCTGTGCACTCTGTGGAGATTTCGGGTGCTCACAACCACGCCGCCGTGGATTTTGCCGCTGGCTGGCTTCTCGACGCCCTCTCCGTCCCCGTCCATCGCACAGTTGCGGAGTGCGATGAGAACACCTTCCCAATTACCTCCCTCGTCTTCCGCCGCCCCACTACAGATGTCGCTATCACCGTAGTGGATTCGGAAACCGTCAAGGTCAGCGTCCCGGGATCGCCAGAGTCGCTCGTGAGCCTGGATATTCGCTCGGAAGCCGAAGTCTTGTCTGAAGAACTGCGTCATCTCGACGCGGACAGGACATACGCCCGTACTCTCCGCGCATTGGCTAACGTGGACTACAGTGAGAAACACTAAGTCCCAGCACCTCTACACTTCTCTATAAAGGATCTTCCTGCACCATGGTTACTCTTCACCGCGTGAGCGATGTAGATGAGCTCATATCCTCCGCCGCACTCGCTTTCATCGATACGATTGCGGCCATCCAGACTCCGGGCGGCGGCCTG
The DNA here is from genome assembly GCF_001807225.1 of Corynebacterium sp. HMSC05E07. Classification (NCBI taxonomy): domain Bacteria; kingdom Bacillati; phylum Actinomycetota; class Actinomycetes; order Mycobacteriales; family Corynebacteriaceae; genus Corynebacterium; species Corynebacterium sp. HMSC05E07. The sequence continues at coordinate 119,580 of NZ_KV788209.1, forward strand.
CACAAGGACGGCGTCGCCCGAGTAGTGCTTACCGGTGGAGGTGCGGGAATTGGGCTTCTGCGTGAGCTTGCGCGATTGGATCATGCTGCACAGAAGCAGGGCCCTGACTTCCCAGCGTTGACGGTGGATTGGACTCGCGTGCACGTGTTCTTCGGTGATGAGCGCAACGTACCCGTCAGTGATCCGGACTCCAACGAGGGGCAGGCCCGCGAGGCCCTGCTCGGTCCGGTCGGAGTCCCGGAACACAATATCCACGGCTATGACCTTGGCGCCATTTCCATGGAGCACGCAGCTCAAGCCTATGAGGGAGAAATTCGTGAGTTCGCCCCAGAAGGCTTTGACCTTCACCTTTTGGGGATGGGCGGCGAAGGCCATATCAACTCCATCTTCCCGCACGCTGAGGCCGTCTACGAGGACACTGACTTTGCCTTTGCGGTGCATGACTCCCCTAAACCCCCGTCGGAGCGTGTCACGCTCACCTACCCTGCCATCAACCGCTCCCAGCGCGTCTGGTTCCTGGTAGCCGGAGAAGAAAAGGCCGAGGCCGCTGCCCATCTTGTTGCCGGCGCCGCTGCTGAGGACTGGCCAGCGGCCGGTGCCCACGGCGTTGAGGAAACCGTTCTCTTCCTCGCCGACGACGCAGCTGAGAAACTCTAGCCCTCAGGAGCACTGGCAGTCTCTCACGGAGACTGCCAGAAATCAAAGAAACGCCGCGTCCTCCCTTCGACTAGGAAAGGGGCCGCGGCGTTCTTCTCTATCCCCGTAGCAGGTGTGCGGGAACCGTGCGTTTAGCTGTAAGCCTGCAGCAGGTTCAGCGCAACGATGCAGGCCAGCCAAATGATGACCATGACCACGGTGTAGCGGTCCAAGTTCTTCTCCACCACAGTGGAACCAGACAGGTTGGACTGCACACCGCCACCGAAGAGGCTGGACAGGCCGCCGCCCTTACCCTTGTGCAGCAGCACGAAGATAGACATGAGGATTGCGGCAATCACCAGGATGATTTCCAGTGCCAAGATCATGAAAAAGTTCCTTGTTTACACAGTTGTGACGTTTGTACAGGTTGCGCGGTATTCGGCGGCGCACTCGGGTGTGCCGAGGCGTCCAACCGGCGCAAGACATTCTTCGATGCTACACCATAAAGCGGGCCGGAAACCATTCCGACCCGCTTAGGGAGACTAAGCCACCAGTGCCTATGCCCTAGCGCTTAGGCCTCAGACGCAGCGTTGGCTGCCAGCTTCGCAAAATCCTCACCCTTCAGCGAGGCGCCGCCAACGAGACCGCCGTCTACGTCCGGCTTGCCCACGATCTCAGCTACGGAGTCAACCTTGACGGAACCGCCGTAGAGAATGCGAATGCCCTCTGCAACCTCGTCGCCGCCGAGCTCGCGCACGAGACCGCGAATAGCAGCGCAGACTTCCTGCGCGTCGTCGGCGGAGGCGACCTTACCGGTGCCGATCGCCCAGACCGGCTCATACGCGATGACGGTCTTGGCAAGGTCGTCAGCAGACAGGCCCTGCAGCGAGTTGCGGGTCTGGGTCACCACGTAATCAACGTGGGTGCCCTTCTCCCGAACGTCGAGTGGTTCACCGACGCAGACGATCGGACTAATTCCGTTAGCCAGCGCCGCAGCAGCCTTCTCTGCTACGAGCTTATCGGTCTCGCCGTGGTATTCGCGGCGCTCCGAGTGACCGACGACGGCCCACGAGCAGCCCAAAGCGGAGAGCATCTTGCCGGACACCTCGCCGGTGTAGGCGCCAGATTCGTGCTTGGAGATGTCCTGCGAGCCATAGGTGAACTTGAGACCGTCGCCGTCGACAAGCGTCTGCACGGTGCGGATATCCGTGAACGGGACCATGAAGGCCACGTCGACCTTCTCGTAGTAGTCCTGAGGCAGTGCGAAGGCGAACTTTTGAAGGGAGCCGATAGCTTCCTTGTGATCGAGGTTCATCTTCCAGTTACCAGCAATAAGCGGGGTACGTGCCATGATGTGCCTTTCTACAGGGGAACGTGGTGAGTGGTGATTAGGATTCGAGGACCTCGACGCCCGGCAGCTCCTTGCCTTCCAGGAACTCGAGGGAAGCGCCGCCACCGGTGGAGATGTGGGAGAATCCGTCCTCGTCCAAGCCGAGCAGGCGGACAGATGCAGCGGAATCGCCGCCACCGACGACGGTGAAGGAACCGTTGTTGGCGGTGGCATCGATGATGGACTGTGCAACACCAGCGGTGCCCTTGGAGAAGGCTTCCATTTCAAAGACGCCCATCGGTCCGTTCCAAAATACAGTCTTGGAGGTGGCGATGACCTCGTCGAATTTCTTGACAGACTCGGGGCCGATGTCGAGGGACATCCAGCCCTCCGGGATGCCGTCAAGAGCAACGACCTTGTTCTCGGCGTCTGCGTTGAACTCGGTGGCGGCAATGAGGTCGGCCGGCAGGACGATCTTGTCGCCGAAGCGCTCGAGGAGGTCCTTGCAGTTGTCGATCTGGTCTTCCTGCAGCAGGGAGTTCTGAACGTTGTAGCCCTGTGCTGCCAGCAGGGTGTAGCACATGCCGCCGCCGATGATGACCTTGTCGGCCTTGTCAGCCAGTGCTTCGATAACGCCGAGCTTGTCGGAGACCTTCGCGCCACCCAGGACCACGACATACGGGTGCTCCGGGTCCTTGGCTACGGACGCCAGGGTCTCCACTTCCTTCTGAACCAGCTTGCCGGCGTAGGCGGGAAGGCGCTTGGCGACGTCGTACACGGACGCCTGTGCGCGGTGGACAACACCGAAACCGTCGGACACAAAAGCGCCATTGTCGGCTGCTAGTGCGGCGAGCTCATCGGCGAAGGCGCCGCGCTCTGCCTCATCCTTGGAGGTCTCACGCGGATCGAAGCGCACGTTCTCCACGAGGAGGACATCGCCCTCATTAAGGCCGTTGGCTCGCTCGTGAGCGTCCTCACCACTGACGTCACCCGCAAGTGCAACGTACTGATCGAGAGCCTCAGAAAGGGCTTCAGCGACTGGTGCTAGGGAGTACTTCTCGTTCACCTCTCCCTTCGGGCGACCAAGGTGGGCAGTCAGAATGACCTTGGCACCGCCCTCGATGAGAGCCTTGATGGTGGGCAGGGATGCGGTAATTCGCCCGGAGTCGGTGATGTTGCCCTCGTCATCCAGAGGGACATTGAAGTCAGAGCGGACGAGGACGTGGCGGCCCTCGACGCCTTCTGCGAGCAGGTCATCCAAAGTCTTGAAAGCCATGGTGATTCTCCTTATGGAAAGTGATTGACTAACTAAAATCGTACGTATTTTTATGCGCTTAGGCGGGCTAATAGACGACAACCGGCCCAGCGCACGCCACGGAGGTTGAGGGCGTGGCGCATGGGCCGGTGTATCACAAGGTGCTTAAAGCTTTAGAGCTTGGAAGCAACCAGGGCGGTGGTGCGAACGAGCTGGTTGGTGTAGCCCCACTCGTTGTCGTACCAACCAAGAACCTTAACGAAGTTGCCGTTAGAGACCTTGGTCATGCCAGCATCGAAGATGCAGCCGTGCGGGTCGGTGATGATGTCGGTGGAGACGATCGGGTCCTCGGTGTAGCCCAGGGTCTCGCCGAACTCGCCGGTGGATGCTTCCTTGATGGCTGCGTTGATTTCTTCAACGGTGACGTCGCGGGAAGCCTGGAAGGTCAGGTCGGTAGCGGAACCGGTGATGGTCGGAACGCGCATTGCGTAGCCATCCAGCTTGCCTTCGAGCTCTGGGAGAACCAGGGAAACTGCCTTAGCAGCACCGGTGGAGGTCGGAACCATGTTGACGGCAGCGGCGCGGGCACGACGCAGGTCGCGGTGCGGAGCGTCCTGGATGCGCTGATCACCAGTGTAAGCGTGGATGGTGGTCATGAGGCCCTTCTCGATACCGAACTTCTCGTGGAGGACCTTTGCCATCGGCGCCAGGCAGTTGGTGGTGCAGGATGCGGCGGAGATGACGTTGTGGTTCTCAGCGTCATACTCGTCGGAATTCACGCCGTAGACGAAGGTGGCGTCAACGTTCTTACCCGGAGCGGAGATGATGACCTTCTTGGCACCGGCCTCGATGTGAGCCTTGGCTGCCTCGCCGTCGGTGAAGAAGCCGGTGGACTCGATAACGATATCTACGTTGTGCTCGCCCCAGTTCAGGTTCTTCGGGTCACGCTCGGCGGAAACAGCGATGCGGTGGCCGTCGACGGTGATGGACTCCTCGTCATGCTCGATCTCGCCGTTGAAGCGGCCGAGAACGGAATCGTACTTAAGCAGGTTGGCGAGGGTGGCGTTGTCGGTCAGGTCGTTGACAGCGACAACCTCAAGGTCATTGTTGCCCTGTGCTACTGCACGGAAGAAGTTGCGGCCGATGCGGCCAAAGCCGTTGATGCCTACGCGAATGGTCACTGTGATGTCTCCTCAAATAATCGAGTGAAGTTCTTCGTGGGGACTGCCGATAGGCGGCCACGCTCTCGTGACGTCGTCGTCGGTTTTCCCAACACGGTCGATAGTACCCACGGTTGTGGGCTCTCGCACTGCCTAGTCAGGGACACCTCATTCGTGACCGCGGCACAGCAAAAATCGGAGTACAGTTGTTGAGCGCCTTTGTTTAGTTCGAGGAAAACCACACCGCTACACCTGCGCCTATGCCCGTTCATGTGGGAATGTGTGGAATAGTTTTGGCACCGCGTGGGATATATCACCCAAGCGGAAATGAGCGAAGCCACCCAGACAACAATTCAGGGTGGCTACGTGGGGCGCCACAGAACGGATGCCCGAACGGGCGTTACGTAAGCGCGAGCCGCTTAATCGTCGTCGAAGAGATCCTCAGTCACGGACTGGGTCGTATCCGGAACGCCCAACTCCTTGGCTCGCTTATCTGCCATAGAGAGCAAACGGCGAATACGTCCAGCGACAGCATCTTTAGTCATAGGTGGGTCCGCTAGGCGGCCCAGCTCCTCCAATGAAGCTTCACGGTGCTGCACACGCAAACGGCCGGCATCAGCCAAATGCTCTGGTACATCGTCGCCCAAAATGACCATCGCGCGTTCCACGCGAGCAGCCGCAGTTACCGCAGCGCGTGCGGAACGACGCAAGTTGGCATCATCAAAATTATCTAGGCGGCGAGAGGTATCCTGCGCCTCGCGCTGGATACGCTTCTTTTCCCACGTAAGACGGGTTTCTTGGGCACCCATACGAGTCAGCAGTGCGCCGATTGCATCGCCATCACGAATCACCACGCGATCCGCACCGCGGGTTTCCTTGGTCTTTGCCGGTACTCCAAGACGGCGGGCACAGCCCACAAGGGCAAGGGCTGCTTCCTGGCACGGACAGGTCACCTCAAGAGCTGATGAACGGCCCGGTTCAGTGAGCGTTCCCTGCGCCAAGAAAGCGCCGCGCCACGCGGCTTCGTTATCCGCAATTGAGCCAGATATGACCTGGGGCGGAAGGCCTACTACTGGGTGCCCCGACCTCGTAATCAAGCCAAGGCGGCGGGTGAGCTCCTTGGCTCCCGTGGCAATACGCACCTGGATACGGTTCTTCTTCGACGACGATGCTGGGCCAGCCAAGTGCGTTGTAGCAGTGATCGAATAAAGCTCATCCAACGCAGTGACCAGACGGTCAGCTACCTTTTTTGATTCCAGCTCGACGTCATAGGTGACGCGTTCACCAGTGGCCTGTAGCTCGCCGGCAAACCTGAGAATGGCGGCAACTTCTGCCGCGCGGGCAGACTGCCGCGGTACGGATACCGCCGTAAGTTCCTCCTTGACCTGATCGGTCAATGACGCAGACACCTCGTGTCTCCCCTTTCGACTGTTGTTGCCGCCACGCGGCTATGAGTGTCCCATAGTTTAACGTGCGCGCCGAGTAGGCGTGCATGCCCGGGCTAGAACCCGCCTTTCACGCTGCACATCAGCGTCTTTTACTCGGCATCGCAGATGTGCTCGGCATAGAGCTCGTTGAAAACAGCCGCAAGCTTATCTGGGCAATGCTTGTTGAAAACCTGCCCGTCTTCGTTCACCTGACGCACATCCCGGAAGACTGCCGTCGCTCCGAGAACACTTGCCGCACGCTGAACAAAGACGCGCTCTGACTCATTTGGCAAACTTTCCTCGTCTACGATGACGCGGTCTACCCGGAGATTCGGGGCATGTTGTGCCAGCACGTGAAGATGCCGCTCTGCGGAGAAGCCCTGGGTCTCTCCTGGCTCCGAAGATAGGTTCAGCACGATTACTCGCAGCGCATCGGAAGAGGTGATGGCTTCAACGATATCTGGAACCAAAACGTGGGGCAGGACCGAGCTGAACCACGAACCAGGGCCCAGGGTGATCATGTCGGCGTCGTGAAGCGCCTGTAGCGTTTCTGGGTTGGCCTTAGGCCGCTCTGGGATAATACGCACGCGACGCACCTGCCCCACTGTCGAGGCAACGGCAACCTGGCCACGGACTGAGCGCATGATTCGGGGGTCGTCATCAAGCCCGGCAACATCAGCCTCGATATCGAGCGGCAAGTTCACTGACGGCAGCACGCGGCCGGCGGAATCAGTAAGGTTCGCGATGGCATCGAGAGCGTCCTGGAAATCACCCAAAACATCACTGAGGCCCGCAATGAGCAGATTGCCCACGGCATGCCCTGCCATAGCGCCATTGCCGCGAAAGCGGTGCTGCAAGGTCTTGGCCCATAGCTGGCCGTGCTCAGAATCACTTGACAGAGCAGCCAAGGCCATGCGGAGATCCCCTGGCGGGATGATTTCCAGCTCACGGCGCAAGCGGCCGGAGGAGCCGCCGTCATCAGCCACGGTGACGATAGCTGAAATTGCCTCCGCGCCCGTTCGGCGCGCCGCCAACAGGGTTTGATAAAGACCATGGCCGCCGCCCAGGCTAGCCATGTGAGATGGGGGTGTGGTCACGTACGTACCGGCTTTCAATTGTTAACTATGAGAGAGATCTGAATTTAATCCCGAGTGATGTCGCGGTGCAACGTGTTAACGTCGACATCCCCGCGCTCGCTTAAACGACGAGCAATTTCTTCAGTGACAGCGACGGAGCGATGGTGGCCGCCAGTGCAGCCGATGCCCACGGTGATGAAATTCTTGCCTTCGTGGCGGTAGCCCTTAAGCATCGAATCGAACATCTCAATGAAGTTTTCGATGAAGGGCTCTGCGGCTTCTTGTGACAGGACATAATCCGCCACTGGTTCATCCGTGCCACGGTAGCCGCGCAGCTCCGGAACCCAATAAGGGTTGGGCAGGAAACGCACGTCAACAACAACGTCAGCATCGCGCGGAGAACCGTGCTTGAAGCCGAAGGACTCCAACGTCACGTGCTGTCTCTCGTGGCCCATCTCGCCAAAGGAGGCCTCTATCGCGCGGCGCAAGTCATGAATAGACAGGTTCGTTGTATCGATAATAATGTCGGCGCGATCCCTGACTTCCTGGACGGCGACACGTTCACGCTGGATTCCAGCCTTAAGAGTCTCCCCCTCCTGAAGCGGGTGGGTTCGGCGCACCGAATCGAAACGGCGAATGAGAACATCATCGCGGGCATCGAGGAAGAGCAGCGTCGGCTTCATGTCTAGCTCGGCAAGCTCATCGAGGGTCTCTGGGAGAGAACCTGGGAACATGCGCGAACGAACATCCGTCACCGCGGCGATCTTGGTGACCGGAGAATCCGGACGGGCGCAGAGTTTGAGCAGGTCAACAATGGCCTTCGGGGGAATGTTGTGAGCCACGTAGTAGCCCTTATCCTCCAGCACCTTGGCGGCCGAAGTCAGGCCTCCGCCAGACATGCCGGTGACCAAAATGGGCGGGGAATCAAACAACGTCATGGCCTCTATTCTTACCACCTACACTGAAAGTTCGGTGAGAAAACGACAACGATCCCGTGACGGGGTGAAACTTCATTCCGACATGCGGCGCAGCCCCATCTGTGCAGTCCCGCAATCTTAGGTTTGTTGCAAATTGTCAAAGACCGTCTGCGCCAGCTTCGGACCAAAGCCCTTGACCTCAGCAATGTCCTCCACACTGGCCTCCTTGAGTTTTTTGACGGAGCCAAAGTGTTTCACCAAATCGGTGCGGCGTTGCGGACCAAGTCCAGGTACGGCATCTAGCACAGACGTCCGCATGCGCTTAGAGCGCTGCTGGCGGTGATACGTAATGGCCACGCGGTGTGCCTCATCACGCAGGTGCTGAAGAAGAAACAACGCTTGGGAGTTACGCGGGAGAATGACTGGCTCATCGTCGCCGGGTACCCAAATTTCTTCAAGGCGCTTGGCAAGGCCTATGAGGGTGACGTCAACAATGCCGAGCTCATCAAAGACCTCTTGGGCCGCAGCCACCTGAGGTGCCCCGCCGTCGACGATAAAAAGTTGCGGAGGATAAGAGCTGCGCTTCGTAGTGCTGGCCGCTTCCTCCCGCACGAGCTCCTCCGCGAAGGTGGTGTTTTCCAGTTCTTCATCGGGCACGGCGCGTTTGTCGTCGTGGTGATGCTTGAACCGGCGCCGCGTGACCTCCGCGATGGAGGCCACGTCATTGGAGTGGCCGTCCCCGGCAGCCTCCTTGATTCGGTAGCGCCGGTAGTCCGACTTGCGTGGCAAGCCGTCTTCAAAGACTACGAGGGAAGCCACCACATCGGTGCCTTGGATGTGCGAAATATCCGTACATTCGATGCGCAGTGGTGCCGAATCCATGCCCAGGGCTTCCTGCAGCTCCTGCAAAGCAGCCGAGCGCGCCGTCAGGTCACCCACGCGCTTGAGTTTGTGCTGACGCAACTGCTCTTTCGCATTGCGCTCCACAGTCTCCATGAGCGCGCGTTTATCGCCGCGTTGCGGCACGCGCAGGTCTACCTGTGCGCCGCGAAGCTCCTCCAGAACTATCTTGACTTGATCGGCTTCCTCGGGTGGCATTTGGACCAGAATTTCGCGCGGGATGGCATTGCCTCGATGAATGTCGGTGTGAGACTCCTGGTCCACTCCCCTGCGCTCTAGTTTGGCGTCTTCGGCGGCTTCTTGGCGCTGCCTCTCGACGGCGTCAGAATAGAACTGCATGAGGAAGTTCTGGATCAACGCCGGCAGGCCCGGATCCGGTTCGCCTTCCTGCCGTGGTTCTGCCGTGGCCTGGTCACCGGAGCGCTCCACCACCCAGCCGCGCTGGCCGCGGATGCGGCCGGACCGGACATGGAAGATCTGAACTGCGGCTTCCAACTCATCGGAGCTGAAAGCGATGAGGTCAGCGTCAGTTCCATCAGAGAGCACCACTGCCTGCTGCTCCATGAGCTTGTCAATGGCCCCCAAGTCATCGCGCAAGCGAGCCGCGAGCTCGAATTCGAGGTTCTCGGAAGCCTCTTCCATTTCCTTGGTGAGACGCTTGCGCACTGGCGCGGTGTTGCCGTTCATAAAGCTGATGAGCTGATTGACCGTCTCACGGTGTTCCTCGGGGCTTACGCGCCCGATACACGGCGCGTCACATTTTCCGATGTAGCCCAACAGGCAAGGCCTGCCCAAGCGCTCATGGCGGTTGTACACGCCCTTCGCGCACGTTCGCATGGGAAACACCCGAGTCAGTAAGTCGAGGGACTCTCGCACGGCCCAGGCATGCGAGTAAGGCCCAAAATAACGCACTCCTTTGCGCCGCGGGCCACGATAGAAGAAAGCGCGTGGAATGGTCTCCCCAACGGACACCGCGAGCATGGGGTAGGTCTTGTCGTCGCGGTACATGACGTTGAAGCGCGGATCGAAGCGCTTAATCCACGTGTACTCCAACTGCAGCGCTTCGACCTCGCTGGCTACTACGGTCCACTCCACCGAGGCTGCCGTGAGCACCATTTGTCGGGTGCGGGGATGCAGCTGCGTGATGTCTTGGAAATAGTTAGACAGGCGTGCGCGCAGGTTCTTTGCCTTGCCCACATAGACAACGCGGCGATTCTCGTCCCTGAACTTGTATACGCCCGGATCAGTGGGGATGCTCCCCGGCGCCGGGCGATAGGTGGTGGGATCAGCCACTAGTCGTCCTGCGGCATGTAGCGGGCTTCAAGGTCACGGAAGGAACGCACCTTGGGGATGACGTCCTCCTTGTCCCCGGACTGCAGCGCCCACACGGGGACATATTCAAAATCTGGCAGCTCGATGCGCGCCATGCGGGAACCTTCTGGGAAGGACAATCCGTAGATGACCTGCCACGGGTAGAAGCGGGTGCCGACGATGTTGCGGACCTCAACGCCATCGGAGTTGGCACGCAAGCGCGGGCGGGTCAGCGCAATCCAGGACAGGATCGAAATCACCACGCCCACGCCGGGGAACGCGAACTTATCGATGGTGGTGACCGTAGCACCGGTGAACGACAGACCGACGGTGAATCCCATGAAGAGGTGGGCAGCCATGACGAGGATAATCCAGATGATGGCGACCTTGCGCAGGAACGGCGAGCGGGCCTCATATTCCCACGGCTTGGTGGACGTCATGGCGAAGGGATCGGCACTGGTGTACGCCATCACTTGCTCGTCGCTGATCCCTGGGCGAACAGCACTCGCCTGCTGTTCCTTGTCCGAGGGAACCTGTGAGTCCGTCATCGAGACCTCCATCTCCTCCATACTCCCCACCACACGGTGTGGACCGCGTCGCGTGGGCTGTGTGCAACCTACTGCGCGTTCGACCCGTTCAGTGTACGCAACGTGTGCACTGTTTCTAAAGCTGCGTGCATAGATTCCGCGCCCTTGTCTTCAGCGGAGTTCTCAAAGCCAGCGCGATCCACGGCTTGGTCATACTCGTTCACGGTGAGAACACCATTTCCTACTGGTGTTGACTCGTCCAACGCGATGCGCGTCAAACCTTGCGTTACCGAGTCACACACATAGTCAAAGTGCGGGGTTCCACCACGAACAACACAGCCTAAAGCGACAACGGCGTCGTGCGTCCGTGCGGCGGCCTGCACCACGACGGGAAGCTCTAGTGCGCCGACTACGCGCACGGCGGTGACCTCCGCATCGGCCTCCTCAGCAGTCTCTATGGCACGACGATGCAGCTGATCGCAGATCTCCTCGTTCCACGTCGCCGTGACCACGGCCACGCGCAGTCCTTCGCCGGAGACGTTCTTCGGGGTCGGCAGGCCTTCTTTGCTCATTGTGTGCTCCTTCGTGAAGTGTTAAGAGTGCTTTTTATCCCACTCTGCCACCTGAGGCAGATCATGGCCCATACGGTCGCGCTTGGTGCGCAGGTAAGCAATGTTCTCCGCCGTAGCCGGGGTTGCCAAGGCGGTACGCGCGGAGGCATCAATGCCAAAGCCCTGCAGGCCCTCGCCTTTGTGAGGGTTGTTGGTAAGCAAGTTGACGGACTTAACTCCGATGTCCCGCAGAATCTGGCCGGCGACGGAATATTCACGGGCATCCTCCGGCAGGCCCTGCTCCACATTTGCGTCAACGGTATCCATGCCGCCATCCTGCAGGCTGTAGGCCTTGAGCTTGTTCACCAGACCAATGCCACGGCCTTCCTGACCCCGCAGGTAGATAACGATTCCGCGCCCAGCTTCCTGCACTGCGCGGAGAGATTCCTGAAGCTGCGGACCACAGTCACAGCGCTGGGAGCCGAAGACATCTCCGGTAAGACACTCGGAATGAACACGCACGGGTACGTCCTTAGCACCGGCGTAATCATCAACCTCACCCACGACGAGGGCAATGTGCTCGCGCTTGTCGACGCCACTCTGGTAACCCAGCGCCTTGAACACACCATGCTCAGTGGGCAGGCGAGTCTCTACCTGGCGAGTCACCTGCTGCTCATTGTGGCGGCGCCACTCAATGAGCTGCTCGATGGAGATCATCGTCAGACCATGCTTATCCGCAAAACGGCGCAGCTCCGGGGAACGAGCCATATCGGTCGGATCCTCTTCAGAGACGATCTCACACAGCACTCCTGCCGGGCGTAGGCCCGCCAGACGAGCAAGGTCGATAGCGGCCTCGGTGTGGCCGTCACGCTCAAGTACGCCGTGGGGGCGAGCAGCGAGGGGAACGACGTGACCGGGGCGAGTGAAATCAGTAGGTGCTGACGACGGATCCGCCAACGCGCGGATGGTGTCGCAGCGCGAGGTGGCAGAAATTCCGGTGGAGCCGTTAGCCAGGTCCACCGTCACGGTGTAGGCCGTGTGGCGAACATCCTGGTTGACGGCCATCATGGGTGGAAGGTTCAGGCGCTCACAATCATCGGGCAACAGCGGTGCACAAATGTAGCCGGAGCTGTAGCGCACCATGAAGGCAACGAGCTCAGGCGTGGCCAATTCTGCGGCGAAGATGAGGTCACCCTCGTTTTCGCGGTCCTCGTTGTCCACGACGACAACCGCTTTGCCAGCCGCAACATCGGCGATGGCTTGGTCGACGCTATCTAAAGTGAAGGTGGAATCTGCGGCGCTCATAGGAAATAACTCTATCCCTCCGCCGCGTACGCGGTGACGTTAGGGTGAACCATCTTCTCCACATACTTTGCTACAACGTCTACCTCGAGGTTTACCCGTGAACCAGGCTCCAAGGAACCGAAGATGGTATCGCGCAAAGTAGTCGGAATCAGAGAGACCTCAAAGAAATCCTCCCCCACGGCAGAAACCGTCAATGAGGTGCCCTGAACCGCAATTGAGCCCTTCTCCACCACGTAGTGCGCTAGTTCCTGAGGCAGGCTAAAGCGCAGCACGTCCCAGTTGTCAGAAGGCGTGCGCGACAGTAGCTCTCCGGTGCCATCCACATGTCCTTGGACGATGTGCCCACCGAGCCGTGTCGTCGGAAGCACCGCGCGCTCTAGGTTCACTGCAGAACCTACTTCCAGCCCACCAACCGAACTGCGGTTGAGGGATTCCTGCATAACGTCAGCGATAAAGGTGCCTTCGCCCAGCTCGGACACGGTCAGGCACACACCGTTAACAGCGATGGAGTCACCAAGCGCAGCATCCCCGAGAACGGTGGTCGCCGCTATACCAAGCCGCACGGCATCGCCCTGCTTCTCCACGCTATCGACACGACCAATCTCTTCAACAAGTCCCGTAAACACTGTGTCATTGTCCTTTCTTCCGGTATTCAACAAGCAGATCATCGCCCAGTTCCATCACGGCCGTACGCTGCCAGCGCGGTGCTGTGGCCAGCGTCGATGCCGCCGCACGGGCGAGAACCCCGGTGCCCTCACCGAGAATGACGTTGCCGAGGTAGGCCTGCACGGCATCCACGCAGCCCATTTCCAGCATGCTGATGGCAAGGCCTGCCCCGCCTTCGACAAGGACGTCGCGCGCACCACTCGAATAGAGCTCCGCCAGTGCCTCCTCGGGGGTGGCGTACTGCTCGAAGCCTAGGCTTCCAAGGTTGTCCGCGCCGTGCTGAAGCACGTCCCTCGACCCCACCACCACTCGCCGCGGCTGTGTTTCACGCAGCGAGCCGTCTGGAAAACGAGCGGTGAGCGAGGGGTTATCCGCTAGTGCGGTGCCAGTGCCTATGAGAATGGCATCGCGCCGGGCGCGATCCTCGTGAACATACTCGCGAGCCCGCTCGCCTGTGATCCACTGGCTCGTGCCATCGACGGCGGCTGTGAAACCGTCGAGGCTCTGGGCGAACTTCAGGGTCACGTGAGGACGTCCCAGGGATGCGGCAGTCAGCCAGGGGATGAGCACATCCTGCGGCCCAGAAGGAGCATCAAGTTGTCTGGCAGTGACCCCCGACCGCGCGAGAGTGGTTGCTCCTCCCCCTGCTTGAGGGGTTGGGTCTGAGTGGAGGTAGTAGACGGCACTAACGGAGGCGTCGACAAGCGCCTGAGCACAGGGCCCCGTACGACCAGTGTGGTTGCAGGGCTCCAGGGTCACCACCGCGGTGCCACCCCGGGCTTTGTCCCCCGCGTCTGCCAAAGCCATGACCTCCGCATGCGGCCCACCCGGTGGCTGAGTGTGGCCCACGCCTACGACCTGACCGGCCGCATCGAGGATGACCGCACCGACGGGCGGGTTGGGGCTCGTCGTACCACGCGCCTGTGCGCCGGCCTCCATGGCGAGGCGCAGCGCATGCTGGATTGCTGGTGAGAGCATTCCTGATACGATCACAGCGTTGCTAGACGGCGTAGCTCGTCAACGGCAGCGGCCTTATCGTCCTGCTTATAAATGGCCGAACCTGCCACAAATGCATCGCAGCCGGCTTCGGCGGATTCCCGAATGGTCTCGGCAGATATGCCGCCATCGATTTCGATGAGCACATCCAAGCCACGCTCATCGATTGTTTGGCGCAGCGTCCGGACCTTGTCCAGTTGCTCTGGCATGAAGCTTTGGCCACCAAATCCAGGTTCAACGGACATGACAAGAACCTCATCAAAGTGCTCAAGCGTGTCCAACCACGGCTCGATCGGGGTGCCCGGCTTTATGGAGAAACCCGCGCGCACGCCCATGTTTCGAATCCTGTGGGCCAAAGCCACGGCAGCGTCCTTGTCCGCTACGGCTTCGACGTGGAAGATGATGCAATCAGCACCCGCCTTGGCGTATGTTTCTACCCATTTCTCGGGTTCTTCAATCATGAGATGCACGTCGAGAGTCTGGGGGGTGATGCCGTCTACGGTGGCGGTAATGTCCGGGCCGAACGACAGATTGGGAACGAAGTGACCATCCATGATGTCAACGTGAATCCAGTCCGCGTTGGCTACTGCACGGACTTCATCACCGAGCTGAGTGAAGTCAGCGGCCAAAATGGACGGAGCAATGATGGGACCAGACTTTTCTGCAGACATGTCACACAGCCTAGTCCCTTCACTCCTCCTAGTCCGCTACTCGGCGAAGGACAGCGAAAAACATTGCATCCGTGCCATGACGGTGCGGCCACAGCTGGGCAGACAGCTCGGAGCCAATATTGCCCACCGTCGGCAGCATGTCGCGGGCGTCGAGTTCCTCAATGTGGATCTCCGCCTCGCCACCGTGCTCAGCGAGTGCGGCATCGACGATCTCGCGGGTTTCGCGCAGGTCTGGCGAACACGTGGAGTACACCACCACGCCGCCAGGGCGCACGAGTTTCAGAGCGGACTCAAGCAGCTCTGTCTGCAGGCGGGTGAGTTCAGCAAAGTCGGACTCAGACTTGCGCCACCGTGCCTCGGGACGTCGGCGCAAGGCTCCGAGCCCGGAACAGGGGGCGTCGACAAGAATGCGGTCATACCCCGCTTCCAGTCCGGGAGTGCGCCCGTCGGCGGTGTGCACACGAACAGGCAAATCACCCACCGTCTTCTCCACGAGTTTCGCACGATGCGGTGAAACCTCCACGGCGTCAACGGTGGCGCTCTCGATACGGGCAATGGCGCCCATGAGCGCCGCCTTCCCACCGGGGCCCGCGCACAAGTCGAGCCAGCGGCCAGTGTCCTCGCCACTGAGCGGAGCTTCAGTTACCGCACGGGCAATGAGCTGTGATCCTTCATCTTGAACCGCAGCCATGCCCTGGCGTACGGGCTCCAGCGCACCCGGATCGCCCTGCTCAAGGTAGACCGCATAGGGCGAATACCGGCCTTCCTCGCAGCCGGTCATCAGAGCCAGCTCCTCCGCAGTAATCTCACCAGGACGTGCCACAAGGTGAACGATCGGACGCTGCGAGTCTGCCTCAAGTGCTTGCTCTAGCTCGTCAGTATTCCCCAGGGCGCGTGCAAAGGATCGCGCAATCCACTCCGGATGTGCGTGGCGGAAAGCCACCGCTGGAAGCTCACCCACTGGGGTGAGCTTATCGAACCACACCTGCGCTGGGGTACGCGTAATGGTGCGCATGATGCCGTTAGCAAACCCCTTAGCCTTCTCCTGCCCCGCTGCCTCGACAAGGCGCACAGTGGTATCGACGGCAGCGTGCGCTTCCACGCGAGTATACAACACCTGGTAGGTTCCCAAGCGCAGAGCGGTCAACACCTCCGGGGCCATGGCCTCAAGGCCGCGGGACGCGCACTCAGAAATGACCGCATCGAGTACCCCTTCGGTACGCAGGGTGCCGTAGGTCAGCTCAGTGGCGAACGCAGCGTCCCGCCCACTGATCTTGTTAGCGCTCAAGGCCCTCGGCAGCGTGAGGTTGGCAAAGGCATCATCAGCATCGACGCGACGGAGCACGTCAAAGGCCACCGCGCGTGGCATATCCACTCCGCATCGGCGAGCCGACTGAATCAGTGAATCCGCCTGGGAATGGCGCGTGTCACGGCCTTCACCGCGTGGCCTACTTCCAGCATGTGCGCGCTGGCTGCGCCCACCTTTCGGCCGGCCACCGGACTTGCCGGAGCGCTGTCCACGCGAGTGCTGGGCACCGCGCTGGCCTGTGTTTCCTCGCTCTTTCTTGCCGCGGTCAGCGGGATCCCCAGACTTGCTTCGGGATCTGAATCCTCCGCTCATGAAAAGATCACCTCATCCTTGCCATCCTGAGCCATCTTGCTGCTGAGGCCCCTGCCCCAGTCGGCGGCGTTCATCATCTTCTTACCGGGCGGTTGAATCTGGCCCAAACGAACCGGACTGCTGCCGGTCCCCACGAAGACATCCTTCTTGGTCACGCGAACTTCACCGGGGCGAAGAGCGCTACTGGCGGAATCATTCTCTTCCGAGAACTGAGGTGCCGCCGTCACCGGACCAACCTTGAGACGGGATTCGCCCAGTAGTGTCCATGCGCCAGGGCCTGGGGTATGCGCACGGATGTGGCGATCAATGACGTCGGCAGGCGCCGCCCAGTCGATGCGGGCGTCCTCCGTAGCAATTTTGTGCGCGTAGGTGGCCTCCCCCTGCTGCGGCTTCGGGGTGATGCTGCCGTCCTCGAGACCATCCATCGTGCGCACGAGCAAGTCCGCGCCGGAATAAGCTAAGCGCGTAAGGAGATCATCAGCAGTATCGGTAGGCTGGATGGATTCTTCCACAGTGGCAAGAATGTCACCAGTGTCGAGGCCCTTGTCAATGCGGAACGTCGTGGCTCCTGTTTCCTCATCACCCGCAGCGATGGATGCCTGGACTGGGGCTGCACCTCGCCACGCCGGAAGTAGAGAAAAGTGCAGGTTCACCCAGCCGTGCGTGGGCACGTCGAGGAGATCCTCAGTAATGAGGTTGCCATAGGCCACCACTGGAATGGCTTCTGGAGAAAGCTCCGCCAAGCGTGCACGCAGCACATCGCCGTCCTCGGTGCCGGCCTTGAGAGTGGTCGGGGTGAGCACCTCTATGCCGTGCTCTTCGGCCAAGGCCTTAACTGGACTGGGATGCAGACTGCGGCCACGTCCACGGCGGGCATCCGGACGGGTAATAACGGCAGCCACCTCGTGGCGCGAGGCAATGAGCTTCTCCAGCGCCACCACGGCAGGTTCAGGGGTTCCGGCGAAAACGATACGCACAGTAGGTCGTGTCTCTTTCTTGGTTAGGTATGGATCTAAGCGTTAAACCAATCCGCTTCGCGGATGGTCTTCATGGATTCTTTACGCAGGTCATCACCCAGGCGCTGCAGAAAGAGTACGCCGTCGAGGTGATCGGTTTCGTGCTGTATACAGCGAGCCATCAACCCAGACGCCACCATGGCGATCGGGTGGCCTGCTGTATCGACGCCGCGTACCCGCACGGTGTTGAAGCGCTCGGTCGGCTGCGAGATACCCGGGATGGACAGGCAGCCTTCGGTGCCCAGCTGCGTCTCCTCCCCAATGGCCTCCCACTCCGGGTTCACTATGGCGCCGCGCAGACCATCCTGGTAGTGGGTGCAATCGAAGACGAAGATACGCTTGGTCAAGCCAATCTGGTTGGCCGCCAGTCCGACTCCACCGGCATCCTCCATGGTCTCTAGCATGTCCTGTGCTAGGCGTTCCAAGGACGGGCCAAAGTCGGTGATCTCATCGGCACGGGTGTTGAGGACGGGATCGCCATACAGGCGAACCTCGCGCACGGTCATGGTGAGTACTCCTCTTCGTTGGGGCGTTACAGACCGACAATAGTTCACGAGGCTCCGCGCTTGCCGACGAGGCCCCCTCACCCCGTCTGCATCCTGCCCTATTCACCCCGCCAGCCCCATCCCGCGCTGACTCCGACAGCATCAGCCAGTTAGCCGATGTTGATGGGATCGACCGCAATACGCAAGGGCAACACATCTTTGCGCGCGCTGCGTACCGCATTAGCCTTTCGCAAGGCTGTGCCGAGCTCCGCACGCGGTCCTAAAGGTGTGCGCACGAGCAGGCGCTGCGGCTCACCTCCCCTCTCCCGGTCATAGTCGCCCGGAAGGCTGACGCCGGGTGGGAGCGGTACAGGTCCCAGAAGCTCCGCGTGTTCTGGAAGCTCAGCAAGCTCAAGAAAGGCATCAAGGGAGGCATCGGCGCCATCGATGGCTGCCATATGAACAGCTGGCGGGAAACGTACTTCACGGCGGGCCTGCAACTCCGCGGCGGCGGCGCCTACCATGTCCCAACGTGCGAAGAAACCGACCAAAGCCAGCTGTTCATCGGCGGCAACGATAACTACGCCACCATCCTGTGCGGGCTTGACGCGTGTTGCTGCTGCCGCCCATGTGGCGAGGGTGTCTTCCGTGGCGCGAAGATCCTGTCGGCCCAAGAGCGCTCCGGTCTCGACAAGAAGGGCCGCTCCATAGCGCCCGCCTTCCTCGATGCGTGGCTCCGCGCCGGGGGTGGCTATGACGAGCGCGGGTTCCTGAGCTATTTCGTCGATGACCTTGGAACCGCCCGACTGGATAACTCGCGTCTGCGGGAAGGCGCGGCCCATCTCTTCCGCGGTGCGCTCAGAGCCCAAGACGATGGCTCGAAGTCGCGGTGAACCGCAGTCAGAGCAACGGTAATGTGTATCCACACGCCCACACCAGCGACAGGTGGGCAAAGCAGCGGACTGGGTGTCGCGACCACCAGCGGACGGCAGGCCCAACGGCCCATTGCAGTGTCGGCAGCGCGCCGGGGAGGAACAGTTCCCACACGCCAGAATCGGCGCATACCCCTTGCGCGGAACCTGTAGCAGCACTGGTTCGCCACGCTCCAAAGCAGCGCGTGTTGCCTGGAAGGCGGGCCCGGACACAGAGGTCGTTCCGCCCTGCATGTGCCTAGTGAGGTTCACTCCGAAGCGGCCTACCGGCACGATGTCGGGGCAGGAGGCTGCCACTGACTCCTCAGTCGGGAGAAGATCGTGCGCCCACCCAGACTCAACCAGCAACTGGGCTTCCGCTGTACGCGAATGCCCGGCGAGAATGAGGCTGCAGCTTTCTTGAGCCGAGCGAGTGCTGAGAACCTCGCGGGCATGGACATAGGGTTTGAGATTGTCAACAAGGTTGTCGTCGCCATCGTTAAGGATGACGGCCAGCTGAAGGTCCTTGACCGGAGCAAATGCGGCCGAACGTGTGCCAATAACGATCCGGGATTGGCCTGTTAGTGCGGACAGGTAACGCCGATAACGCGCCTGAGGGCCAGTACTATGGGCCAACACCGTGATCTGCTTGGCGGACACATACTGACGGAAGGCCGCTTCCAAGCAGTCAAGATCACGCTGATCAGGTACGACGAGGAGCACTCCCCCGCCAGTGAGCGCCACGCTCGTTCCCAAGGCAGCCAGGGCATCGGCCCAGTCCGCGCCGGGCGCGATTTGCCAGGCAGCGCGGGCAATTTTGCCTTCCAGTACCGAATCGACGAAGGACTCGCCATGAACATAGTGCGACCACGCCGACAAATCAGGATGCTCGGTGGTACCAAGTTCCTCCCACGGAGTCTCGAGATCTGCTTCTTCTGCTTTGGCATGGCGGGAAGGAATCGCGGTGCGGATAATGTCGGAGCGAACTCCGCCATAGCGCGCGGCTAATGACTCCACCAGGTCAGACATGGCCGGCGTATACACCGCAAAAGGTGAGATTACGCGGTCGATGTAGCGTAGCGATCCATCGAACTCTGAGTCACTGCCGCGGGCGAGGAGGATGGCGTCGACAAGCCGGCCATTGAACCTAATCCTCACCCGAACACCTGGCTGAGCAACCTCCGAATCGGCCTCATCAATGAGGTAGTCAAAGGATCTATCCAGGTGTGCAACCCCTAATAAGGGCAACACCCGCGCGACCGGTTGATGGGCGGCGGGTGTCTTCTTGGGCATAGCGCCCGATTCTACAGGCCTGCGGCGCGGCGCAGTTCCTCGGCACGGGTGGTGTCCTCCCAAGGGAGATCAACGTCAGTACGGCCGAAGTGACCGTAGGCTGCAGTTGCGCTGTACAGCGGGCGAAGCAAGTCCAAATCACGAATGATGGCGGCAGGACGAAGATCAAAGACCTTGTTGACCGCGGCCTGAATGGCACCGTCGCTCAGTCCATTCTTTGCCGTGCCGAAGGTCTCAACGTAGAGGCCCACTGGCTTTGCACGGCCAATGGCATAGGCAACCTGCACCTCAGCGCGGTCAGCAAGCTCGGCTGCCACGATGTTCTTGGCCACCCACCGCATGGCGTACGCAGCGGAACGGTCAACCTTGCTCGGGTCCTTGCCGGAGAACGCGCCACCACCATGGCGGGCCATGCCGCCATAAGTATCGACGATAATCTTGCGGCCAGTCAGGCCAGCATCACCCATCGGGCCGCCAAGGATGAAAGATCCGGACGGGTTGATCAGTAACTCCGTGTCCTCGGTGTAGTACTTACTCAGGTTGGCATCGCTCACGACCCACTCCACCACGTTGGTGCGCAACTGTTCCATGAGCCAGTCCTGCGTCACGTCCGGATCATGTTGCGTGGAGATAACGATGGTCTCCAGGTGAGTAGGAACATCGTCCTCGTCATAGGCGAAGGTCACCTGGGTCTTACCGTCGGGGCGCAGGGAGGGCACGATGCCCTCCTTACGCACCTGGGTAAGACGGCGCGAGAGGCGGTGTGCCGTGGAAATAGGCAGCGGCATGAACTCCGGGGTTTCATTGGTGGCATAGCCGAACATGAGGCCCTGGTCACCCGCACCATACTGGTCATCATCCTCATAGGTTCCGGAACGCACCTCGGTCGATGCGTCCACACCAGCGCCGATTTCTTGGGACTGCTCACCAATGGCCACGTTGACACCGCAGGTGTGGCCATCGAAGCCAACATCGGAGGAGGTAAATCCAATGTCAACGAGGGTCTTGCGCACAATGTGCGGGATCTCCACGTACCCGGAGGTGCGAACCTCACCGACGACGTGGACCTGGCCAGTCGTCACCAAGGTCTCCACGGCGACGTGGGCGTCAGGGTCGGCCTCCAAAAGGGCATCAAGAATGGCGTCCGAGATTGCGTCGCAAATTTTATCCGGGTGGCCTTCGGTCACGGATTCGCTGGTGAAGAGGCGTACTGCCTGAGAAGCTGATTCAGTCACACATAGTCCTTTAACTAGTACTGCGCGCCGTAAGGAAAAAAGAAACTGGGACGCAATGCCAGCTTGAAAGCCCGACGCGTTAACACTAGGCCATCGTAGACCAAGCAGTCTATATCTGCAAGAACGACCACTACTTCGCTAGCTTTTCATTCACAGCATCGAGAATCTGTGCCGCAACCACCTGTTTACTGCCGTGAGCGACCTCCAGCGGTTCGGCATTTCGGCGAAGAATCCAGCCGGCGCTCGTGGACTGTCCAAATACTTTGCCCTCGCCTACTTCATTGGCCATGAGCACATCGCAGCCCTTTTTCTTGAATTTCTGCTGGGCGTACTCAAGCACACTCGTGTTTGCATCACCAGTTTCGGCAGCAAAGCCCACGATGACAGCATCTTTCTTGAGCTCACCGCCGTCACGGCGAGCTACAAGGCCCTTGAGGATATCCGGATTCTCCACCAGCTCGAGCTGCGCGAGTTGCTCGTCCGCAGCTCCCTTTTTCATCTTCGAGCCAGCAACAGTAGCTGGACGATAATCCGCTACAGCGGCCGCCATGATGACAACATCGGCATCAGCCGCGGCCTCATTCATGGCCTTCTCCATGTCGCGCGTCGACGTCACACGGACAATAGTCGCTCCCGACGGCACAGGAATTTCCTCGGTATTTCCAGCCACGATGGTCACGTCCGCGCCCCGCTGTGCAGCGAGCTCCGCCAAGGCGAAACCCTGGCGTCCGGACGATCGATTACCTATGTAGCGAACCGGATCGAGGTTTTCCTGGGTGCCGCCAGCAGAAACCACGACCTTACGGCCCTTCCAATCGAACGGAACGGGGTGGCCGGCAAGGACCGTACGTGCAAACTCCGCAATTTGGCTAGGTTCCGGAAGACGCCCAGCGCCGGTGTCCTTGCCGGTAAGACGCCCATGAGCGGGTTCCATAACAGTGATGCCACGGCGACGAAGCGTAGCAACATTGTCCTGCGTAGCCGGGTTAAGCCACATCTCCGTGTGCATGGCAGGCACAACGACGATCGGGCAGGTAGCCACGAGGACTGAGGCTGTTAGCAAGTCATCAGCACGGCCACCGGCCAAGCGGGCAATGAGGTCCGCAGTCGCTGGAGCAATGACGACGGCGTCGGCCTGCTGCCCCAAGGCCACATGCTGAACGTCATCCACAGCATCGAAAACCGTGGTCGACACTGGGTTCCCAGAAAGCGCCTCAAAAGTTGCTGCCCCAACAAAGTTGAGCGCGGCTTCGGTGGGAACCACGCTCACATCATCGCCATGCTCTTTGAAGTCACGAATGAGGTGGCAGGCCTTATACGCGGCGATACCACCCGCCACGCCAACAAGAATGCGACGCGGGTTGCTGGTCATGTCTGGGTTCTCCTGTACGTCATTCACTCGGACAATGTTACCCAAGACGCAGAAAACCCACCCGGGCATCCGCACACGATGCACAGGGTGGGTTACAAGGCGCGGCACCGGGCACTCACCCGCCTGCCGAGCGGTCAAGGAAGATTAGTTACCTTCCTCGTGGTCTAGGAGACCGGCCTCAATTTCGCGCAGAGCGATGGACAGCGGCTTCTCACCCGGCTCCGGGGTCACCAGCGGTCCAACGAACTCGAATACGCCTTCGTCTTGTTCCTGGTAGTAGCTGTTGATCTGACGCGCGCGCTTTGCAGCGAAGATCACCAGTGCGTACTTGGACGAGACCTTGTCCAGGAGCTCATCGATCGGCGGGGCGGTAATGCCCGTCGGCGGATCGAAGACTGGCTCCGGCTTGACGGCCTCAGAATTAGCAGGTGTGGTCACGTTGGTCACATGCACCTTTACTGTTGATAGATGGTCAAAATCTTGGTCTATCCACGCAGGATAGCACTAATAGCAGCAACGGCCTCATCGAGGTCATTATTGACAACGACGTGGTCGAACTCCTTTTGCGCGGCAAGCTCCGTCTCTGCGGTCTGCAACCTGCGGTCGATAACGTCCTGGGGTTCGGTTCCCCGCCCAGTAAGGCGCTCAACCAGAACTTCCCATGACGGCGGGGCGAGAAACACGGTTTCCGCCTCCGGCATCGCCGCTTTGACGTTGCGGGCGCCTGCAAGATCAACCTCCACCAACACCGGGCGACCAGACGTCATGGCCTCCTGCACGGGCTGAGCCGGCGTACCGGAACGCTGCAAGCCGCCATGAATTTCTGCCCATTCGAGCATGTCTCCGGCGTCAATGTGCTCCTGGAAGGCCTCCGGGCTGACGAAGAAATAGTCAACCCCGTCGGACTCGCCAGGACGGGGTTGGCGCGTCGTCATAGAGACGCTGAAGTAGAGGTTGTCAATATCGTCACGCAGGCGCGAAACCACAGTGGACTTACCCACAGCAGACGGACCGGCCAGTACGACCAGCCGTCCGCGTGCAGTTTCGTCAGCCATTGCGCTAATTACTCGCCGTAGCCGAAACGCTCGAGCAGGGCGCGACGCTGACGGTCACCCAGGCCACGCAGGCGACGGGTCTGAGCAATCTCCAGGTCCTCCATGATTTCCTTGGCCTTGACCTTGCCCACCTTCGGCAGGGCCTCGAGGAGAGCAGAGACCTTGGTCTTGCCGATAATCTCGTCGGTCTCAGCCTTCTCCAGAACGTCCTGCAGGTTGGTCTCGCCGCGCTTCAGCGCAGCCTTGAGCTCAGCGCGAGCCTTGCGGGCCTCAGCGGCCTTTGCGAGAGCTTCCTTGCGCTGCTCATCAGTCAACTTGGGAAGGGCCACGGGTTTCCTCCGATTTCATTAGTGTGAACATTTTCGTCTGATGGCTAGCACCAGATTTTCGGTCCTCAGGGGTTTGTTTCCCCAGCGCGAAATAGCTTTTAGCATCTCCACGAACCGACTTCTGGCAATCCTAGCACTGGTCTGTACACGATGACGTAACCCGGCCCCCTTGTTCTAAAGGTTCCTGCACGTCAACGCATATGCCCTAAACAAAATACCAGGTAAACGGCGCGCTCGTTAATCGGGCGCGCCGCACACTTAATCCCGGAACTCCGCAGCCGTCGATATGACGGATTCACGCAGGTCAGCAACCTGTGGGCCATGTGAAAGAATGGCTCGTGACACGTTGGCAAACCCCAGTTCAGGCGCCGCCGCAGTCAGTGTACGGACGTCGTCAGGCGTGGCTCCCTGGGCGCCGACACCTGGAAGCAGCACAGGACCATTTAATTGGTCTAGCTTGGGCGGCGTGTCGAGGGTCGCGCCAACGACCACGCCGAGAGCACCTACAGCCGCCCCGGCCGCCGTGTTGCGTTCTGCGAGCTCGTCCACAACGCGTTGGGCTACACTTCGCCCATCAACGCTTAAAGACTGGAGGGCCACTGCTTCCGGATTTGAGGTTGCGGCAAGAACGAAGACTCCCCTGCCTGTCGCCTCGGCAAGGTCAAAGACTGGATTCAGAGCACCAACGCCGAGGTAGGGCGACACCGTTACGGCGTCCGCACGCAGAGGAGAGCTCTCCCCCAGCCAGGCATCGGCATAGCCGGCCATGGTGGAGCCGATATCGCCGCGTTTGGCATCGGCCAGACTCAAGCAGCCCTGCTCACGCAGCGCCGCCAGGGCGTCCTCTAGCACTGCGAAGCCGCGGGAGCCGAAGCGCTCGAAGAAAGCCACCTGCGGCTTCACCATGGCTGCGGTGTCAGCAAAAGCCTCCACACACGTCATGGTGAAGGTGCGCAGGCCGTCAACGTCGACAGTCAGGCCCCACGCCTCAAGTAGGTGTGGGTGCGGGTCAATGCCCACGCACAGACGTCCTCGCTCACGTCCGGCTGCGACAGCGCGCTCGCCAAAAGACGCGACAGTGCTAGTTGGCTGGGGCATGCTCGAGCTCCTGAAGTGCGCGCACCTTGAGATCACCCTGGCGCAATGCTTCAATACCCTGCACCGCGGCAGTGACGCCCTGGACAGTCGTGACCAGCGGAACACCAACCGACACAGCGGCGGCACGGATGTCATAGCCATCGTGGCGGGCACCCGCGGAACCAGCCGGGGTGTTGAGGATGAGGTCCACCTTGCCACCGAGGATGGCATCAACGATGGACTCCTCGCCGTCCTTGGCCTCCGAAACCTTCGTAGCGACCTCACACTCCACACCATTGCGACGCAACATCTGCGCAGTGCCATCGGTGGCCACGATGGTGTAGCCCATATAGGCCAGACGCTGGATCGGGAAAATCAGGGTGCGCTTGTCACGGTTAGCCACGGATACGAAGACCGTGCCCTCCGTTGGCAGCTCACCGAAGGCCGCCGTCTCACCCTTGGCGTAGGCCGCGCCGAAGTTATCGGCCAAGCCCATCACCTCACCAGTGGACTTCATCTCTGGGGACAGCAGGGTGTCCAGCAGCTGTCCATCTGGGCGGCGGAAGCGGTTGAATGGAAGGACGGCTTCCTTCACCGCAATCGGGTGCTCCAGCGGCAAGGAGCCGCCATCGTAATTGGACGGGATAATGCCTTCTCCACGCAATTGCGCAATGGAATCACCCAGCATGACGCGCGCGGCAGCCTTGGCCAGCGGAACACCCGTGGCTTTGGACACGAACGGCACGGTACGGGAGGCACGAGGGTTAGCCTCAATGACGTACAGAGTGTCGTCCTTGAGGGCGTATTGAACGTTCATCAGACCCTTGACGCCAATGCCGTGCGCTAGTCGACGCGTCGATTCACGCACCTTCTCAATATCCTGCGGGCCAAGCGTCATCGGCGGGAGCGCGCACGAGGAGTCACCGGAGTGGATGCCGGCTTCCTCAATGTGTTCCATGACGCCGCCCAGATAGACCTCCTCGCCGTCGCACAGCGCATCGACGTCGATCTCGATGGCGTTATCAAGGAAGCGGTCCACCAAGACGGGGTGATCGGAGGTGATTTCGGTAGCGCGGTCGATGTAGTCACGCAGGGAGCCCTCGTCATAGACGATCTCCATGCCGCGTCCACCCAGCACGTAGGACGGGCGGACTAGCACCGGGTAGCCAATGCCAGCGGCAACCTCGCGGGCCTCGTCAAAGGACGTGGCGGTACCGAAGGCCGGGGCCGGCAGCTCGGCTTCTTCCAGGACCTTGCCGAACTCGCCGCGGTCCTCTGCCAGGTCAATGGCAGCAGCGGAGGTGCCCACCACCGGTACGCCCGCAGCGGTGAGGCGCTCTGCCAGGCCGAGCGGGGTTTGGCCACCGAGCTGGACGATGACGCCGGCGACCTCGCCGGACTGCGCCTCAGCGTGGTAGACCTCCATAACGTCCTCGAAGGTCAACGGCTCGAAGTAGAGACGATCCGCGGTGTCGTAGTCCGTGGACACGGTCTCGGGGTTGCAGTTGACCATGACGGTCTCGTAGCCCTTGCGGGAGAGCTCCAAGGCGGCATGAACGCAGGAGTAGTCAAACTCGATGCCTTGACCAATGCGGTTCGGGCCGGAGCCCAGGATGATGACTTTGCCCTTGGAACCGTCCGCGCTCTCGCGGACCTCGGACTCGGCGTTCGGGTCAAGCTCATAGGTGCTGTAGTGGTACGGGGTCTGTGCCTCGAACTCGCCTGCACAGGTATCGACGGTCTTGTACACCGGACGAATCCCCAAGGACCAGCGAAGAGAACGTACGCCGTCTTCACCGGCAAACTCTGGGCGCAAGGCGGCAATCTGGGCGTCGGACAGGCCAAAGACCTTGGCGCGGCGAAGCAGCTCGGCATCGAGCACGGGGGCATCGACAAGCTCGCTCCGGAATTGAACCAAGGCCTCGAGCTCGGCCAGGAACCACGGGTCGAGCTTGGAGTGCTCATGCAGCTGCTCCACGGTAGCGCCGAGGCGGAAAGCCAACTCAATGTCGTACATGCGGCCCTCGGTCGGGCGCTCGAGATCCTTGAGTACGGCATCCAGGTCAGTGGCGCGCTCCCCAGCGAAGTACTCGTCCGGCTGGGTCCAGAAACCGGCCTGCTTGCCTTCCAGCGAACGCATCACCTTGTTAAGGCCGGAAATGTAGTTGCGGCCAATGCCCATGGCTTCACCCACCGACTTCATCGTCGTGGTCAAGGTGTCATCGGCACCCGGGAACTTCTCAAACGCAAAGCGCGGAGCCTTGACAATGACGTAGTCCAACGTCGGCTCAAAGGCGGCTGGGGTCACGCCGGTGATGTCGTTGCGAACCTCATCGAGGGTGTAGCCAATGGCGAGCTTGGCGGCCAGCTTCGCAATGGGGAAACCGGTGGCCTTGGACGCCAGCGCAGAGGAGCGGGACACGCGCGGGTTCATCTCGATGGTGATGATGCGGCCGTCCTGGGGGTTGACGGCGAACTGAATGTTGCAACCGCCGGTGTCAACGCCGACCTCACGGATGATGGCGATGCCCTGGTCACGCATCTTCTGGTACTCGCGGTCGGTCAGGGTCAGCGCCGGAGCCACGGTGACGGAGTCACCGGTGTGCACGCCTAGGGCGTCGACGTTCTCGATTGAGGCGATGACCACGACGTTATCGTCGCCGTCACGCATGAGCTCGAGTTCGAACTCCTTCCAGCCAAGGATGGACTCCTCGATGAGCACGTTGGCCTCTGGCGATGCTGCGAGACCGCCGCCGGCGATGCGCTCCAAATCCTCCTCGGTGAAGGCCAGACCGGAGCCCAAGCCGCCCATGGTGAAGGACGGTCGCACGACAACCGGCAGACCCAACTCGGCCACGGTCTCGTGGACTTCTTCCATGGAGTGGCACACGCGGGAACGAGCCGACTCACCGCCGATGGAGGCAACAATGTCCTTGAACTTCTGGCGGTCCTCACCGCGCTCAATTGCGTCAATGTCCGCGCCGATGAGCTCGATGTCGTACTTGTCCAAGATGCCGAGGCGATCCAGCTGAACCGCAGCGTTGAGAGCGGTCTGGCCACCAAGGGTTGCCAGCACGGCATCGATGGGGTGGCCTTCTTCCTTTTCCTTCAGGAGGATCTTCTCAATGAATTCCGGCTCGATGGGCTCGACGTAGGTGTGATCGGCGAATTCCGGGTCCGTCATGATGGTGGCCGGGTTGGAGTTGACCAGCGTCACGCGCAGGCCTTCTTCCTTCAGGACGCGGCACGCCTGGGTGCCGGAGTAGTCGAACTCGCAGGCTTGGCCGATGACGATTGGGCCGGAGCCGATAACCAGGACGTGATTGATGTCGGTGCGCTTTGGCATAAGTTTCTTCTTCCTTTTCCTGGTTGCGGTTTACTTGTTCGGGGACTTTTCGGCCATAAGCTCGATGAACTGGTCAAAGAGCGAGTTGGCATCGTGGGGGCCAGCAGCAGACTCCGGGTGGTACTGCACTGAGTAGGCCATACCATCCTTGAGGGCCACGCCTTCAATGGTGTTGTCGTTCAGGCAGGTGTGGGAGACGATGGCTGGGCCGAAGTCGGTATCGAATTCCTCGCCGGCAGGGTCCTCCTTGCCAGACGGGCTGGCCAGGGCGAAGCCATGGTTCTGGGACGTGATGTCAATCTTGCCGGTGAGCTGGTTGCGCACCGGCACGTTAATGCCGCGGTGTCCGAACTTGAGCTTGTAGGTGTCCATGCCCAGCGCACGGCCGAGAATCTGGTTACCAAAACAGATGCCGAAGAAGGGGTACTTGGCGGCGAGGATGTCACGGACGACCTCCACCATGGCGTCAGCCGTAGCCGGGTCACCCGGGCCGTTGGAGACGAAGACACCGTCCGGGTTGTACTGCGTGATCTCCTCAAACGGAGTATTGGCCGGAACGACGATGGTTTCGATGCCGCGCTGCGCAAAGTTGTTCGGCGTAGCGGTCTTCACACCCATATCGTAGGCAACGACGGTGTAGCGCTTCTCCCCGACTGCCTCAATGGTGTAGGGCTTATCCGTGGAGACCTCCTCAGAGAGATCCAGGCCAGCCATAGACGGTTGGTTCTTGACCTCCTCGATGAGCTCCGCAACGTCCCTCTCAGCGGCTTCGCCGGAGAAGAGACCGGCCTTGATGGAGCCGTGGTTGCGCAGGTGTCGCACCACGGTACGGGTGTCGATTCCGCTGATGCCGATGATGCCTTGCTTTTCCATCTCCTCCGGCAAAGTACGCGCAGCGCGCCAGTTGGAGACGCGGCGTGCCAGGTCGCGGATGACGAGGCCGGCGACCCAGATCGTGTCCCCGTGGGACTCATTGTCCTCGTCATTCCAGCCGGTGTTGCCGATCTGCGGGGCAGCGGTCACGACAATCTGGCGGTGGTACGACGGGTCCGTCATGGTTTCCTGGTAGCCGGTCATGGCGGTGGTGAAGACGGCCTCGCCCAGGGTGGTGCCAGTCGCGCCGAAGCCGTGGCCGCGGAAGGTGCGGCCATCAGCGAGTACCAGGATGGCGGGAATGGGCTGGGCGCTTGGCGACGCCTCACCGGTCGCGGTTGCAGGAGAAGTTTCTGTGGAAGTCACTGTGTGGTGGCCTTTCAGTATGTAGCACTAGGTGCTCGTGGTGTCTCTAAGTAACTATTGTCCCGAGTGGTCGGCGGCGAGGTCATACGTCACCGCGCCGCGCAGAATGGTGTGGGTCACGCGCGCGCCGAATTCCTCGCCCTCATAGGGGTTGTTGTCCGATTTAGAAGCCAGGCGGGTGGAATCGGATACCCACGAGTGTTTTGGATCGACGATGGTGAGGTTGGCTGGCTCGCCCACGGCGATGGGGCGGCCGTGGCCAGGCAGACGGGTGATTTCGGCTGGACGCTCAGACATGACGCGGGCAACGAAGCGCCAGTCCGCGAGCCCGGTAGCGACGAAAAGCTTGGCGATGACCGCGAGGGAGGACTCCAGCCCCAGCATGCCGGGCTTTGCGTTCTCGAATTCGACGCACTTGTCTTCGCTTCCGTGCGGGGCATGGTCGGTGGCGACGACGTCAATGAGGCCGTCGAGAAGCGCCTGGCGCAGCGCCAAGGTATCTGCTTCCTCGCGCAGCGGCGGGTTCACGCGGAAGACACCGTCATAGGTCACGAGCTTCTCATCGGTCATGAGCAAGTGGTGCGGGGTGACCTCGGCAGTCAGTGGAATGTCCTGCTCCTTCGCCCACTTGAGCAGCTCGACGGTGCCCTTAGTGGACGCATGGCAGATGTGCATGCGGTTGCCGTAGTCACGGGCCAAGAGTGCGTCGCGGGCGACAATGGATTCTTCCGCCACGCGCGGCCATCCGCGCAGGCCCAGGCGTGCAGCGACCTCACCCTCGTTGGCGGAAGCACCTTCGGTCATGCGGTGATCCTCGGCGTGCTGCGCCAAGAGAACGTCAAGGCCCTTGGCGTACTCCAGGGCGCGACGCATGAGCTGCGGGTCCTGGACGCACTTTCCGTCATCGGAGAGCATTCGCACCTTGGCATCAGACCGTGCCATCATGCCAAATTCGGTGAGCGTCTTGCCTTCAAGGCCCTTGGTGATAGAGCCAACCGGGTGGACATCACACAGGCCGCGGGCCTGGCCCTTGGCCCAGACAGACTCAGCGATGATGGGCTGGTCGGTCACGGGCGAGGTATTCGCCATGGTGAACACGGCGGTGAAGCCGCCCTTGGCAGCGGCACGCGAACCAGTCTCAATGGTCTCGGTGTCCTCACGGCCGGGCTCACGCAGGTGAACGTGCATATCCACCAAGCCTGGAAGGAGGACGTGACCGCCAGCATCAATGGTGCGGTCTGGCGCGGCGCTGCCCGTTGCATCGTTCGTGGTGCCCACCGCTGTGATAATGCCGTCCTTGATGAGGACGCTCGTCGGCTCGCCTTCGCCATACGGGCGAACATTAGTGATGAGCAGGGTGCCTTCCGCGGGTGCAGACAGCGCGCCGGTGTCAGGATAAGTAGTCATATCTCAGTATCTCCTCGTCTAGATTCCGGCGTTCTCGCCATTGGTAAGCAGTGTGAACAAGGTGGCCATTCGCACATGAACACCGTTGTTGACCTGCTGAAGCACAGCCGCGTTGTCATAGTCCGCCACGGCGTAGTTGATTTCCATGCCGCGGACCATCGGCCCTGGGTGCATGATGATCGCATCCTTCTTCATCGCGGCCGCGCGATCCTTGGATAGACCATAAAGGGAGGCGTATTCACGATGAGACGGGAAGAAACCGCCGTTCATACGCTCGGCCTGCACGCGCAGCATCATAACGACGTCTGCATTAGCCACCTCGGCATCGAGGTCGTGTGAGACGCGCACCGGCCAGGTGTCTACCCCATAGGGCAGCAGCGTCGGCGGCGCAACGAGGGTGACCTCAGCGCCCAAGGTGGAGAGCAAATCCACGTTGGAGCGCACCACGCGGGAGTGCAGGCAGTCACCGACGATGGTGACCTTAAGGCCTTCAAACCCCGTGCCGCCCGCGGAGCGCTCGGTATCGAGGTTGAGGCGTTGGCGCATCGTGGTGGCGTCGAGAAGCGCCTGCGTCGGATGCTGGTGCGAACCGTCTCCGGCGTTGATGACGCTCGGCCCCTGTCCGTCTGGGGCGACCCAGCTGGCCAGCTGCTGCGCAGCACCCGAGGACGGGTGGCGAATGATGATGGCATCCGCGCCAATCGAGGTCAGCGTCAAGCCGGTATCCTTGAGAGACTCGCCCTTCTTCACGGAAGAGCTCGACGCAGAGAGGTTAATGACATCCGCAGACATCCACTTGCCGGCCGTCTCGAAGGACGAGCGCGTACGAGTGGAGTTTTCGTAGAACAAGGTAAAGACCGTGCGGCCGCGCAGAGTGGGAAGCTTCTTAACCTCACGCCCATCAAGCGCCTCACGAAAGCGGTCCGCTTCATCCATGAGCGCCAGAATCTCCTCAGCGCTCAAGTCAGCAATGTTGATGAGATGTTTCATTTAGGCCTCCTTGCCGGGCTGTGCCGACTCGACCGAACGGGTGAGCACGACGGCGTCACGGCCGTCGATTTCGGCGTTGTAGACGGTGACGTCCTCATCACGCGCGGTGGGAATGTTCTTGCCCACATAATCGGCGCGAATGGGAACCTGGCGGTGGCCGCGATCCACCAAGACCGCGAGCTGGATGATGTCGGGGCGGCCGATATCCGCCAACGCATCGAGCGCGGCACGAATCGTGCGGCCGGAATAGAGCACATCATCCACGAGGATGACGGTGGTGGCGTTGATACCGCCGTCCGGCACAGTAGTGGGCTTAAGCGCGCGGTGTGGGCGCGAATAAAGATCATCACGGTACAAGGTGATGTCGAGAGAACCCCAGGGAACCTCTACCCCGGAGAATTCCTCTATTTTTTCAGCAAGGCGCTGGGCTAGTGGCACGCCACCAGAGGGAATGCCAAGGAGAATGACTCGCGATGAGTCACTCGAATCCAACGCGGTTTTTTCAATGATCTGGTGCGCGATGCGTGCGACGGTGCGCGCGACGTCTGACGAGCTCAAAAGCTCATTGGACTCCGCGTGAATGTCGGTTTCACTCATCGTGACCTCCTTCCCCGCCTCACAGTGCGGTCTTTAAAGGATGTCGGACAATGGTTAGAAAGACTGTCTATGCTTGAAAGCCAGCACCAACCTTAGCACTTTTTCCGTGCACTGTTGAAGGCTAAAACCCAGCCTTCATGCCCCACTATCCTTAAGGCAGGTTGTCCACTAGTGAGTTTCACCACCCAGCACGTTGTTCCAGCATCACGCGAGGAGGTGTGGCGGTGGCACGAGCGTCCCGGGGCACTCCTTCGATTGAACGCACCGTTTGGTGTCATGACTCCCATCCGCCAGGCAGAGTCTCTAGCCACCGGCACGTCGATACTGGGCCTGCCGGGCGGGCTGAAATGGGTCGCCCGCCATGACTTGGCGTGTTACCAACCGCAGAAGTCCTTCGCCGACGTGTGCGTCAACGCCCCTTTCCGCGTGCTGGCGAACTGGCGTCATGAGCATCTCTTCGAAGATCACCCGGACGGCACACTGATCACGGACAAGGTTCATACCCGCATCCCCTCCGCGGCCGTCAGGTCCACGTTTGCCTACCGCCAGCATCAGCTCATCGAGGACTTCCGGTTCGCACAGCGCTTGGGCGCGCTGAACGATAATCCTCTGACCATCGCCCTCACCGGTTCCCACGGCACGGTGGGCAAGGCCGTCGCAGCACAGCTCACTACGCTCGGCCACACCGTCATCCCCTTGGTTCGCGCCACTCCGAGCGTGGGCGACCGCCTCTGGCGCCCGAACCTGCCGGCCAAGGACCTGCTGGAGGGCGTGGACGTGCTCATCCACTTGGCTGGCGAGCCCATCTTTGGCCGCTTCAACAGCTCCCACAAACAGGCCATTCGGGATTCCCGCGTGGGCCCAACGCACCTGCTGGCACAGGTCGCCGCGGAGACCACATCACTCAGCGCCATGGTCTGTGCTTCGGCGATTGGTTTCTATGGGCCTGACCGCGGCGATGAAGAACTGACGGAGAATTCCGCGCGTGGTGAAGGTTTCCTTGCCGACGTGGTGGAAGCTTGGGAGAATGCCTGTGCGCCGGCGGTTGCTGCCGGTAAACGCGTGGTGAACATGCGTACCGGAATCGTCCAGTCCGGAAACGGCGGGATGCTCCCGCTGTTGCGTGCGCTGTTCTCCACGGGGTGTGGCGGCGCTTTTGGCAAGGGCGAGATGTGGTACAGCTGGGTTGCCCAAGATGACCTCGAGGATATGTACGTTCGTGCCGCGCTGGACCAGAGGTGGCAGGGCCCCATCAACGCCGTCTCCCCGAACCCGGTCCGCAATCGAGACTATATCGCTGCTCTGGGCTCCGAGCTGCACCGCCCCACCATCATTCCGATTCCGGAGCTAAGCCCCGCCGTGCTCCTAGGCATGGAAGGCGCCCGTGAGCTTGCCCTGGCCAATCAAAAGGTGATACCCGCAAAGTTAGACGAGTTAGGGCATGTTTTCCGCTACAGCGAGGTAGACCAAGCGCTTGCCCATGAATTGGGCGGCGAGGAGCTCTTCTAGGCCCCACCCGCTCACCCGGTACCCATGCCTCCGGTAGGGTCGGGGCCGTAAAGAAAATTAAGGCTCAGAAACTAGCGAAGTGAGTGAGAGAAAGAAAGTGACTGACGCGACCAATCAGCAAGAAGCGCAGCAGCGCGAGCTGCTGCCTGACACCCCCGTGGAGGATGTGACCCTCGAGCGCATCGCGGAGATCTTTGATTCCGAGGGCTTGGAGTACCGCATCGAAGAGCAGAAGACGCAGGACTCTGGAACCGTTACTCTCCTGCGCACTGGCTTCTCCAATGCGGCGATTGCTTTCCAACTCATCGGTTCCTCCCTCATCGTGGATTCCGTGTGGCGCGGTTCGGTTCCCGCTTCCGAAGGCCCCGCGCTGCTGATGCACATCAACTCGTGGAATCAGGATCATTTCACGCCCACGTTCCGCTTCTTTGAGGCCCCAGATAACGCCCTAGCGGTCTCCGGTGCCCGCGAGTTGGACACAACCCACGGTGCTTCCCGCAACCAGCTAGGCGCCTTTGTGATGTCCACCTTGGATGCCATCCTGCAATCCTTCGAATGGATTGAACAGCAGTACCCGCAGCTTGTGACCTGGAAGGAGCACAACCATGACTAATCCTGCCAAGGACCCGAACGCTTTGCCTGACGTCACGCTCGACCGTGTCATCGCCGCAATGAAAACTTTCGACATCGAGCTTGAACCGGTGACCGGTCGCACCGATGCCGCCACCGCGAACCTTAACGGCCTGCCCTGCATGTTTGCGGTACTCGACAGCGTGGCCATTGTGCGCTGCGATGTGCCTACCGACGCCGAATATGCCAAGGCAGATGCTGGCCTCTTCCTGGCTGCTAACCAGATTAATTCCGTGGCTATGGGTGCAAGCGCCGTGATCACAGACTTTGACGGCATGCTGCTCGTGCGCACTGAGTCCGATATTCCATGCGCTGCCGGTATGAATGACGAGCAACTGGCTTCTGCTCTGCGCGCCTCCGTTGATGGCGTCATCAATGCCCAGAACGCCATGGTTGCCGCCGCTGAGGAGATGGCGAAGCTTGGCTCCGAGTCTGCTGCCCAGGCGGGCGAGGGCAACACCGAAAGCGCCGAGTAGTGACTGACCTTCACGCTATCGAGCCGGTGAGCATTGACAGGCTCGCCGAGCTGTGTGAGATCATCGACGCCGACTATGCCATCATTGAAGCCCCGCGAGCTGATGCCGAGGTAGATGCGTACGCTGACGACGTTGACTTACACCGCGTCCTGCAAACCGGCATCCCGCACATTGCGGTGCATTGCGACCTTAGCGAAGACGGCGACGTCCTCAGCATCTTTGCCACATGGGAGGGCACGCTTGCTGCCGTTGAGGAGGAAGCGGTGGCTGCAACCGTGGCCGAGCTCAACTGGGCCAGTGTGGCGCCGACCGTAAGTTATCTGGTGAGCGGCGACGAGGACGACAAGGCTGGTGCGCCCGGAGAGATCCAGCTTTGTGCCAACCGCGCCATGGCCGTAGGCGAAGGCCTGTCTTTGGGCCAGCTGGGGCACTTCTTGCTGAGCTCATTGGCTAGTTTCGCCGAGATCTTCGATGTCATCGCTGAGCGCTTCCCGCAGGCCGTGACGTGGAATGACTCGCAGGAACAGGAGACAGAGGAGAAACTATGAGTGCAGACCCTTACGAGATTCTGGCTGGTTCTCCCCTGCCCGAAGTTACTCGCGACCGCGTGCTGACCTTGCTCACCGGGACGGAGCTCGCTATGTCCGCAACGGCCCAGCCCGACGACGGCGCAGTAGTCGTGGCTCGCCTCAACGACCTGGATTGGGTCATCTCTGTTGAAGACGAACTGGTACGCCTCGAATGCGTTCTGCCCACGCAGCTAGACGCTGAGGTAGTTTCGCTGTTCCACGTGCTCTGCAATGAGTTTAATTCCAGTGCTTTCGACGGCCGTGCGCTCGTTGGTACTGCTGAGGGCATGGTGGAATTGCGCGGTGACGCGTGTTTCGTCACCGCTGTGGGCATGACTGATGACCAACTATTCCATGCCCTCAACCTAGGCATTATCAGTGCCCAAGAGGCATTGTTGTCCGTGCTGGATACCTTTAACGACACCGTCCGCGGGCTTGCGGGCGGTGTGCCGGGCGACGAGGCTTAGTCGGCCTCTTCGATGCGCTGGCGCTCGACTTCTGGGTCGAAGTCGGGTGCTGGCCACTCAAGGTCCACGTGCCGCAGGAGATCCACGATGAGGAACTTCAGCGCCATGCGGGCGTATTTCTTATTGTCAGTGGGGATGACATACCAGGGGGCATAGTTTTCATCAGTGCGCTGGATCGCGTCCTGGTAGGCCTCCATGTATTTATCCCAGTACGCGCGCTCCTCGACGTCCGACGGGTCATACTTCCAGAACTTATCCGGGCGTTCGGTGCGCTCGAGAAGGTTCTCTTTCTGCGCTTCCCTAGAGATGTGCAGGAAGATTTTGATGACCTTGACGCCCTTGGCCGTCAGGTCCAGCTCGTAGTCACGAATCGCCTCAATGCGGCGATCAACTTCCTCTTCGTCGACCCACTCATGCACACGCTGGATGAGCACATCTTCGTAGTGCGAACGGTCGAAGGCCACAATCTGTCCGGGTGTGGGATCGTGTTTGCGGATACGCCACAAGAAGTCGTGCTCCAGCTCCTCATCGGTAGGTTTGCCGAAACCAACCGTCGTTGTGCCCTGCGGGTCGAACGTACTCAGCACGTGGCGAATGGCGCCGCCTTTGCCAGAGGTGTCCATACCTTGCAGAACGATCAGTGCAGCTGGTGCGTCTTCACCGTAGGCGCGGCCGTTGGCGAAGAGGCGTTCCTGCAGCTCGTACAGTTCATCGTCATACTTAGAGAAGCGATCGTCAAGCTCATCCTTATCGCCGTCGAACCCCGGCGTGGAGGAGGGATCCACGGAGTCGATCTGAAAATTCTTGCCTGCGCGCAGGTTCAGTGCGTCTTCGATCTTGAATTTCGCCATAGCGACCAGCTTACAGAGACCGCCGCCACAGCAACACCAGCCTTTGCTCGCCTACGCAGCCAAAGCTATAAGACCACGAATGAGCGCACTCAAGGAACCCAAGCTCGCCACGGTTAAGGAAAGCTTGCGTGCCTTCTCTCGGGAGACCCGCCCTGCAATCGACGTGCCCACCTTGATGCCGATGAACATACCGATGATGCCGAAAGGCCACACCAACCAGTGCAAACCTTCGAAGCCACCAGCCCCTAAGAAATACTTGGTCACTACGGAGAAAAGCCCCCCGATGAAGAAACAAGGCTGCAAGGTCGCGGCGTAGACCGACTGCGGCCAACGCGCCGCCTGGGCATACACCGTGATGACCGGACCGGCCACGCCTGCCAATGTGTTAGTGAAACCACCGAGGATGCCAGCAGATATCGCTGGCCCGGTTCCATGCAGCTCGGGGACAAAACGCCGTCCGAAGGACACCACGCCGAGCGCACAAAGCAGCGCGCCGCCCACCAACACGAGGAGGCTCGCGGTATCAATCCGTGCAATGAGAAGTGCCGCCGGGATCGAGCCCAAAACCATGAAGGGGCCGATGCGCAGCCACTTGTGCCAATCCACATCAGCGCGCATGGAATACGTGGTTAAGGCCGCGTTAATGCAGGCCAGAACGTTCGTGACCATAATGCCTTCCACCGGCCCCAACATGAGGGTCAGAATGGGCCCACCGATGAGTCCGAGGCCCATGCCGGAGACGCGCTGCAAACACGATCCCACCGCGACGATAAGAAGGATGGCACAGGGAAGTGCTACGACACTCACCGCGCTTAACCTCGGTAGCGCTTCATGACAGCCTCTGCGACACGCTCCGGGAACATGCCAGTCACATCGCCACCATACTTCGCCACCTGTTTACACAACGAGGAGGAGATATAGCCGTACTTCTCATCGGTGAGGAGGAAGACAGTATCGATGCCGGAGAGACGACGATTCATCTGTGCCATGGGCAGCTCGTATTCATAGTCCAGTGAGGACCGCAGGCCTTTAACGATCGTGTCCACGCCGTGGGCGCTGGTGTAGTCCACGAGAAGACCGCTCCACCACTCGACCTCGATGTCAAGCGAGACAGTGTCACGGATGAGCTCGACGCGCTCTTCTACGGTGAAGAGTCCAGAAGGCTTATCTGGGTTGGCGGTCACAAGTACCGTGACTTTGTCGAAGAGCTCTGCAGCGCGGGTAAAGACATCGACGTGCCCCAGCGTGATGGGGTCGAAAGAACCAGGGCAGACGGCATGAGTGGGCATGATGTTAGTTCTCCTCGCTTCGGTGATAGATAGCCATGTCAAAGCGCGCAATACCAAAAGTGCGCTTCTTCAATTTTTGGCCGGTCGGCTCAAAACCCTCCGGCCACTCAGTGTGGGGCGAATCCACGTGTCGTTCGATGACCACAATTGCAGCGTCATCGAGCACGGGTTCAATCGCTTCCAGGAGCCCGTCAACGTCGTCGAAGTCATAGGGAGGATCCGCGAGAACGATGTCGAAGTAGCCGCGCGGTGCGGTGGCCAGATACGTTGAGGCTTTCATTTCCCGCACGTCCACGCGGGGGTGCTTCACCACGCCAATGTTGTGTCGAATCACCTTGACCGCAGCGGGGTTATGTTCCACCAGAACGACCTCCTCCGCACCGCGGCTGGCGGCCTCAAGGCCCAACGCACCGGAGCCAGCAAAGAGATCGAGCACACGGGAATCCACGAAACCCCAGCGCACATCGAGAGATGAAAAAAGGCCCTCGCGGGCACGGTCGGAAGTTGGCCTCGTCCCAGACTCGGGCACCTTGATGGTGCGCCCGCGGGCTTCCCCAGCGATGATTCTCGTCATGGCCTCTACCCTATCCCCCCAAAGTCCAGCGTCGGGAGATGTCCCCCTAATTCTTTTCTAGGAAACCCTGCTCGTCCGCGGTGAGATTCTGGGTAAGCTCTTCGGCAAGCTGGGGGTTGCGCTCCACCATCGCAGCGGCATCGTTGTGCGTACGCTCGACAATCTCACGGTCATTGCTTAAGTCCAAGAGTTTGAGTGTGCGTTTCGTGCCTGACTGCAGGGTTCCGAGGATGTCACCCTCGTGGCGCTGCTTGAGGTCCAGTTCTGCCAAGTCAAAACCAGATGGGGTATCCGCAATGGCGGACACGCGCCGATAGGATTTAGAGTTCGGCTGCGCCGTCGTGTGCAACAAGCACACCGATTCATTGCCGCCTCGGCCCACACGCCCGCGCAGCTGGTGCAGCTGGGACACGCCGAAATTCTCTGATTCACGGATGAGCATCACCGTGGCATTCGGCACGTCCACGCCGACCTCAATCACCGTGGTGGCCACGAGGATGTCGATCTCTCCCCGCGCGAACCTGGCCATGACCTCGTCCTTGTCTGGCATTTTGCCGTGCAGCATCTCCACGGTCAGCCCCCTAAAGGGCAGGTTGCGCAGCTGAACGGACATCTGCTCGACTCCTCCCTCGCCGTCGATGCGAGGGCACACGATATAGGCCTGGTGGCCTTTCTCTACCTCTTCACGGATGCGTTCGATTGCGCGGCGGACCCATTCCGGCTTCCATTCCGGCACCACCGCGGACAAGATGGGCTTGCGCCCACCCGGTAGTTCCTTAAGAGTTGAGACGGCAAGGTCACCAAAGACTGTCATGGCGATGGTGCGAGGAATCGGTGTTGCGGTCATGACGAGCAGGTGCGGGCTTGTTCCCTCCCGCGTCTTGGTTCGCAGACTGTCACGCTGCTCCACACCAAAACGGTGTTGCTCATCAACGATGACGACGCCGAGGTCGAAGAACTCAACAGTGTCTTGGATGATGGCGTGGGTGCCGATGACGATATCGGCTTCGCCAGAGACAATCTCCAGAAGGGCTTGGCGCTTGTCCGCGGTTTTCATCGAGCCTGTAAGCACGGTGACGGTGACGCCCTCGGGAACGCTTGTGCTTATCGACGCCCCATGTTGCACCGCCAGCACTTCTGTTGGCGCCAGTAGCGCTGCTTGTTTACCGGCGTCAACTGCCTGCAGCATCGCGCACGTGGCTACGAGGGTCTTGCCGGAGCCAACTTCGCCCTGCAACAGT
Organism: Corynebacterium sp. HMSC05E07; assembly: GCF_001807225.1. Taxonomy (NCBI): domain Bacteria; kingdom Bacillati; phylum Actinomycetota; class Actinomycetes; order Mycobacteriales; family Corynebacteriaceae; genus Corynebacterium; species Corynebacterium sp. HMSC05E07. The sequence continues at coordinate 159,887 of NZ_KV788209.1, forward strand.
CGCATCATGGGAACGGTTCCGGACAGGTCTTCGTCGATTTCACCAATGACGCGACGCTGGCCATCGGTAAGCGCGAAGGGAAGCTCCATGAGCAGCTCATCGCGGTAACCATCGATGATGGCTGGCATCGATGGTGCCGTGCGGGCCTTGACATCACGCTGGCGCAACGCCATGACGAGTCCGATGGACAGTGCCTCGTTGTACTTGAGACGCTGAATCGCCCGCTCCGGCCCCTGTGGACCAGGCTCGTGGATTTCACGCACAGCCTGATCCAGAGTCACCATCATGCGGTAGTCCAGCGGCTCCGTGATTGGTGGGGTGTTCTCCAGTACCTTGTGAATTGCCCCCATGACGTACCAGGAGGTGGCTGTGCCGCTGGCCGGATACACGGGAATCCACTCTCGTTTGAGGAAGGTCTCCAGCGAACCAAACTGCGCGAGCTTTTTGAGCGAACCTGTGCCCGTCCCTGCTGCTTTATCCAGCAGCGAGCTCTGGGCAGTCCCTGGGTCCAGGATGAGGAAATCCGGGTGCTGAAGACTCGGTGTGCCACGGAAGTACTTCAGCTTTCCGGAGAGCATGATGCGCATTCCGCCACGCAGGATGCGCTGGACAAAGTGCGCATTGAAAAAAGCCGCCTGAATGCCACTGTCCATATACAGAGTGAAGACCATCGCCTTGGAGGTGTAGCGCGTGCGCACATCGGTGATGACGCCGGTAATGGTGACCTGGTCACCTTCCTCGGCACCGCCAAGGCCCACCTCCTTGTTGTGGCGGATGTAATCGCGCGGGTAATGGCTGAGTAACTCACCGCAGGTGGTGTAGCCGAAAGCCTTCTTGAGCGCCGCGGCATCTTTCTTCGGCAGCACAGCCGTGAGCGCGCGGTCATCTTGCCAGCCCAGCACGGCCTACTCCACCCCAATTTCTGTGCGCGCACCGGAAACGCTTACGACAACAGTGTCCACGCCAAGTCTGTGGGCGAGCTCTTCTTCAGCAACATCCAGCGAGGTCAGCACGGTGACTTGCTCACCACCCTGAACCAAGAGGGCCCGGCAGGTGTCCTCCAGACAGGACTCGGTTTCCTCAGCGAGATGCGCCATGCGCATGGACCGCGCGGCATCTCCCATCGCTGCCACGACCTCAGCGGTATCAGGATTCTCCGGGTCATAGACCGACATAGCGGCCAAGCTAGCCACCACGGAATCGGAGGGAATAACGGTGGCCCGCCCCGCATCGCCGCCGCAGCCATTGGGTAGAAACAGATCACCGTCACGTGCTTGATTCAGTTCGGCGCCTGGGTCCACCACAATCACGCCAACTTTTTCGAAGAGTTCCCGCACCCCGTCCTCGGACACGGCAGCAAAAATGCGGCGGCCTGTGTCCGCGACGGACTCATCCGCTGACCCGAGGCCGGCCGCAGGCAAGGCTTCCACACGCAAGCGGCTGACTCCGCCCAGCTCATAAGCCTTCTCAATCACCGGTCCGATTTCCGAGCTGTGGATATGCACGCTCGCCGAGGATTCCGTCGCACGTGCAATAACGAGGCTATTTCCCATGTGGTCCAATGCCCGCTGGAGTTCATCGAGGTCACCCTCATAGAAAAAGATGGCCTCAATTTCCGCCCCGCTCACCTCAGCATTCACAGGCTCCCGCTCATCCACCGTCAACGGCTGTGGCGTGGGTCCTGCACCAGTGACCTCAGCCAGCAGGCACTCAAGCAAGATAACGAGTCCGGCCCCACCGGCATCCACCACACCGGCGTCGCGCAGGGCGGGCAGTTGAGAGGGCGTGGCGGCCAATGCGCGACGGGCAGCTTCAAGAGCCGCGGTGAGGATGCCATGCAGCTCTGCGCCGGGGAGAGCCCCTGCGCCGCGAGCAGCCTCGGCCGCTGCGCGAAGCACGGTGATAATCGTGCCTTCGACTGGTGCGGCAAGTGCGCGATCGACGAGGTCGACAGCGTGGGTAAGGGCATCCGCTAGAACAGCCCCGTCGACGCGAGATTCCGTCGTAGTATCCGCCACCCCTCGCAGCACCTGGGAGAGCACCATGCCGGAATTTCCGCGGGCACCACGCACCGAACCCAGAGCTAGCGCCTCAGCCACATCGGTCTCGCCCTTGTTTGCCTCCGCCAGCGCGGACTCCATGGTGAAAGCCATGTTGGATCCCGTGTCGGAATCGGGAACGGGAAACACGTTGAGGGCGTTAATCTCGGCGCGGCGGCGTTTGAGCTCCTCCACGGTTCGCGCGGCCCAGGAATGCAGGCCGCGAGCGTCCAACTCGGCGGGATACGACATGAGGGCTAGTTTACAAGCGCCAGTCCACCGCGGGCACGCCGCGTGCCTCGAGGGCTGCATTGGCCCGGGAGAACGGCTTCGAGCCGAAGAAACCGCGCCGCGCCGACAGTGGCGAGGGGTGCGGCGAGGTAATGCAGTCGGTGCCGGGCAGGAAAGCCTGGCAGTTCTGGGCATCGCGGCCCCATAAGATGGCCACGATGTCGCGCCCGGCAAGCGCCCGGATCGCTGCCTCCGTAATCGCCTCCCACCCCAGTCGGCGGTGCGAGCCCGCCTGCCCCGGGGCAACGGTGAGAACGCGGTTGAGCAGCAACACCCCCTGTGCGCTCCAGGCACGTAAGTCACCGTCGTCGCGGCCGGATAGTCCAAGGTCATCCTGTAACTCGGCATAAATGTTCCGCAGCGAGCGGGGAGCCGCAACACCTGGGCGCGTGGAGAAGGATAGCCCCATGGCATGACCCGGAGTGGGATAGGGATCCTGGCCCACGATGAGCACGCGAACATCCTCAAGCGGCATGGACAACGCGGCAAAGACGTCCGCAGGTGGCGGTAAAAACTCCTGGCCGATGTGCTCCTCAATACGCGGCAGGTTCTCCTCCAGGGCGTGACGGATGTACGGCAGCCAGGAGTAGTGGATCCGTGAGGTGTCAATCATGCGAAGCTCTCCCATCCCCCGGTGAAGCGGGGAGCCTCGCCGCCCACGGTTACTCCTGTTCCGCGCTGCACCTGGCCAATCTCACGGAATCCAGACGGCGCGGCCTTGTACGTCGTCGCCAGCAGCGTGTGATCCTCTCCACCGCTCAGAACCCATTCCCACGGGTCCACATCCAACACGGCCCCGGCCGAGACAAGCAGCGCATCCGGCGCAATCGCCGCTGGGTCAAGATCGATGTTCACGGAGGAGCGCTGGGCCATAAGACCCATGTCACGCACCAAACCATCGGAGTTATCCGTCATCGCTGTCGACCCAGTAGCGCGCGCGATAACACCGCGACCGGGGGTGAGGGTGGGGGCACAGTGGGCGTCGACAAGCGGCCACAGGTCCTCCAATTCCTGAGGCAATGCACGGCCGAAGCGCTCCAACAGCGCCAGGCCCGCCGCGGAATAGCCAATCTTTCCGTGCGCTACCAGGGTTTGTCCCGCTCGCGCCTTGTCTAACGTCAACGGCGCACCGCTGCCACCCAGTGATCCCATGGCAGTCACATTGATGACCAAACTGTCGCTGCGTGTGAGGTCACCACCGACCAGCTCAGCGTTGTACAGCGCACACCGCTCCGCGATTCCCTGTGCAATTCCTCGCACGTAACCCACCGGTGTGTCTCCTGGTGCGGCGATGGCCAACAGAGCTGCGGTAGGCCGCGCCCCCATTGCCTCGATATCGGCAAAGTTGCGCACTATCGCCTTCTGTCCCACCTCCGCGGCCGTCGACCAGTCACGGCGGAAGTGGCGCCCTTCCACCATCATGTCCGTTGAGGCTACCGTCCGGGAATTGGGCGCGGCCGGATACAGTACCGCTGCATCGTCGCCGTTGAGTGCGCTCGGTGCTGCAGCAACAATCTCATGGATGACGTGCCGTTCACCGACCTGCTCCAGCGTGTGCGACAAACCCATAGACTCCTTCTCTCTTTTAGGCCTCCCGGGGTTAGGATAAGCCCCTATGGATACCCAATTTAACCGCACCGCCATCTACGTCTCACTCGGGATTGCCATCACAATGGTGCTGGCCGTGATCTTTGGGGCCAAATACGTCTTCACGTCCACTGCTCAGCAGCCGGTTGCGCTGCCACCGACCCCGTCGGAGGCCGCGGACTCCCCCGAATGTGCGGAGCTGGTGCGAGCGCTTCCCGACGTCCTCCTGGGCCACCCCCGCGCGGAACTCGCCGATCCTGCGCCCGCCGGCGTCGCTGCATGGGCCAGTACCTCGGAGGACCGCGTAACGGTGCGCTGCGGCGTAGATTTGCCACAGCAGTACACTGAATACTCGCAGACCCTCGACGTCGAGGGCGAAGAATGGCTCAAGGTTATCGATGCGACACCAGGATCGAACCTCACAACGTGGTACTCCACGCAGCGGTCCCCGGCCGTGGCCATGACAACCGCGGCAGATGAGGAACCACAGGGGCTTAGCGACGCCCTCTCCCGTCTCCCCCATGAATCCCTCACGCCACACCCAGCTCCGCTCTCCCAGCTAGCCGCCGGGCCGGATAAGATGTGCCCTAAGCTCGACAAAGCTTTGCCAGGAACGCTCGCGGAAGGCTACACACGCCGCTCGGATGTGGGCGACAAGAACACATGGGTGTATAGCGCGCCGGGGCGCGAGGAAATTGTTGTACGCTGCGGCGTGGCCGCTCCGGAGAACTACGCAGCCGGCGTCCAGCTACAGCAAGTCAATGAGGTTCCGTGGTTTGAGGACACCACCTTGGCTGAGGGCACCACAGCCGGCACGTGGTTCGCCTTGGGACGCTCCGAGGATCTCGCACTATCTGCCCCGCAGGACGCGGCGAACTCGGCGCTCGTTCGGCTGAGTGACGCTCTCGCTAAGGCCACACCGCCCCAGTCCTAAACAGCGGCTAGGCGCGCGCGAGCGCAGTCTGGATCAGTATGTCAAGCAGCTCGGCATAACCCACGCCGACTGCGGAGAAGACCTGCGGATACATCGAAATCGGGGTAAATCCCGGGAAGGTGTTGACCTCGTTGATGTAGTAGGTCTCGTCGGTGATGAAGAAGTCCACGCGGGACAGCCCCGCTGCGCCCAACGCTCGGAAGGCTTCGATGGCGCGTTCGCGGATTTCTGCGCTGAGTTCCTGGCTCAAAGGCGCAGGGATTTCTGCAGAAACGCCCTCATTGATGTACTTCGAGTCGAAGTCATAAAAACCTTCCTCGGACTCCGTGGTTCCGAGGAGTTTCGCGGGTACGGAGGCCTGGAGGGTTCCGTCTGGGTGTTCGAGCACGCCGACCTCAACCTCGGCGCCGAGGATCTCCGGCTCCACGAGCACCTTTCCATCGGACTCGTAGGCCAGCTGTACGGCTGCCTCGAAATCCTCCCAGGCTGAAACTTTGGACACGCCGATGGAGGATCCGCCGCGTGCTGGTTTGACGAAGACGGGAAGGCCAAGGTGGGCCTTGTGTTCATCGCTCAACACAGTCTCTCCGGTGAGCACAACCTGAGGCGCCACGGGCAGGCCTTCGGCCACCAGCAGCTTCTTGGTGAATTCCTTATCCATCCCGACGGCAGACGCCAGCACTCCGGCGCCCACGTACGGAATTCCGGACAGCTCGAACAGGCCCTGCACCGTCCCGTCCTCACCAAACGGTCCGTGCAGGACCGGGACGATGACGTCCACCTCGGTATAGTGCTCGTGACGGGTCACGTTATGAATGCGACCGCGGGTGGCGGGGTTGAGGGAGAGGGCAAGCTCATCGTGCAGTTCAACCTCTGGGAGGCGGCCGTCAACAATCTGCAGGCCCTCCCGGGTACCCTGGGTCCACATACCATCACGGGTGATGCCAATAGGCACCACCTCGTATTTCTCCGGGTCGAGGTGCTCCATAATGGCGCCCGCGGAAATGCAGGACACCGAGTGCTCGGAGCTGCGCCCGCCGTAGACGACGGCTACGCGCACAGGTTTCGCTTCAGTCATACCCGGCAACTTTACTCGGCTCTACTCCGCCTTTTTGGTGCGACCCATCAGAGCCACGATCATGTCATCCACGCTTACCCCTTGGTGGCACACGCCGTAGACAGCCTGGGTAATCGGCATCTCCACGCCCGCGCGCTGCGCAAGGCGGAAAATGGAGTCCGAGGAAATAACGCCCTCGGCCACCTGACCGTTGGTGGCGGCCTTCGCTTCCTCCAGCGTCCCGCCCTGACCGAGGCGGTAGCCAAACGTACGGTTACGCGACAGCGTCGAGCTACACGTTGCTACGAGATCACCCATTCCTGCCAGACCAGAGAACGTAAACGGGTCGGCGCCCAGCTCCACGCCGAGGCGCGTAATCTCCGCCAAACCGCGAGTAATGATGGTGGCCATGGTGTTATTACCCAAGCCCTTTCCGGAGGCCATACCGCACGCAAGCGCGATGACGTTCTTGCATGCACCACCGATTTCTGCGCCAATGACATCAGTGTTGGTGTACGGGCGGAAGTAAGGTGCGGCCGCTGCATGCTGAACTTCTTCAGCGCGCGCCACATCGGTGCAGGCGATAACCGTCGCCGCCGGCTGTTCCTGTGCCACCTCCTTGGCCAAGTTTGGCCCTGAAAGCACCGCGATGCGCTCTTCTCCTACCCCGGCGGCATCCGCGATAACCTCACTCATGAGATTAAGCGTTTCCTTTTCCACGCCTTTGGAGATGGACACCACCGTGGCGTCCTGCGGCAGTAACGGCGCCCAGTCTTCCAGGTTAGCGCGCAGGGTCTGGGAGGGGACACCGAAGATGACGATGGAGGCGTCGCCAAGCGCCTGCGCAGGATCCGTCGTTGCCTGAATTGACTCGGGAAGTGGCAGGTCCGGTAGGTAGTCTGGGTTCTCGTGGCGAGTGTTGATGGCCTCCGCCAGCTCTGCACGGCGAGCCCACAGGCGCACCTCGTTGCCGGCGTCCGCAAAAACTTTGGCCAGAGTGGTTCCCCAGGAGCCTGCTCCCATTACGGCCACATTAACCATGTGCCACCTCACTTTTGAATCGCTTTTGTCGGTTTCCACCATTAAAGCACGCTCGGCGCGTAAGGCTGCATCACGGCGGACAGTGGAGGAAGATGGAGGGAGCGAAAAATACCGGTGTTGAAGGAGCAGTATGCCCAAGGCAAAGAACATGCACGAAACGGATAAAGATACCCAATCGGAGGTGTTTGTTTCCGGGCGCCATCAGGAAATTCCGGTGGATCCGGCCGATGAGTTCAAGCGCACCACGCTGGCTGCCGGTGCGGTGTTGTGGCGCGGTGAGCCGCAGGATCCAGAGGTGGCCATCATCCACCGCCCGCACTACGACGATTGGTCGCTGCCCAAGGGCAAGGTCGATCCGGGCGAATCACTGCCAGCTACCGCTGCCCGCGAAATTCTAGAGGAGACCGGCTACACGGTGCGATTGGGCAAGCTCATCGGGAAGGTAGCGTACCCGGTACAAGGCCGAACAAAGGTGGTCTACTACTGGATGGCGCGAGTTCTGGAGGGCTCCTACACTCCGAATGATGAAAGCGATGAGCTGCGGTGGGTGTCCATCGACGAAGCCTGCGAGTTGCTGTCTTATGAAGTCGATACGCAAGTGTTGGCTAAGGCTCAAAAGCGACTGCGCCTAGCCCCGACCACGCGTGTTCTCTACGTGCGGCATGCCCACGCCCACCAGCGACGAACCTGGGAGGGCGATGATGATCTGCGCCCGTTGGACAAGAAGGGTCGCCGCCAGGCTGAGATGCTCGTCCCGATGCTCGCCCCTTACCACCCGACGGCCATCTACTGCGCCCCACCGCAACGCTGCCAACAGACGGCCGCTCCGCTTGCTGACGAACTGGGAATGGACATCGCCATCAACAAGGCCTTTGGTGATGATGTTTTTGACGCCGCACCTGAGGACGCCCGCGCAGCTTTCCAGCGCGTTGTCGATGGCGGTGGCGTTCCGGTTGTCGTAAGCCAGGGTCTCACTATTCCGGGCATCATCGAGTCCTATGCCCCGAAGTTCATCACAACCCCTATCGAGGAGCTGAAGTTTAAGAAGGCCTCAGTGTGGGTGCTGTCTTTCAACGACGGTGAGCTGACTGGCGCGGACTACCTAGCTAGCCCCCTACCGGTGCGTTAGCTCCGCGAATGGGAGGTTTCTTGCTCATCCCATCTTCCCCCCGCCCCAAAGTTACGGCCAGAGCCTGCATTGCTGCTGTGAGATGGCGCGAGCGGCAAACGCAAACCCCAATGCCGTAATAGGAAAGGCGGGAATTAGCCCGAGAAACAGAAACAATGAGAAGGCAAACTGAATCAACCCGAGCAGAACTACAGTGCCCAGGGCAGTGCCGAAGTTTTGGCGCACCATCTGCTGTGACAAGCTCAGACATTGGCCCACGGTAAGCGAAGGTTCTTTCGCCTTGATGACTGGTGCCGCCCAGAACAGCACGATCGCAACAATCCCTGGGATGATGAGCAGCGAGCCCACGGTGACCATAAATCCTACGCACAGAAAAACCTTCATCAAGCCAGCGACGGATTTGAATTGAAAGAAATCTCCGAACGTCAGCTTTTCGCCGTCCAACGCCTTATTGGCGGCATAGCAAAAGTTTGCCTGCATCCACAGCATGCAAGCAAACACGCAACCGAAAATTGCGACGAACGTCAGCAGCAAGGCGACGACGCCCGCGAAACTCAAAGGTTCAGAGGCCGCGGTGGAGGAAATGCTGCCCATAACAATGGCGACGTTGAAGGACACCACCATCACGGCAAAATTGACCGCAAAATAGACAGCGGTAAGGATGCCCAGATGGGCAAGGACACCCACGATCCACTCTGCAGCAGCATCCCCGAAGGCTTTAAAAGACTGCCCAATAATATAGCCGGGCTCTGCCTGCGGCACCCCCATCATCACTGGGGGCTGCTGCGGCCACGGCCCTTGTTGGTAAGGGCCGGTTCCGTTGAAGTGGTTCTCAAAGGAGCCTGAGTAGTTTCCACCCCCATAGGGCCCCGGCTGATAAGGGCCACCGTGTCCTGAGTAGGGCGGCACCCCTCCTCCCTGCGCTCCATAACCAGATTGGTGTGGCCCCATGTTGGGGCTAGAGGAGCCTCCAAATCCACCTTGCCCGGTATACCCGTGTGGCCCGTCATATCCTTCATATGGGTTGGTCATGCACTGGAGTCTATAGGGAGTTTCAGTGTCGGCGCGCTGAAGTGCCCTCCATCCCGGCAATAACAGGGGTCTATTCCCCACGCAACGCAAGTGAAGTCATTCCGCCCACGACGAAAGGGGCGCCGTCTTGGACGAACGCCCCTGTCACACAATCCAGATGTTAGGCCCAGCGCATGGCCGGACGCTTGCGCACGGTGCGCAAGAAAAGGACATGTCCCAAGCTCATGAGCGGAGGAGCACAGAGCACTCCAACAATGGGAATCAACATGAACAAGCTCATCAAGATCGAGAACAAGAGGTAGAAAATAAACATTTGACCGAAGTTGTTCACGACAAGGTTCATCGATTCTTTAAAGCACTCACCAATACTCTTTTCGGGGTCTTCAGCTTTGATCACCGGTGCCGCCCAGAAAAGCACGGCCGCCACGATGCCCAGAACGATGGTAAAGCTACCGATAACAAAGGCAATGATGTAGCAGATATACACACCGAAAATACCCTTGACGTTGCCACCCTTAAAGTAGTCGCCGAAAGAGACATTTTCCCCATTAGCAATCTTGCGTGAGGCGGAGACGCAGCCGGCATACATCCAAGCAGAGAGAAGAATCGCCAAGAAGTAAACAACGACCAAACCGAAAATGCTCAATGCCCCAAGGCCCGCAGCGCCACCGTCGGAAAAGGCGTCAGTCGCTGGGTCATACGACGTCGCGGCAGTAGACGCAGCACCAATGCTCACGACGAAAAGAGGCAGGAAAATCCCGATTCCCATCACTGCGAAGTAGGCAAGAGCGGCGAGAGCACCCGGCATAGGCTGCTTGAAATAACCCTTGAACGCCTGACCGATGGAATCCATGGCGTCGACCGGCGAGACGGTCAGACCACCTTGCTGCTGGTAACCCGCGCCATAGCCACCTTCCTGTTGGTAGCCCGCGCCATAGCCACCTTGCTGCTGGTATCCCTGACCGTATCCGTTGGGATCCTGGTACTCCTGACCGTACGTACCCTGGCTGGCACCGTAGGAGTTCTCCCCATACGAAGTTCCGCCGTAGTTCTTGTTGCCAAAGCTACTCTGGTCGGACCCATAGGAGCCATAGGTATTTCCACCGGTGGAGGCCCCGTTGCCGGATCCATAGGCTCCAGAACTGTTGTGGCCGTTGTTTCCGCCGTGCTGATCGCTGGACGGGTCTCTATTGCTATCAAAAGGGTTGGTCATGCGGAAAACACTAACGGCACCCTGTTAGGGGTGCCACATGAGACGGGGAATACTACCCCTTCCTACCTCAGAAGGGGTTAACGATATTTACACATTCTCACGCGATGCCGACCATTATTGTGCACCAACTTTCGGCTTGAACGAGGGACGGCCAGCTTCGAAATCCTCAATGTCCGCCTCGTTGCGCAGGGTAAGTCCAATATCGTCGAGACCTTCCATGAGGCGCCACCGCGTGTAGTCATCAATGTCGAACGTATAGCTGTTGCCGCCCACGGTCACGGTACGCGCCTCCAAATCAACGCTCACCTGTGTCTCGCCGGACTCAAGCTGCTTCCAAATCAACTCGATGTCTTCCTGAGCCATGAGCCCGGTCAGGAGCCCAGCCTTGCCTGAGTTTCCACGGAAAATATCGGCAAACCGCGAAGAAAATACAGCTTTGAAACCGTACTCAGCCAATGCCCAGACGGCATGCTCACGGGACGAGCCCGTACCGAAATCTGGTCCTGCGAAGAGCACGGAGCCATCTTTGAATTGGGGCTGGTTGAGTACAAAGTTCTCATCCGAGCGCCAGTTTGAAAACAGCCCTTCAGCAAAGCCCGTGCGCTTGACGGACTTGAGGTAGCGAGCCGGAATGATCTGATCAGTATCCACGTTCGAAGCGCGCAGCGGAACACCTACGCCAGTGTGATTTACGAATTTGTCCATTGTCTTCTGCTTTCTCCGATTCTTCCTTGTACTTCCTCGTCCCCTCTTAGGCGTCGATGTCTGCCGGTGACGCCAAGTGGCCCAGAACTGCGGTGGCTGCTGCAACAGCGGGCGAAACGAGATGGGTACGCCCGCCTGGGCCCTGTCGGCCTTCGAAATTGCGGTTGCTTGTCGACGCCGACCGCTCCCCCGGTTTCAACTGGTCCGGGTTCATACCTAGGCACATCGAGCAACCAGCCGTGCGCCATTCAGCACCGAAATCAGTGAAAATCTTGTCGAGTCCTTCTTCCTCCGCCTGCGCCTTCACAACGGCTGAGGAGGGCACGACCATCATGCGGGTGCCGTCAGCAATGCTGCGGCCCTTGACCACCTCAGCGGCCGCCCGCAGATCCTCGATTCGGGCATTCGTGCAGGAACCTAGGAAGACCGTATCGATCTCAATCTCACGCAGCGGGGTGCCGGGCTTGAGATCCATATAGGCCAAGGCCTTTTCGGTGGCTGCCTTGTCGCCTTCGTCACCAAAGGATTCCGGGTCCGGTACGGACGCACTCAGCGGCAGTCCCTGTCCCGGGTTGGTGCCCCAGGTTACGAATGGAGTCAGTGCAGAGCCGTCGATGTGGACGACGGTGTCGAACTCGGCGCCATCATCAGTAGGCAAGGTCTTCCAATACTCCACAGCAGCGTCCCAATCCTCACCCTTCGGTGCGAATTCGCGGCCCTTGACGTAGTCAAAGGTCGTCTCATCCGGAGCTACCATACCGGCGCGGGCGCCCGCCTCGATAGACATGTTGCAGATGGTCATGCGAGCTTCCATGGACATCTTACGGATGGCCTCGCCGCGGTACTCAATGATGTGGCCTTGGCCGCCACCGGTGCCAATCTTGGCGATGATAGCCAGGATAAGATCCTTAGCCGAAACGCCTTCTGCCAGCTCACCACTCACCTCGATAGCCATGGTCTTAAAGGGCTTCAGCGAGAGCGTCTGGGTGGCCATGACGTGCTCGACCTCTGAGGTGCCGATACCCATGGCAATGGAGCCAAACGCTCCATGCGTCGAGGTATGGGAGTCACCGCACACGATGGTCATGCCGGGCTGCGTGATACCAAGCTGGGGGCCAACGGTATGAACGATGCCCTGCTGTGCATCCCCCATCGCATGAAGACGCACGCCGAACTCTTCGCAGTTCTTGCGCAACGTGGAGACCTGGGTACGGGAGATCTCATCCTTAATCTCCAGCAGATTGCCGGTCTTAATCCCCACAGTGGGAACGTTGTGGTCCTCTGTAGCCAAGTGCAGCTCAGGATGACGCATGGTACGCCCAGCCAAGCGCAGCCCATCGAAGGCTTGTGGGCTGGTAACTTCGTGAAGGAGCTGGAAGTCAATGTAGAGGAGATCGGGTTCGCCGTTCTCTCCCTTGCGCACCACGTGGTCGCGCCACACCTTCTCTGCCAATGTCAGTTTCGTAGTCATAAGCCTCTCCACTTGAAATCTCAATTAATGGGACGTAGATTTCATTATATGGGAGAGTATAGCGCAGTATCAGGAATAAAGGTATTGGATCGCGCAGTCGCCATCATGATGGCCGCGACCAACCGGCCGTCCACACTCAATGAGCTCTGCGAGACTACTGGTTTACCACGGGCAACAGCCCACCGGCTCGCGACAGCACTCGAAGCACATCGCATTTTGACCCGCACCCCCGACGGGAAATGGGGCGCTGGCCCAGCCCTACCGGGCAACCGCGATCGCATTATCGAGACCGCCGGGCCCATCATGGAGGAGCTTCTTGCAGCCACCGGTGAGTCTGTTCAGCTCTATGAGCTCTCCGGCACGACACGCACGTGCATTGCCACCCGTGAGCCGGAATTTGGACTGCACAACGTCGTGCCGGTGGGCCGCCAACTACCCCTAACGTCAGGTTCCGCCGCACGTATTTTCGCCGCTTTTGCGGATGTCCACGTTCCCGACGCCCTGTTTAGCGAGCAGGATGTGACTCTCGCGCGCGAGAATGGCTATTCCGAATCAATTGAGGAGCGCGAATCCAACCTCGCATCCATTTCTGCCCCTGTATTTGAAGGTTCGGGCACCCTCATCGCTGTGCTCTCAGTGTCCGGCTCAGCAGAACGTTTCCGCCCGTCTCCTGCGGAGAAGTTTGCACCGATGCTTCTCGACGCCGCACAGCGGCTCAGCAACGCTCTAGCCCACGACGCGACTTAGAACGGGGAGCTCAAAGAGGGAAGCAGCGGCAACCGGGACGCTACGCCCCTAGGCCGATAGAGAAAATGAGCCCGCGCAGACCCTCAGGACCCTTACTACTCGTAGAAGAGAGCGCCTCCCCCCTCTCCTGCACAACACGAACAAGGTTGGCCGGTTCCCGATTCGGACGGCGCGGCACAAAGCCCTGATGAGGCAGTCGCTCCAACTCATCGGCGTAGGGCATGCGCGCATAGTTGGAGAAGATTACCTTGCGACCATTGCGGTTTGCCTCAGTAATTCCCTGATAGATACCCACCACTCCAGCATGCCCTTCTAGGGAGACGGGACCACCACTATCCCCTGGGGACAAGGAAAAGCCTGAAGCATAGTGCATTCCCGGAAAAACTCCAGGACCGCGAACGGTCGGTCCGCACTGCCGCCCCGCGTAGCGGCCGTCCATACACACAGTGGCGCCCTCGCCAGGAGGGGGCGCGATACCGTCACCGGTTAACGGATTGCCGCCGGAGGAGGTACCAGCTGCAAACTGAATGTAGGCAAGGTCGTGGCTAGCGGCGCCCGAGGGGCTAAACCATCGCAGGGTTCCCACGTGTTGCCCAGAATCGGTATACACCTGCCCGCCATCGAGAGCACAGTGCGCCGAGGTCCATGCGCGAGTGGACTCTACGTAGCCAACGCTGCATCCTGCACCGTCAGACGTAATGATCTTCTGCCCTTGCGTGAGCTGGACGGTAGTTTCCGCAGCGACAGGCGCGGCGGCGATACCCAAGGCTAGTGCGCAAGACCCAGCGGCAGCCAGGAACCGGCTCGTCAGTCTCGTTGTCATGCACTTACTGTAGCACCCCCGCTATTGAAACCGTACTGAAAATAGGATTAAATGAAAACAGATTGAAAACACTCGAACTCCCTAAGGAGGAGCCATGAGCCACACCATTCATGACGAGCACACCCACACCCACGGCGAGGGTTGCGGTCACGTCGCTTTCCAGCACGGCGACCACACCGACTACTCCCACGATGGCCACATCCACCGCGAGCACGAGGGCCACTGGGATGAATGCGAGCCCTCCGAGCATCACGTTCACGAGGACCACGACCACGAGCACGGTGAGGGCTGTGGTCACGTCGCTATCCCGCACGGCGATCACGTTGACTACCTGCACGATGGCCACCGCCACGCTGCACACGACGGCCACTGGGACGATCACTAAATCCCAGTCGCCTCGACGCGCTGCCCAGCTACAGCACTCCACTGAGCAGGGCAGCGTTCCCCGTTTTCCCACACCATATGGCTAGGCAGGCGTTAGTGTGGGGCTATGACTTCCTCACAGACCCCTTCCTCCGCACGCCGATTCCTCACGGCCTTGACCGCCGTAGCCACCGCGGGCCTCCTCGCAACTGGCTGCTCCTCTTCCACCAACACCGAGACCGCCGCCCCGGCCACCTCCGAGGCGAAAGAGCCATCATTCAAGAACACCTACCCGGCCTTTAAACCGCTTAACGACGATGCCCACGTCGACGTACCCGCAGGCCCCGAGCCCACCATTCCTGCCGGCCCCGCCCCAGAAGGACAAGCCGGTGCCCAGCCCCAGAGCGCTCAGCCGCAGGGAGCCCAAGAGCAGCAGGCCGCGCAACAGCAAGCCCCGCAGTCCACGCCTCCCCACCTTCAGGGAGTAGAGCCTGGACAGTACGTCACCCCACCTGGAAGCAGGAAGACTATAGAATCCGCACGTATTGGTTCCATCAACCACATACACGAACAGCTTCCTGCGAACCAGATCAACGGCGCCAAGGTCGATGCGTTCGGCACCCCTGCCACGGTGTGCCAGACAGGTGATGGCTACAACATCACCTACGTCCTTGCCGGCCCGAATACCAGCTGCGACTTTGCCCGCTCGACTGCTGGCCACCTCATGGGGCTGACCATCAGCTCTCTGGAAGACCTCCGTGGGTATGTTCCCCCACAGATATCCGTCACTAGTCCAGTAACCCAACAAACCTACAACCTCGCCTGCAAGACCGACGACCGCGAGATTATCCGCTGCACCGGCGGTAACAACGCCGAGGTTATGATTGTGTAGAAGCCCGAAAAGGTGGGTGTGCTCAGCACAATATTCACCGGAAACAACAACGCGCTAAGCCATGATTGTGGCTTAGCGCGTTTCTTGTACCCCGTACGGGATTTGAACCCGTGTTACCGGCGTGAGAGGCCGGCGTCCTAGGCCGCTAGACGAACGGGGCTCGTTTAGCTGTCCGTTGCGGACTTGCTAAACACTATAGGATCCCCGAAAGTTTGCACAAATCGGCTGCTAAAAGCACCTTTACAAAGATAAAATCCCGAACCTCGTCGCCCTGTTGCGGCTGCGATGCCAGCTAGCATTCTCTAAGACCCTGGGCGGATCGAATCAGTGGTTATTCCGCGGGCGTGCCGTGGGCAGCTGGGGCCGGAATGCTCGTGCGCATCGCTGGAGGTTCGGGAGGACGCGTGCGCTAACAGCATGTGGTGCAAGGCTCCTACTTCGCTCGAATGTTGGTGTTGAGAAGTTATGGATTATGGCAGTGCCGCCCATTACCGTCTGCTAGAGTCGCGTCGGCGATAGTGATGATTATCTACTTCCGCCATCCGCTCTCCTTTCTTGCCGGGAATGTGTTGTACCTGCAGTGTAAGCCTCCCCAAGGCACACCGGAAGCACTTAGACCAATTGGACACCGGTTTACCCCCTGGTATGCCTAGTCGCACCCTGCGAACCACGGCTGTGATGCGTCCCGGTATGGGGTAGCAACAGACCACCAGCCCCGTTAGACCCCATGCGTAGCTACATCCCCTCTATGCACAGTCCCTCACTTGCATACTTGGCAAGCATTGGACTTGCAACTAAGGCAAGTGTTACACTTGCCTTAGTTGCAAACCAGGGAAGTTGACGTTGAGGAGAAGTACGATGAGCGACGACCTTAAGATCATTCACGACGTTCAAAAGCGCACCACGTGGAAACAGAGCTGGTGGGCGGTGGCGATAGTGGCGCTTGGCGTCGGCGGCGGTATCGCGCTATTCAAGCTGTCATGGTGGTACGGCCTCGCGGTTCTTGTACCGACGTTCGTTCTGGGTTATCTCCTCAAGGATAAGATTGCAAACCCCTTCGTTCGGGTCAATCCCAATATGGGGCCGAGTAATGATCGCGCGACTTGGTCACGAGTACTGCTGGGAGGTGCCATGATGTTCTCCACCGTGCCGACGCCTGATACTTGGCCGTGGATGGTGTTCTCCGGAGCGGTAGTCACTGCAGCTACCGCGTGGATGTTGTATGAGAACCGCAACGCCGCCGTTAAGGGCGTCAATGTCTAAGGAGTCTACGCACCAATCAGCCAAGCTAGATCCGGTCATCCACCCCATCAATCGGCTTAAAATTTGTGCCACGCTGTTCCATTCGGGCGCAACCGACGGCAGGCAGATGAAATACGCCGTGCTTGCAGAGCTCACCGAGCTTCCCGCCGATACGCTTTCCAAACAGTTGAAACATCTTGAGGACAGCGGCTATATCAGCCGCACCCGCGAATATGGCTCCACGCGCGCCAAAGACGCCGTCTGGGTCGCGTTGACCCAGACTGGAACAGGAGCCTATACACAGCACGTTGCCGCACTTAAAGCCATGACAGAAGGCTCATAGACTGCGCAGCCACTGCGTAATGTGCTGCCACAACTGCGGAAATTCGAGGTAGCCGTCACTCCCCAGGAAGTGCCCACCGTTCTCAATGGTAGTGAGCGGGGCGGAGAAAACGTCGGCAAGCTGCTCTGTGAGGGCTGGATCCACAAGGACATCATTTGTGGACACGAAGACCTCAGCGTGAGCGATCTGGGGTTTAATGCCGGACACGTCAACGTGTGCTTGGCTAATGAAGTCATCGAGCTCGGGAATGACGCGAAGCTTCTCAATGAAACCGGAGACGATAAAGAGACCGGGAAGTTCCCACTCGCCTCCCAATGCCGTGAGATAGTGCAGCGCCGCGATGCCACCCAGGCTATGCGTGATAATGCAGGTATCGGAGTCCGGACGGCCGATATCTCTGCGCAACGCTTCTGCCCACTCCTCCAGCTTCGGTGAATGTGGGCCCGGCAGCGCAACGGTATGAACCGTGTGCCCATCGGCGGTCAACTGGTGCTCCAACCACGGAAACCAGTGGCTCTCGGGGCTGGCTTGATATCCATGAACGATGTAGAAGTGCATGCCGTCGATAGTAAAACAGAAAGAGTGGCAAGCGTCGAAAGCTTGCCACTCTACGTGGTACCCCGTACGGGATTTGAACCCGTGTTACCGGCGTGAGAGGCCGGCGTCCTAGGCCGCTAGACGAACGGGGCATAGAACTGTGACCACTGTTCACAAAGCACCGTAGTGCTGTGCGCAGTTATCACTGCTGGCCTACCAGGACTCGAACCTAGAATGACGGTACCAGAAACCGTTGTGTTGCCAATTACACCATAGGCCATCATTGCGCTGAACGTGCTTGGGATTTTCCCCTCGCTGCTCGCTGCAACGGTTTATAACTATATCCAGCACTACCGATCCACACAAATCGCCAGGCCAGATGCGTTTTTCGGGGCGCCTGGAAACAACCCTCACGCCCCGAAATTACAGCCCTGTGAGACTGTTTCCGTGCTGTTACTCAGCACTCCACGGGGTGACCGCCTGAGCCGCCTTAAGGCGTGCCAACGTGGACTCCTTGCCCAGAAGCTCCATGGACTCAAACAGCGGCGGAGATACCTGCTGGCCCGAGATAGCTACACGCAGGGCGCCGTAGGCTTTGCGGGGCTTGAGGCCGAGGTCGTCGATAAGCGCGGCGGAGAGAACCTTCTCAATCTCCTCCGTCTTCCACTCCCCGAGCTCTTCCAGCTTGGCAATAGAGACCTCAAGCGGCTGCACGGCGTCATCCTTGAGATTCTTCTTTGCAGCCTTCTCATCGAGCTTCAACTCCGCATCCGGAGTGGTAAGAAAGGACATGAGGCCATAGGCATCCGAGAGGGTCTTGATGCGGGTCTGCACCAGGTCTGCGATAAATGCAAACTTATCCTCGGGGTAATCTGCCGGGAAGTCGGTGTATTCACTCAGGTACTCACGAAGGCGCTGAGCAAAGTCTTCCGGCTTAAGCAGGCGAATATGATCGGCGTTGATGGCCTCCAACTTCTTCTGGTCGAAACGAGCTGGGTTGCCCAGCACGTCGTGGACATCGAAGTTGGCAATGAGTTCATCGACGGAGAAGATGTCTTGGTCCGCAGACAAAGACCAGCCCAGAAGGGACAGGTAGTTGAGCATGCCCTCCGGGATAATGCCGGCGTCGCGGTGGTTAAACAGGTTGGACTGTGGGTCACGCTTGGACAGTTTCTTGTTGCCCTCCCCCATCACGAAGGGAAGGTGGCCAAACTCCGGAGTCTGCTTAGCAATACCCAGCTCAATGAGTGCCTCATAGAGGGCAAGCTGGCGCGGCGTGGAGGACAGCAGGTCCTCACCACGCAGGACGTGCGTGATGCCCATGAGGGCGTCATCGACAGGGTTGACCAGCGTATAGAGCGGAGCACCGTTGGAGCGGGCAACCACGTAGTCCGGCTGAGTCTCTGATTTGAACGTCATCTCCCCACGGACAAGGTCTGTCCAGGACCAGTCCTTATCCGGCATGCGCAGGCGCCACACGGGCTTGCGGCCTTCAGCCTCAAAGGCGTCGATCTGCTCCTGGGTAAGGTCGCGGTCAGAGTTGTCATATCCCAGCTGCGGGTCACGGCCAGCTGCCTTGTGACGTTCCTGAACCTCCTCAGTGGTGGAGTAAGCCGGGTAGACGTAGCCGCCATCCTTAAGCTTCTGCAGGACATCGGCATAAATGTCCATGCGCTGGGACTGGCGGTAGGGCTCATCGGGGCCGCCCACGTTGACACCTTCATCCCAGCCCAGGCCTAGCCAGTTCAGGGAGTCGATGATGGCCTGGTAGGACTCCTCAGAGTCGCGAGCAGCATCGGTGTCCTCGATGCGGAAGATGAGCTTTCCGCCAGTGTGGCGAGCGTAAGCCCAGTTGAACAGCGCTGTGCGGACCATGCCCACGTGGGGCGTACCGGTAGGTGAAGGACAAAAACGTACGCGGACGTCGGAAGTTGTTTCAGTCATGACTCCCATCGTAGTTCAGGGCTGCTTCGCCGCACCGGACGCCCCACATGGGGGTAAATGAAAGCTGTATCCACTAACTATATGCAGGACTTTTCGGAACCCAATAAAGAGAATGGAAATCATTACCTATAGTGAGATTCTCCCCAAAACTCAAGAAAGGTCTCCCTATATCGTGGCACGATTCCGTCCCATAGCGCTGATTACCTGCG
Organism: Corynebacterium sp. HMSC05E07; assembly: GCF_001807225.1. Taxonomy (NCBI): domain Bacteria; kingdom Bacillati; phylum Actinomycetota; class Actinomycetes; order Mycobacteriales; family Corynebacteriaceae; genus Corynebacterium; species Corynebacterium sp. HMSC05E07. The sequence goes on from NZ_KV788209.1 coordinate 179,486, forward strand.
CCGCCCTCCTCGCCTCTCCTGCTACCGCAGTCGCTGGCCCAGACGATGGCAAGCACGTAGCTACCCAAACCCACATCGACTCCCCCAAGTCCTTCTGGGAGAACAACTCCCTCACCCTCAAATCGCACTCGGCGGATTCTGACCATGACCTCGAGGACACCGTGACATGGGTGGGTAAAGGCTGGGACCAGAACGGCGCTAATCAGTACCAGTTCACCGTTCCGGACGACCCTGCCCTCGCTTTTGCTGGCCAGGCAGGAAAAACCTATTACATGGCCCCTGCCAGCGTTAATGGCAGCCTGGATCCGGTGTGGATGGGCTTCGGTGCGGACACCGAGCTGCCTGTCGACGATTTCCGTGACAACATCGCCTCCCTTGACCTTCTGAGTGTCGACGGCCCTGGCGACGTCGACATGTTCGGCTACTACCCCGGCCCTGGCGGTCTTCAGCGTTTCTTCGGCACCACCGAGGGCGCTCCCCACTCAGCGTGGCTCACCAGCGGCACGCATACCCACAACTACACGGTCTTTTCCAAGCCAGGCCGTTACGAGCTCACCTACCGCACCACTGCCCGCAACAAGGACGGACAACTCATCGCCTCCGAACCGGTAACCACCTCCATTCAGGTCGGTGGTGAGCGTCCGCTGAAGGAAGCAACTCCCTCCCTCCATGAGCGCTTCGACAAGGCAGCCTCCGGCGATGCCTCCGCTAAGAACTACAAGCTCAGCATTGCCCCGAAAAAGAAGCAGGAAAAGGACGGTGACGAGAACCTGTCCTCGATCGACTTTTCTGGCGGCACCAACGGCACGCTCACGCTGCTTATCGACGGCTACTTCCTCACCGATCTCCCCGTCACAGATGGCACAGCACACTTCGACGAGTTCTTCGGCCCAGAAGACGCAACAATTCAAGCTGTCTATACCCCGCAGGACGGCTCCCCTCGGTGGATCTCGGAGGAACTCGCCTACTCCGAGGGTTCGCAGCTGACCACCACGTCGAAGACCTCCGCAGAGTCCTGGACGGAAACCTCCCACCCACGTGAGTTGTCCTCAGGTGAGGAGATCTCCATATCCGATCCGGGAATCACCGCCCGTGCAGTGCCGGAGGGCGACGATGCCACTCGCATCATCGTTGAGGCCGCGGACAAGAAACTCACTGGCTACGTCCACGGAGGCTTCTTCAACGGCGAGAGCACGTACGCCGATATCCCCTTCGATGGTGTCATGACGAACGGCCGCGCCGACTTTGTCGTCGGCGCCGATAAGAACTTCAACGGCAACCGCATCCGCCTCGATATCCTCCCGCACCCGACGGTCACCCACAATTCCGGGTCCATCACGTTGACCGATTCCTTCGCCTTCGGACAGAAGTATGAGGCACAGGGCGCATTAGACACAGCGTCGACCGCTCCAAGCACCGCACCTGGTGCTAACGAACCTCCACAGACCGAAGCTGGACCGCACACTGGCCTGTGCACGACGAAGAAGGTCCTGGATCACGGCCACGTTGACATCGCCGCGACCCGCGATGGCGATTCCTTCACCACTCGCCTCAAGGACGACACCGCTATTGTGGACAAGAAAACAGTCGAGCGTCCGCTCGATGACGTCGTCCTCGCCGTCCACGACAATGCCCTGCGAGCACGCCCCGACGTTCTCAAGGGCAAAGAATTTGATTACCTGGGCACGGACAAGTTCTATCTGTTGCCCCAAACCCAGGACCAGGGCATCATCTGGCCGGGCTATAACACCCAGTCCCTAAACTACGACGACTACAAGGACGGCACGGTCACCCTCACCATCAAGCCGACTGAGATGCCGGAAGGCGCGGCGTTTGGTCTGTTCACCACTGAGGGCTTGGGCAAGACCTTTACCCCACTGGTGAATTCTGCCGAGGGCGATTACTCCATCGAGACCACCTTCGCCTCGCATACCCACGCCAACTGGGCGTTCACCACACCGGGAATCTACAAGCTCGACGTCACCTACACCGCCACCACCAAGGACGGCAAGACCATCACCTCCGCTCCCCAGACGCTCACCGTGGCTGCCGGTGACGCCGCTCTTGCTGACTGTGTGAGCGCGAAGGGCGGGAAAGACGCACCCACGAGCCCTGACGCCACAGAAGCTCCAGAAAACTCCAGCAAGCCGGGTTCCTCGTCGAAGGACATCACGTCCTCCAAGCCCAAGCTCGAACGTCTGTGGGGGCTCGTTCTCCCCGTTGTCCTCGCCATTATCTTCCAGGGCTTCCTCAATTTCTTCAACGACCATCGCCAGCAGATTGAGGCACGACTCAACGGCCTCTTCGGCCGCTAGAAAGGAGTTGCACCGTGACCATCGTTTCGCATCGTGCTGCTAGGCCGGTGGCCGCACTGGGCGCACTGGCCCTCGTGCTCATGCACGGACCAATGACGCCAGCCCACGCAGAGGTTTTCGATACCGGACACGTCGACGCTTTTTATGTCACCGCGCCCGGCGGCGAGCTCAACTTATCCCTGAAGGAGGACATTACTGGCAGCGGCGTCATCCACTCCGGCGACGATGTCACCCTCAAAGTCGCTGAAGAGGCGTGGAATGACGCCACCGCAGGCATCGATGGCATCGGCGTTCCCACCTATTATCTTCCGCAGACCCAGGACAGCGCGCTGTTGTGGCCAGGTTGGGACACTCAGCCGGCGCAGTCTGCTGGCTACAAGGACGTTGATTTCGAGTTCGTGGAGGTCACCGGCCCGGGCGACATCTTCGTCTTCGAAACGGCCGGGTTCGGCGACATCCAGCCGGTCACCGAGGAAGGCGCCATGGACTTGGTGAGCGGGGATGTCATCAACCAGGCCTACCCTGCCCATCGCCATGTCAACTGGGCGTTCACGGATCCCGGCATGTACACCATGACCGTTCAGGCGGTCTCCAACGGCGATGTCAGCAACCAGGTCACCTATACCTGGAACGTCGGTGATGCGGACGCCGCGCCCCTCGAGTCGGACGAAGAAGCTGACTCCGAGGCTGTTGAACTCGCGCCGGATGGCAGCGATGACGCAGCGCTTGGCGATGCCCCTCGCTCGTCCGACTCCCACTCTTCTTCCCACTCTGACGCCGACGCCGCACCGGACGCGGCGGCCGGCCCAGCACCGGCAGCACAAGCCAAGGACTCTGCGAAGACCAAGGCCACCGCTGCCAACAAAGAGAAGAAGGAGGGCAAGGCGAGCAAGTACCGCACACCGTCCCGCGACGCCACGTCTAAGGCGGATACAGATAATGTCGATGCCGTGGCCGCATCCGGCTACTACGACAGCGGTCAGGGTCTCCTGCCGTGGGGCATCGGCATCCTCGGCCTCGGCATGCTCGTGCTGGGATTGGCCATCGCTCGTCTCGCCTTGCTCAAGGGCCGCGACTAATGCCGCCATCAGCTTTCCGGGCGGTACACTGCGCCGCGCTGCTCATTGTCGTTGCCACGTCGGCAGCTCTCACTGCCTGTACGAGCACAGCCGCAGGCGAGGACGGCAACGGTGCGAGCCTGAAGGTGGTAGCGACAACGCCGATCCTGGGGGACGTCGCCAAGCACGTGGCAGGCCCCAACGCCCAGGTGACAACACTCATTCCGGCAGGCAAGGACCCCCACACCTTCGAGCCGAGTCTGCGCACCGTGCGGGACATCGCCAACGCCGATGTGCTCCTGGCCAATGGCCTCCTGCTGGAGCCGCAGAACCTCATGAAATCACTGCGGGAATCCTCCGACGTTCCCGTGACGGAGGTCGCGGACGAAGCCTCGACGCGTGGTGCCACTCTCGTGCCGCTGGTGGAGAATGTGGCACTCGACGCCATCTGGCTGGGACTGCGTGTGCGCAACGCTCCGTCCGGTACGAACAGCGTGGACATGCGTCTGCAGTCCGCCGAAGGACCAGGTGACGTCGCCGCGTACGTTGTGTCCACCTTCGGCACCCCCGAACCGCTCTTCAACACCGCCGACGGCATTGATGACCGCGCGGATTCCACCACGCTTCCGGCCAATGCACATACACACGTGTCCTGGGCTTTCAGCAAACCCGGTATCTACCGCCTGACCTTCACAGCAACGAATGCAGGGCCGCAGGAGGTCACCGTCGCCGTCGGCGTCAACCCACCAGAGGGCATGCGCTCTCTGAGCGAGGGTCACGTCGACATCACCGCAGACATAGCCAACGGAACACTGGACCTTGAGGATCAAGGCGAGCGCTTTGACCCGACGACCACCGCATTGAGCATTCCAAACTCGACTCTGCAGGAAATCCCACCATCCCCGGCCTATCGTTTTCTCGGGCGCCCGGGGGATGAAACCTATCTGCTGCCCCAGGCAGTGCTGGGCAAGCATCTGCACGGTGAGGTCGATCCACACCTGTGGCACAACGCCAAAAACGTCATCACCTACGCCGAGGTCATCGCCGACCAGCTGGCCCTGGCGGATCCCTCCCACGGTGCCGACTACCGCGGGCGTGCCCACGACTACGCCTTGCAAGTGCGCGAGGCAGACTCCTTTGTCCGCGACCTCATTGAGGATATCCCCGAGGACAAACGGCATCTGGTCACTCCGCACCACGGCTACGCCTACTTGGAACAAGGTTATGGCATTGACATCGCCGGCTTCGTGACGCCGAACCCCGCCATCGAGCCTTCGCCTCGCGATGTCATCGCGCTACGACGCACGCTGGAGAATCTGCGGCTACCTGCCGTCTTCATCGAGCCAAACCAAGAAGCCAGCGCCGATGTCATCCGGGAGACCGCGCACTCCCTCGGTATCGCAGTGTGCCCCATTTACGGCGACACACTCGATGAATCTGTCCCTTCCTATCTAGACCTCATGCGGTTCAACGCGGAATCTCTACACCGCTGCCTTGCAGAAAACTAAGCACAAAAAGAAAGAAGCATATGACTCATCACACCACCTACCGCCACCGTCTGCCGCGCCTGACTACCACGCTTGCCTCCGTGATAACCGCAGCGGCCCTTGCGTGTGCTCCCTCGACTGCCTGGGCAGGAGACCTGGCACAGGTAGTCAGCGCCGACGAGGAAGTTGCCGCACCTGGTACTGAGGCCACCGTCGATCACGGGCACGTGGACCTCGGGCTCCAGGTCATCGATGGCCAAGCTCAGTTCCTGGCGCGCGATGACTCCGCCGAAAAGCCGGTGTGGCGTGAGCTAGATGACGTCGTTTTCACCGTTGGCGACAATGCCCAACTCACACTTCCGGACGATGAGGCCTTCTCTTTCGTGGGTGCCGACCCAGGTGACCACGTCTGGGTCGTCCCCCAGACTGAGCAGGCTGAGGTCCCGTGGCTAGGTTGGAATACGCAGGCCCCTTCCCTGGGTGACAACGTGGATCGCGGTCTCACCATGGAGTACGTGGGCCACCAGGGTCCCGGCGATTTTTCCCTCTTCCTCCAGAATGGTGGCTTCGAACCGCCGCAGCTGCTGTGGTCCACCGCAAACGACGCCACCGATGGTTTCTGGGTTGACCTCGGCACCCATACTCACGCCAACTGGGTCTTCACCGAACCGGGTATCCACCAGGTACGCGTGCGTATGACCGGTGACGGTAGTGGTGAAAGCGCCGGTTCCGAGGTTTCCGCAGAGGCCACACTGACGTTTGCCGTGGGTGAGGGAACCGACCTGAATGAAGCGCAAGCAACCGTGTGGGATGAAACTGCCGAATCCTCTGGTTCAGCATCCGGAGCCTCGCAGGCAGCCGTCCCAGTATGGGTATGGGCACTGGCGGGCCTCGGCGTCCTTGTGCTCGTCGCAGCGGTTGTCGCCGTCGTGCGCACGAAGGGCGGGCGACGTGGCTAATCCGCTCATCTCCGTCGAAGGCCTCAGCGTCACCCTAGCGGGGCGCCGCGTTATCGATACTGCGTCGCTGACCGTGCGCTCGGGCGAGTTCATTGGCTTGCTCGGCCCCAACGGCGCAGGCAAGACCACGCTTCTCCGGGCCATCCTCGGCCTTATTCCCTCCACTGGGACAATCGATGTCACCGCGTCCTTGGGCTATGTTCCGCAGCGTCACGACGTGGAGTGGGACTTCCCTATCAGCGTGTCCAAGGCGGTTCTGAGCGGGCGCACCGGACTCGTCGGGTGGCTGCGCCGTCCCGGACGCGCTGATCACGAGGCCGCCAATCGCGCGCTGAGCCTGACCAACTTGGAAGAATTCGCGCGCCGCCCCATCGCGCAGTTGTCGGGCGGTCAGCGCCAGCGCGTTCTCATTGCACGTGCCCTGGCCACCGAACCGGAGGTGCTGCTTCTCGACGAACCCTTTACCGGCCTCGACGCACCTAATACGGAGGAGCTTCTCTTCCTTTTCGATGAGCTCACTGCTCAGGGAACCAGCGTCGTAATGTCCACCCACAACCTCTCCGAAGCAGCTCACTCCTGCTCGCGTCTGGTGCTTTTTAATCGTGGCATCGTGGCCGATGGCCCGGCTGCAGAGCTGCGCTTGAACCCACAACCGTGGAGCGACACCTTCGGGGTATCCACCACGTCCCCGCTGCTGTCCGCAATTGGGGTGGCAGCATGATCGACATTTCACTCATTGAGTTCTTCCAGGACCTCACCAACCCGCACCTCGATTTTCTTGCCCGCGCCGTAGCTATTTCAGTCCTGGCGGCCATCGTGTGCGGCGTCGTGGGCTGCTACGTCGTTCTTCGCGGCATGGCCTTCATTGGTGATGCCGTCTCCCACGCTGTCTTCCCAGGCCTCGCCATTGCCTTCGTGCTCCAAGGTTCGGTTCTCTTAGGTGGCGCCGTGGCCGGCTGCACCGTGGCCTTACTCATCGCCTGCTTCTCGCAGCGCCGAACGGTGCGCGAGGATTCCGTCATCGGTATCTTTTTCGCCGCCTCGTTCGCGTTGGGAATGGTGATCATCTCTCGTGTTGAGGGCTACACCGCGTCGCTGACGAGCTTCCTTTTTGGCTCGCTCACCGGTGTTTCCCACACGGACCTCTACACCGCGCTCGTGGTCACCGTGCTCATTGTGGGGATCATCGTCCTCCTCGGCCCACAGCTGACAGCAACGTGCCTGGACAAGGAAACTGCCCGGGCAATGGGCCTTCCGGTCTTTGCCCTCGACATCGTGCTGTACCTGTGTGTTACGGGTGCGGTAGTGATCTCGGTGGGCACGGTGGGCAACATCCTCGTTCTCGCACTGCTCATCACCCCCGCAGCAACGGCGCGATTGCTGTGTGACTCCCTAGGAACCATGATGGCCGTCTCCGCCGCCATTGGTTCCTTGGGAAGTTTCTTCGGCATATACCTGGCATGGGCCATTGACCTTCCTGCCGGCGCCACCATCGTCCTGCTACTCACTGCCTGTTTCCTCTTGGCATGGATTGCCGCGCCAATTCTTCATTCCCGCCGATCCGCATCATCTACCCCGACAACTAAGGAGTCCTTGTCCGCATGAACCGCCTCATCCTCCGCCCGCTGTCCCTCACCGCTGCGGCAACCCTAGCCTTGTCTATCCCAACCACTGGCGCGTCTGCCCCACTGGCGTTGGCTGCAGACACCGCCAGCGATACTGCCTCCTGTGACGCCGACTCGCAGCATGCCTTTACCCGCGGCCACCAAGATTTAGCCCTGCTGGGCAACTCCGGTGACATGCGCTTCGTAGCACGCGACGACGAATCTGGAGATGACTACTCCTCCGGCGATTTTTACGTGGAGGTTGGTTCTAACGCGGCCTTCGACGATGCTGCCGGCGGAGATATCCCCTCGCACGGCTGGCAGATTCCTCAGACCCAAAACCCGGATATTCCCTGGCTAGGGTTCAATACGAGCTATATCGATGAAGACGCAGCACAGGATGCGACGCTGTCGATGACGCTGCACAGTGGCCCCGATGGTGGACGAGTTGTCGGTTTCCAGAACTCCCTCGGAGGTGCCCCCACCGTGCTCTTCGACTCAGAGGATCCCGATGTGGACTGGGATTATCCGGATCATTTCCACAGCCATACTGGAATCGTTTTCACCGAACCAGGGGCTTATGCCGTCACATTCACGTTCTCGCTCAACGATGGCTCAGAGCATTCCATCGATGTTCCCTTTCTCGTCGGTGGGGCCGATACCGGCGAACTCTGCCAGCTGGAATGGGGCTCCGGTTCTGGCAGCGCATCCGAGTCAGGAAGCGCAAAGAACCGTCCGCAGCAGTTAGCTAAAGACATCAATGACACGTCTAAGGCCATCGCCCAGCTAGATAAGACGATGGACAAGACGTTCAAGGAAGCGGACACCTTCCTCAACGGCGGAAAGCCCTCTGAGTCACGAGCACCACGACAGTCCCGGGACTCAACACGCACGAAGGAGTCCACACGAACCGAAAAGCCATCGGAACACCGTGAGCCGGCGGCCGACCACCCCCAACCGCAGCGCCAGGATGACCGGCAGAACTCTCATCGGCAGAACGCAGCGTCCCACAATGAGCGCACACCGAGAGATTCGACACAGCGTGAGGGGGCGGGGCGCAACGAAGCGAAGGGCTCCAAGGACTCCGCACGGGAACGCCAACGCTCAGCTGAACGCACGACCCGTTCGCGGAACGCCTCCGCGCAGGACGATTCCCACGGAACGGACACTCTAGCTAATGCCCAAAACATCGAGGCCACAAGCTATGGCGCGCCAATGGTGGGCTTTTGGGCGGGCTTCCTTGCCGGCATGGGAGCCTTGGCACTGTTGCTGGGAATTGGGCTCTTCATTGCGGTGCAGTTCTTCCGCCCACGCACGCGCGACTAGTTTCACACACCTGTCTTGTGAAGACCTAGAGGGCGATCTGGTTTTAGCAGGCACAGGCGAAGGAACTAGAGTTGTTCCTTATGTGTGATCACAGACCCTCCTCCGCCCCAGATTTTCTCCTGTCCCGTGCGACGGGGTCTGTGCGTACCCAAGGAACAGCAGCCACGTTTACCGAGGTTGACGCTGCTGTTGCTGCCTTGCGCAACGGCGAGGCAGACATGGTCGTAGGCGCGCTACCCTTCCACAAAGGCGAGGCCGCCGCACTCACTGTGCCGAAGAGCATCATCCGCGAGGACGGTCCGCTGGAGCCACACGCGTACTACCGCAGTGGTGCACTGGAGGCTCGCGTCATCGGTTTCGATCCGGAACCTGAGGAACACTTGCGGCGCATTGAAGCGGCAATCGCCACGATTGAGGCCTCCAAGCTGGACAAGGTAGTGCTTGCCCGAGCAGTCGATATCGAGTTCCTTAACCCTGTCGACCCACTACTCGTGGCAGCACGCCTGATCGATCTTTCCTCGCACCGCGATGGTTTTATCGCCGATCTGAGCCCAGCAGGACGACCAGGCGCGATGCTCGTGGGCTCCTCCCCGGAAGTACTCATCAAGAAGCAGGGCTCAACGGTCACAGCCTTCCCCCTCGCCGGCTCCGCGCCGCGCCACGCCGACAGGGCACGCGACATCGTGGCGGGGCAGGATCTCCACAACTCGGGCAAGGATCTACGCGAGCACGCTTTTGTGGTTGACCACATTCGCCGAATTTTGGCCCCGCTGTGTGAGAGCCTGGATGCTCCAACGTCGCCGGAACTGACCTCCACAAATGAAATGTGGCACCTAGGCACCCCGATTGCAGGAACACTCAAGAACCAAAACATCACGGCGCTCGAGCTCGCCGAGCTGGTCTACCCCACCCCGGCTATCTGCGGCACACCGACAGAAGCCGCACAAGCGCTCATTGAGACAGCCGAAACTGACCGCGGTTTCTATGCAGGTGCGGTGGGCTGGTGCGATAGCTCCGGCGATGGCGAATACATGGTGGCCATCCGCTGCGCAGAAGTGGCCGGCGATGGCTTGTCTGCGCGCGCATGGGCAGGCGGTGGCATCGTCGTGGATTCCGAGCCTGAGGCTGAGCTACAGGAGACCACGGCGAAGCTGCGCACCATTTTGCGCGCGCTTAATCTTTAAAGCTACGCGCGGGTAATCGGGTTGGTCAGGCTTCCCACTCCCGGGATTTCGATTTCGATGGTGTCACCCGGCACCATCGGGGCGGTGCCTGCCGGGGAGCCAGTAGTGATGACATCACCTGGAAGCAAGGTATAGGACTGAGAGATCTCCGCGATGATGCCGCCCATCTTCACGATCATCTGATCAGTGTTGGAATCCTGCTTTTGCTCACGTTGACCATCGTGGGTTAGGTACGCATTGATCTTTTGGTCATCCAGGTTGATGCAGTCAAGGTCGGTTTCAATCCACGGGCCCAGCGGGCAGAAGGTATCAATACCCTTGGCACGCGCCCACTGGCCATCCTTGAACTGCAGGTCGCGGGAGGACACGTCATTGCAGATGGTGTATCCGGCAACGTGGTCACGCCAGTTGTCCGGGTCAATATTTTTCGACACCTTGGAGATCACAACTGCAAGCTCGCCTTCAAACTCGACGTTGGTGGCAAACTCCGGAATCTTAATCGGTGCGCCCGGGCCGATAACAGCGGTGGAGGGCTTGATAAAAATGGTCGGCGGCAGGTGCTCTGCAGATTCTTTAAAGACCTCCGCGACGTGGTCAGCATAGTTACGGCCGAGGGCCACGACCTTGGTGGGCAAGGTAGGAGCCAGAAGGCGGACCTCCTTCAACGGCCACTCACGCCCGGTAGGCTCCGGCGGCGTGAATGGGGTGCCAGCGATTTCCTTGGCCACCAGCTGGTCCATCGGCGCATCAGCCGGGCCGTCGATGATGGCGAAACAGATTCCTTCGGTGTGAGCAATTCGTCCTAAACGCATAACGGACATACTACTCGCAAGGATCTTTCACACAGCAGCCAGGCTGTGTTGTGAATCCTGTTAAATCTTGCTCTCTATGGAGAAAAGTGATTACACAGCTACATCGCGCAGTGTCTCCGCGCGCGTGCCCCGCCGCTGCGCCAGATAAAGCTCGGCACAGGCAAGCGCATCGCTCAACGCATTGTGGTTGTTATATCGCGGAAGGCCATAACGCTCACGCACGCGCGCGAGCCGCAAATCCTCACCGCGCGGATAGGTTCCCATGCGCTCCATGTGGCGGCGCTCAAGGGCGAAAGTGTCGACCACCGTTAGGCGCGGTTTTTCCCCGAAAACGTGCTGCGAAGCCCTCTCAATGAACCCCACTTCCAGCTGTGCAAAGTGTGCGAGGAGCACGCGGCCGTGGAGTGCCGTGCGCAAAGCCGAAAGGGCCTCCTCCAGTTCGATGCCACTGTCTACCACTTCCTGGGTAAGCAGGTGGACGTGGGCATCCTCACCGACGCGGGCTCCGCGAACGACGCTGTAGCCAGCGCCTGAGAGATCAATCCGTGCACCGTTAATCGGCACCCAGCCAAGTGAGACGATGTTACCTGTCCGGGGATCAAGACTCGTCGTCTCCATATCCACAGCCAGTAGTTTCAGCTCATCCAGGCGCGTCGAGGCTGGCGGGGCACCCCAATCAGCGCGCCTCCCACGTCGCCCCAGGCTTCCCCACATCTAGATGCTCCTCACTGGATACTTGGTGGCTAGGGCATTCTGCATGGATTTAATGGCACGGAAAGCATCGCGCAGTCGCTCGCGCTCCAAGCGCCCAAGGCTCTTGGGGTCAATGTGATAATCCGGCTTAATTCCTTCACGGAGCTGGCGGGCCTGGTGTTGAAAGGAGAGGGCGCGGAGGAAGTCGAAGGCGTCGAGAAGCTCCTGTGCTCCCTGGCGGCTCACCGGGCCACCCGCGGCTTCCGTGAGGCGTTGACGAGTGTCCACCACGGCCGAACCAGAAGCCAAGGCGAAGAGGCGGCCCATCTGCACGATGCCGGCTGTCCCGCCCTTCTTGATGTCCAGGGTATTGGCATAGTCGCCATCGCGTTCCACGACGAGTCCGCGGAAGAAGGTCAGGGGCGGCTCACGCCTAGCGGCAAGACTGGCCAGATGTGCATGCAGGCGTGTGGCTCCCCTACCCATCTCCACCGCGGCGGTGTGCACCAGGCGGCCAAGTTCCTCACTTCCGTACAGCACTCGGAAGTCAAAGAAGATTTGGGCATTGAGCAAAGCTTCGGGCTGCGGATCCCGGATCCAGCGACGGAATGTCTCAACCCACTCCGAAGAGGTCATCCTCCACTCCGGTGTCATAGCCATCATCTCCCCAGGGCACAACACCTGCCCCGCCTCCGCCAGGCCCTCACACACGAATGTGCTGAGCTGTGCGAAATACTCACCATGGGCTGCAGCATCGTAGTCATCAGATAAAACAAGCGCATTATCTTGGTCCGAGGCCAAGGCCATTTCGCGGCGGCCTTGGGAACCGACGGCGACGAAGGAATAGTCCACCGGTGGCGGGCCTAGCTCATCCTCCGCCAACGTGCACAGCCTCCGAGCCACCGCATCTGCGGCCAAGGTCACCAGACTTGCTGCTTCCGCCGGTGTGGAGCCACGTTCCACGAAGCGCCCGGCCAACCGCGTTGCTTCGGTGAAGGCATCCGCCAGCTCCGCACGGCTGCCACGGCGCGATAGATCTGCCGCAAGGTAGACGGGATCGTTGTGCAGCAACCTTGTGACATCAGATTGGGTGACGATGCCGTGAAGGCGACCTTCATCAACCACCGGCAAGTGATGGATGCCGCGCTCAGCCATGTGGAGGAGGGCTTCCATGGCGGGGGCATCCGCGGACACAGTGACTGGGTCGGCAGTCATAATCTCTCCCACCGGCCGCGTGGTACTGAGCCCGACCGCCAGCACCCCGGAGCGCAAATCGCGGTCAGTCACGATGCCTTCTAGCTGGTTCTGTGCACGGGTAACCAGCAGCGAGGACACCCCACGCTGTGTCATAAGCTGGGCAGCATCCGCGATAGTGGTCGACGCCGCAGCGGTGAGCACATCGGTACGGGCTAGCTCGCCGAGAGGGGTACGCAAGACGTCGGTCGGAGCAGCGTCAGCAAGCTCACGGGCTGCCGCGCGCACCTGACGTGATTGCGCTGAGAAAAAACGGGCGAGATCAGGGTTGCGCGCAGCCAAGGCGCCAAACGCCTCGCGCGAGAGAGTGTAAACGAGGCTGTCCTCGACTGCCACCATCTCATACGCGGAGGTTGGCTCGCCCTGCAGCGTGGAATAACCAAAGGTCAGGCCAGCCTCGCGTCGATCGAGCAACACGCCGTCTTCACCGATAACATCTACGGCACCAGCGCGAATGATGTGGAGGAACTCGTTCGTCTCTCCTCGCTGCACGGGCGTGTCACCGCGGCGCAGGTACACAATGCTCAAGTTGGCGGGCAGCGTGGCGAGCTCTTCCTCCGGCAGGTGGGAAAAGGGCTCGTGCTGGGCGAGGAAGCTAGTGACCTCATCTAATTCGACGCTCATGCGCCAAGATTACAGGGCTACGAGTGCAGTGCGGAGGCGATTCGGTCACCAATCTCGGTCGTACGCACTGGGGCATCACCGCGCGAGGACACATCCGCAGCCACTGCTTCTTCCACGCGCGCCGCATTCTCCTCATCGCCGAGGTGGCGCAGCAGCATTGCCGCCGACAAAATAGCAGCTGTGGGGTCGGCACTACCCTGCCCAGCAATATCCGGGGCTGAACCATGAACAGGCTCGAACATGGACGGATTCTTACCAGAGGCATCGATATTGCCGGAGGCAGCTAGGCCAATGCCTCCGGTCACGGCGCCTGCGAGGTCAGTGAGGATATCGCCAAAGAGGTTATCGGTCACAATGACGTCATAGCGGGCTGGGTCAGTAACCATATAAATGGTCGCAGCATCGATGTGGTTGTAGTCCACAGTGACCTCGGGGTACTCGGCGGCAACCTCGTCGACGGTGCGCTGCCACAGCCCACCAGCATTGACCAACACGTTGGTTTTGTGGACAAGGGTGACGTGCTTGCGGCGTCCCATGGCGCGCTCAAAAGCATCGCGCACGACTCGTTCGACACCAAAGCGAGTGTTCTGCGAGACCTCGGAGGCAACCTCATGCTCGGTTCCCTCACGCAGCGTGCCGCCGTTGCCGCAGTAAAGTCCTTCGGTGCCCTCACGCACGACGACAAAATCTATCTGGCCTGGATTAGCCAGCGGCGAGGTCGATGTCGGGTACAACTTGGCGGGGCGCAGGTTAACGTGGTGGTCCAACGCGAAGCGCATCTTCAGCAACAATCCACGTTCTAGAATGCCCGGAGCAACCTCTCCTGGCGCGCCGATAGCACCAAGCAGGATGGCGTCGTGCTCGCGCAGGGAGGCCAGATCATTCTCGGTGAGCAATTCCCCATTGCGCAGGTAGCGACGGGCGCCGAGGTCGTAGTCTGTGACCTCAACGTCGTCGCGCACAGCGCGGAGCACTTTAAGAGCCTCTGCGGTTACCTCGGGTCCGATGCCGTCGCCGCCAATCACTGCCAGTTTCATATTGCGGGATTCCTTTCTCACATATTGGATAATTGTGAGAATACCACGTTCACCCCTCCCCGTAGGCCGAACCCAAGTATGCCCGCAAGAAAGCAGCGAAGCCGCTCGCGCTGGCGAAGGTTTCCCTTCACAGTGAGCACGAACGGCCTTGGTGCCTTGTTCCTTTAGGCGTCAAGATCAAGCTGGCGGCAGCTCGCACCCAGCGCAGCGTTGATTTCCTCAATGAGCTCCTCCGGAACCTCACGCTCAACACGCAGGATGAGGACAGCGTCATCAACTTCCTTACCCTGGGTGAGCGCAGCAGCCACGATGTTAATGCCGGCGGCACCCAGCTTGGTGCCTACGGTACCCAGTGCGCCTGGAGCGTCCTTGTAGGAGAAGAAGAGGTTACGGCCGGTTGCTCGCATATCCACGCCACGGCCGTTGATGCGAATAATCTTCTCCACACCATCGATACCGGTCAGCGCACCAGTCAGCTGAGATACCTCACCGTCCGAGCCAATAATCTTCACCACGACGGAGGAGCGGTGGCCCTTCGACTCCACCTCAGTCCTCACATCAACACTCACGCCGCGGCTTTCCGCAATCTGCATCGCGTTCACAAAAGTCACTGTCTCCGAGACCACACCGGAGAACAAACCACGGACAGCAGACAGGCCGAGTGCGGAGACATCCTCGGTGGACAGCTCACCACAGGCCTCAACCTCAACAGCCACCGGAGCCGAGTGAAGAAGGTTGCCAGCGACGAGACCGAGCTTGCGGGCAAGCTCCAACCAGCCGGCAACTTCCTCGCCCACCTTGCCGCCTTCTACGTTGACGGCATCCGCCACGAACTCACCGGCCAGAGCCTTGAGAACGGACGCAGCAACATCGGTACCGGCACGATCTTGGGCTTCAACAGTGGAAGCGCCCAGGTGCGGAGACACGGTGACCTGCGGAAGCTCGAAGAGCGGGGAATCCGTGCACGGCTCAGTAGCATAGACGTCAAAGCCGGCACCGCGGTGGTGGCCGGACTTAATGGACTCCGCAAGCGCCGCCTCATCGACAAGGCCACCGCGCGCAGCATTAATGATGATCTGCCCCTTCTTAGCCTTGGCCAGCAGCTCGGCATCGAACATTCCGGCAGTCTCCGGAGTCTTGGGCAGGTGAATGGTCACGAAATCGGAGCGGGACATGAGTTCTTCGAGGCCGACCAGCTCCACACCGAGTGCCGCCGCGCGAGCCGGGTTGGCGTAGGGATCGTGTGCGATAACCGTGGTCTCAAAAGCAAGGAGACGCTGCGCAAAGAGCTGACCGATGTGACCGAAGCCCACAATACCGATGGTTTTGCCGAAGATTTCCACGCCCTTGAAGGAGGAGCGCTTCCACTCACCCTGACGCAGAGACTGGTCTGCTGCCGGAACCTGGCGCGCGGTGGCCAACAGCAGGGCGATGGCCTGCTCACAGGCCGAGTGAATATTAGAGGTCGGGGCATTCACTACCATAACGCCGCGTTCGGTGGCCGCAGGGATGTCAACATTGTCCAAGCCCACGCCGGCGCGTCCCACGATCTTCAGCTTCTCGGCAGCAGACAAAACCTCAGCATCCACTGTTGTGGCAGAACGCACGAGGAGGGCGTCAGCTTCCGGAACTGCCGCGAGCAGCTCCTCACGATGAGGGCCATCCACCCAGCGAACCTCAACACTGTCCCCCAAAGCAGATACGGTGGATTCTGCAAGCTTATCGGCGATAAGTACGACCGGCTTCGACATAACTTCCTTCACTAGGCTAACGAGTTGATGCCGTGAAGTGTAGTTTATTCTTTCCAGCCCTGAGCTATTTTATGCGTGAATTCTGTCACTGAACCGAATTCCGGTCCGAGCGCCACGATCGGTCCCCTTTCTAGCCCCGCCGTCATCGCCGCTCCGACCTTTGTTGCCGACGGATCGGGATTCGGCATGACCATGACGGTACCACCGTAGGCATTAGCGTTGGCGACATTTGCCACAGGGCTATCCACGGTAGCGACGATCACCGGCGCCATCTGTGAGTCACGCCGGGCTTCTGCGGGGATGGCGGGCATCTTCTCCTTGGTGATGCGCTGGGGCAACGGCTCCCACGCTGCCTTAAGCTCAGTCTTCTCCGAAGAATTAAGGTGCGCCACGTTATCCACTATGCGGCTAGGATCCTTGACCACTTTAGAGGTGAAACGAAACGCCGTATACTCCCCTAATGCCTTGGTATTACCGGGATCATGGATAACCTCCCGCAAGCCATACTGGCTAGCCCAAGGGACATCACCGACCACCACAATCTGGTCCACGCCCAAGTCCGTGGCCAGCTCAGAAATCTGCCCGCGAATCGACTCATCATACGTCACCATAGGAATGCGCTGAGACACACTCAGCGAGGCTGCGCGCAAGGCCGCGGCGTCAGTATTCTCCGCAACAATGAGAGCATTGGTCTGATTGAAAAAGAGCCGGGCAGATTCCACCCCCGACGGGTCGTCGAGAACGGCGACTACGTGATCAAATTTGGGATCGATAAGTCGCAGACGGTTTTCCTCACTCGCGCGCTCGAGGTCAATTTCGGCATCGGGAACCGCAGTAATCTCTTGCGTCACAAGAGGCTCGCCGCGGCCCCAGGATGAACAGCCCGTTGCACCCACGGCAAGACCGCCCACCGCGAGCACTACCCATAAAGCGTTAGTGCGCAAAGGCCTGCGGGCCCTCCTCACCACCGGACAAGTTCGCTTCATCCACATCACGCACCACGGACTTGTTGAGTGCATATTCGACGATGCCCACGAAGCGTTCGCGGCGATCCGCAAAGAACTGATGCGCGGTCGTCGAAGTCAGCAATGACGGTTGAAGGTCGTGTGAGCCCAGTACCGCATCAAACTCGGCATCTTCCATGATCGACTTGGACTGCACGCGCGGCAAATAGCGTTCCGGAGAATGTCCATCAAGAACCACCTCTGTGCGTTTGCCCATGGGAGTGCGGTTGAGCACGGAATTCGCCAGCACCGGGCTCACACCGTGACGCTGGCACCACGAGAGCGGGAAAATGGGGAAGAATCCCGGCTTCAGTTCCTCGAACGTGCGGCGGTTGAAGGGCTGGCCAGTGCGCCAATCCTGAGCACCGCGGGCCATGAGCAGGGCATATAGGCCGTGCCACACGCCATCGTGTTCCCCGACCGACAACAGACGGGATTCACGGAAGGTAGCATCACGCACCGTCTTAGGTATCGCATCAGTCTCCCCTGCTACCCATGCGGTGACCTCATCGACGTCACGCGCGGCACGCAATTTCACCGCCGAGGAGCCATAGAGCTCACCAAACACGCCGCTCCAGAACCACTGGTTGAGTCGGTCCCTAGCATCCTGGCTGGCCAGAACGCCGCTGCTCTCGGCCAAGCGGGCAAGGATGACGGCAAGCGGAACAATCTGCTCGGAGTACGGAACTTGCTCAAGCGACAGGATGCAGCGCTCCGCCAAAAACTCTGCCACTTCCCGGAAGGTGCTAACGAGCGTTTCCGATGCCGCGCGGTAATCCGCAAGTGACAGCTGCAGAATGTCCTCGCGCTGGCCTCCGGCATTGCCCTTCTTCCCCGAGACCAATAGGGATACGGCAGAGAGGAATTCGTTGCGGCCAATACCATCCAGAGCAGGGAAAGAACGCAGTTGCTTCTCGACGTCCGCCCACTCCTCCGCCAAGTGGAAATCCGGATCCTCCGAGGCAAACACTGCGGTAAGCAGGTCAAAGACATCCATCTGAAGACCGGCAGAGTTGACCTGGGCGAAGATTGAGCCGATACCGGCGCGGGCCGTTTCGCGGGAAAGACGGATCATCGGCACGGCGTAGCCCGACAACGGCCGCAGAATGCGGTTGTTGAAGGCCGCGACGACATCGCGGTTTGTGCCGTTGTTCGCAGCGGCCAGCTCGAAGAGCATGCTGGTGCCTTCTTCGCTGAGCAGAGCCGAGACCGGGATGCAGCACGCGTTGATGGCAGCATCGCGATCTGACAGGGAGCCTTCAATTTCCGGGGCAAAATGGGAGCGCAGCTCGCCATGCCGGTTAACGGCGAACACGGCCTCATCTGGCATGATGTCTTCGCTCGTCGCTTTTCGCAGGTCCACGTAGAACTTGCGGGAGACCTTCTTGGAACGGAAATCCGTGGTGTCCACGCAGCCCTCGCCCCGGAAGCAGTGATAGAGAGAGGTGAGGCGCTGCTGACCGTCAAGGAGCAGCAGACCTGGATTTACCCCAGTGTCCGGCGCACCAGCCAGTACACGGGGACGGAAGCGCATGGTCTCGTTACGAGTGTCCAACGCGAGGAAGGCACCAAGCGGATAACCGCGCAGCACGGTCACGATGAGAGAGCGGATGCGGTCTTCATCCCAGGAGTATGCGCGCTGGAAATCCGGAAGCTGAATATCCCCGCGGTCGATGCGAGCGAAGAGGTCAGAGAGGTCATAGCTTGGCGTAGAAAAACCCATGGCTCCGAGCCTACTAGCAGATGTGGGAACGTGCCCGTTTAAGAGCGATGTGTGCTGCGTTACCAAACATGTGAAACTCCCTCCAGCCACGCCAGCTAGAGGGAGTCTTCAGGTTGATGACTTACGCAGTCGCATCCAGCGGGTTCTTAACCCAGCTCATGAGGTCTCGCAGCTGGGAACCAGTCTGCTCGATCGGGTGGTTGTTGACCTTCTCGCGCAGCTCCTCAAGTTCCTTGTTGCCGCCTTCAACGTTGGCCACCAGGCGCTTGACAAAGGTGCCGTCCTGAATGTCGGTGAGGACGTCCTTCATGCGCTCCTTGACGGACTCATCGATAACGCGCGGGCCGGAGAGGTAGCCACCGAACTCAGCGGTATCGGAGCAGGAGTAGTTCATGTTCTTGATGCCGCCTTCAACGATGAGGTCGACGATGAGCTTCAGCTCGTGGCACACCTCAAAGTAGGCCATTTCCGGCTCATAGCCGGCTTCGGTCAACACCTCGAAGCCATTCATGATGAGGTATTCCACGCCACCGCACAGGACGGCCTGCTCACCAAAGAGGTCGGTCTCGGTTTCATCCTTGAAGGTGGTCGGGATGACGCCGGCACGGGCACCGCCGATGGCGGCCGCGTAGGACAGGGTCAGCTCGCGGCCCTCACCTTTCGGGTCCTGCTCGGTGGCGATTAGACACGGAACGCCCTTGCCGTCGACGAACTGACGGCGAACCAGGTGGCCCGGCCCCTTGGGAGCGACCATGCCGATGGTGATGTTCTCAGCAGGTTTGATCAGGTCGAAGTGGATATTGAGGCCGTGACCGAAGAACAGGGCGTTGCCGTCCTCCAGGTTCGGCTCGATGTCCTCGGTGAAGATGGCTGCCTGGGAGGTATCAGGAGCCAGCAGCATGATGACGTCGGCCCACTTGGCAGCCTCAGCGTTGGTGAAGACCTGGAAACCGGCCTCCTCTGCCTTCTCGCGGGACTTGGAGCCTTCGCGCAGGCCGATGGCAACCTCAACGCCGGAGTCACGCAGGTTCATTGCGTGGGCGTGGCCCTGGGAGCCGTATCCGATAACGGCAACCTTACGACCTTGGATGATGCTCAGGTCGGCGTCGGATTCGTAGAGAGTTTCAATAGCCATGATGGGTGTTCCTTTGCTTGTATGGTAAATCGTTCTACTGAATTTGTATCACAGTTTGGGACGCTACGTCCACATTGTGAGATTTTATTTTGAAGGTGCCATCGCCTTCGGGCCACGAGCCAGCGCCACGTGACCAGACTGAACCAGTTCGCGGATGCCGAAGGGCTCGAGGACGTCGAGAAGCGCTCGCAGCTTGCCCGGTGTACCGGTAGCCTCAACGACCACGGACTCCGGCGCCACGTCCACAATGCGGGCGCGGAAGATGTTCACAGCGTCGACCACCTGCGGCCGGTTGGTGTTATCGGCCGCTACCTTGACCAACATGATGGCCCGCGCGATGGTGCTCTCCTCTTCGAGCTCCACCACCTTGAGCACAGGCACGATCTTGTTGAGCTGTTTGGTCACCTGCTCAGTGATCACCTCGGAAGCGTCGACCACGATAGTGAGGCGGTTAATGCCTTCGGTCTCAGTTTTGGCGGACACCAAGGAGATCAGGTTGTAGCCGCGGCGGGTAAACATGCCGGTCACGCGGGAAATGATGCCCTCAATATCCTCGACAAGTACGGACAGGGTGTGGCGAGTGATGTCGTCTTTAGCCATGGTTCTTAGGCCTCCTCGAGGGATTCGTGGATCTCGGCCGGTTCCTCGGCCGCGGACTCGTTGTCATCGAATAGCGGGCGCAGGCCCAGCGCGTACTGGATTTCCTCGTTCGAGGCGCCGCCGCCAATCATCGGCCACACCTGAGCGTCATGCCCCACAATGAAGTCAATAACCACCGGGCGGTCATTGATTTCCCGCGCGCGTTCGATGGCCGGGACAATCTCCTCCTCTGAGGTCACGCGAATAGACTCGCATCCCAGCGCCTCGCTGAGCTTCACAAAGTCCGGCACGTACTCATCATGCTCACGCAGCTTCGTATGGGAGTACTTGTTGTCATAGAAGAGCGTCTGCCATTGGCGCACCATGCCCAAGTTGCCATTGTTAATGACGGCCACCTTAATGGGGAATCCTTCCACCGCGGCCGTGGTGAGCTCCTGATTGGTCATCTGGAAGCATCCATCACCATCAATCGCCCACACCTCGCGCTCCGGCATGGCTGCCTTGGCGCCGAGCGCCGCGGGGACGGCGTAGCCCATCGTGCCGGCACCGCCCGAGTTGATCCAGCTACGCGGGTGCTCAAAGTCGAGGAATTGCGCCGACCACATCTGGTGCTGCCCCACACCAGCACAGTAGATTGCCTCAGGCCCGACAATGGCACTGAGCTTCTCAATGACATGTTGCGGATTGAGCAGGCCATCGGGAGTGGGCTCGAAACCACGCGGAAAGCGGCGCTGCATGTCGGTGAGGTAGTCCATCCACGCGCCAATGTTAGGCGCGGAGATCTCGGTGTCGTTCTCATAGGCCTTGGTCAGACGCAGAAGAACCTCGCGGGCATCACCCACAATCGGGATGGAGACCTCGCGAGTTTTACCCACCTCTGCCGGGTCAATATCGGCGTGGATAACCTCCGCATTCGGCGCGAAAGTAGAGGTATCACCAGTGACGCGGTCATCGAAACGCGCGCCGATCGCGATGATGAGGTCTGCGCGCTGCAGGGCAGCCACCGCCGGAACCGAACCGTGCATTCCCGGCATACCCATGTGTTGCGGGTGCGAATCCGGAAAGGATCCCAGGGCCATGAGAGTGGTGACCACGGGGATGCCGGTCAGCTCAGCAAACTCACGCAACTCGCGCGCTGCATTCGCCTTGATAACGCCACCGCCTATGTACAGCACCGGCTTCTCGGCGCGGGCAATGCGCTTGACCGCCTGAGTAATTTGGCGCGGGTGCGGGGTGGTGTTGGGCTTGTAGCCCGGCAGGTCCATCATCTCCGGACCGGTGTAGTCCATGTAGGCGTTTTGCACGTCCTTGGGAATATCCACGAGAACTGGGCCAGGGCGGCCGGTTGAAGCCAAGTGGAAAGCAGCGGAGATGGCGGCCGGAATGTCTGCGGCATCCGTGACGATGAAGTTGTGCTTAGTAATTGGCATCGTGATGCCGCGGATATCGGCCTCTTGGAAGGCATCGGTACCCAGTAGGGAGCTGCCCACCTGGCCGGTAATGGCTACAACGGGGACGGAGTCCAGGTTGGCGTCAGCAAGCGGCGTCACCAAGTTGGTCGCACCCGGCCCGGAGGTGGCAATCATGACGCCGACCTTGCCAGAGGCCTGCGCATAGCCCTCAGCGGCGTGGCCCGCGCCCTGCTCGTGGCGGGTGAGCACGTGGCGCAGCTTCGTCGATTCAAACAGTGCGTCATACAGCGGAAGCACGGCGCCGCCCGGAATGCCGAAGACGAGGTCAGTACCAAGATCTTCAAGGGTGCGGACGATGGCGTGTGCGCCCGTGATGCGCTCGGGCGCCTGGTGTGGCGGAGTGGAAGCTGTCACGGTGGGTGTGCTCCTTCTATGGGGTGGATATCGGAGAGACCATTTCTTACGACTAACGCCCCCGTCTGTCCTTCGTGGGTGTGAAGGTAGCGGGGGCGCGTGTAGGTCAACGTCACTGTGGACTCGTTACGGCTCGCGCCGCCCGGGTACTACGAGGTGAAGTCGAATAATGATCATGGAATAAACTGTACACTGATAGAAAAGCACACGCTGGCCTTTACCCCCATTTTTGGGATCTTTTTCTCATTTTGCGAGATTTCACAGGTGGGGCGGTTCGCCACGGCACCCCACAGTCAATTACGATGGCCCACTATGACTTCCTCACACCCGCAGAACGCATCCCTCCGCGCCGACCACTCCCCGGCCGAAACGTTCAAGCCCACCCGCGAACACCTCCTCGGAATTGGGCTCCTCGCCGCCATCGCGCTGCTCAGCATCGGCTGGGCGCCGAAGTACCTCTTCTGGATCCTCATCTTCCCAGCACTGGGCATCTGGTGGGTCCTTCGTTCCCGCACCACCGTGGACGCCGCAGGCATCCACACCACCTACGGTTTCCGCGGCCCGAAGGACATTGCGTGGAACGACTTTAAAGGAATTGGCTTCCAGCGCTCCCGCGCTTTTGCCCGCACCGCAGGCGGCGACAACGTCAACCTCCCTGGCGTGACATTCAACTCCCTTCCCCGTCTGGCTAAATCCTCACAGGGACGCATCCCCGATGCACTCACCGCTGGACGCGACGCCGCCGATGACAAGGTGGTCATTGTCCACCGCGACGGCCAGCAAGTCCTCCTCTCCAAGGAGGAATACGCCGCATACCTCGATAAACACCCCGAACTGAAGGACTAAACATGTACCCGCTGCGCTCTAAAGTCACCACTGTCGGCCGCCAAGCGTCCGGCGCCCGCGCTCTCTGGCGGGCTACCGGCACTAAAGAGAACGAGTTCGGCAAGCCCATCGTGGCCATCGCCAACTCTTATACCCAGTTTGTGCCTGGGCACGTGCACTTGAAGAACGTCGGTGACATCGTCGCTGATGCCGTGCGCGAAGCCGGCGGCGTGCCGAAGGAATTCAACACCATTGCCGTGGATGATGGCATCGCGATGGGTCACAGCGGCATGCTCTATTCCCTCCCCTCGCGCGAGATCATCTCCGATTCCATCGAGTACATGGTCAACGCGCATACTGCCGACGCCCTCGTGTGCATCTCCAACTGCGACAAGATCACCCCAGGCATGCTCAACGCGGCCCTGCGCCTCAACATCCCCACCATCTTCGTCTCCGGCGGCCCAATGGAAGCCGGCAAGGCCGTGGTCGTCGACGGCGTGGCTCATGCCCCGACTGATCTGATTACGGCCATCACGGCGTCGGCAAGCGAAGCCGTCTCCGATGAGGGCCTCGCACAGGTAGAAGAATCTGCCTGTCCCACCTGCGGTTCCTGCTCCGGAATGTTTACGGCCAACTCCATGAACTGCCTCACTGAGGCACTCGGCTTGGCCCTGCCGGGAAACGGAACCACGCTGGCCACCCACGCTTTCCGCCGTCGCCTCTTCGAGGACGCCGGACGCACCATCGTGGCCATGTGCCAGCGCTACTACGGCGAAGAGAATGACGCGGTCCTCCCGCGCTCCATCGCCACGAAGGAAGCCTTCACGAACGCCATGGCGTTGGATATGGCCATGGGCGGTTCCACCAACACCGTCCTCCACACCCTCGCCGCCGCGCAGGAGGGCGAGGTGGACTTCACCTTGGAGGACATCAACGAGATTTCCTACCGCGTGCCCTGCCTGTCCAAGGTGGCCCCCAACGGCACCTACCACATCGAAGACGTCCACCGCGCCGGCGGCATCCCCGCCATCCTGGGCGAACTGCGCCGCGCCGGCCACGTGAACATGAAAGTCCACACCGCGCTCTATGACAATGCCGAGCAGTGGCTCGATGATTGGGATATCCGCGGCGGCACGGCAACCGACGCTGCCCGCGAGCTCTTCTTCGCGGCCCCCGGCGGCGTGCGCACCACCGAGCCTTTCTCCCAGTCCAACCGCTGGGATGAACTCGACACGGATGCTACCAATGGCTGCATCCACGACGCGGAACACGCCTTCTCCTCTGACGGCGGCCTCGTTGTCCTGCGCGGCAACCTAGCCCCCAACGGCGCCATCGTGAAGGCCGCGGGAGTGGAAGAGGAACTGTGGACCTTCACCGGCCCTGCCCGCGTCGTGGAGTCACAGGAAGAAGCCGTGTCCATCATCCTCAAAAAAGAAGTCCAGCCCGGCGATGTCATCGTCATCCGCTACGAGGGCCCTGCCGGTGGACCGGGCATGCAGGAGATGCTGCACCCAACGTCCTTCCTCAAGGGTTCCGGCCTAGGCAAGGCCTGCGCCTTGATTACGGATGGGCGCTTCTCCGGCGGCACCTCTGGCCTGTCCATCGGCCACATTTCCCCGGAAGCCGCTCACGGCGGTCTCATCGGCCTCGTAGAAAATGGCGATCCCATCACCATCAACATTCGCGAGCGCCAGCTCACCCTCGACGTGGACGACGACGTCCTTGAACGCCGCCGCGCCGCCGAGGAGCAGCGCGAGAAGCCATGGACACCGAAGGACCGTACACGCCCAGTTACCAAGGCGCTGCGTGCCTACGCCAACATGGCAACCTCAGCTGACCGCGGTGCAGTGCGCGTCGTGGATGGCCACGTCCAGTAGGCCATCCCGGCCATAATAAGCGGCAGCGTCACCCAGGCCAAGGACGAGCGCCAGCGGATAATAGCTTCCGCTGGTGCCCACAGGTCTTCGGGCGGCGCAGCGCTGGAAACAAGGCACCACCACACCACGACGATGAGCAGGGTCCGCGCTGGGCTGCCGGGGATAACCACCGTAGCTATCAATGGCAGCAGCCAAATGCAGTAGTAGCCCTGCATGAGCCCAGTAGTCATGAGAACTCCGGCGAAAAGAACACCGAGCGAGCAGTACACCCACACCACCGGTTGCTCGCGCTTGTAACGCCACAGTGCCACCAACGCTAGCCCCACCACGACGAGGAAAGCCACGGTTGCGCCTGTGATGGCTCCTTCCGACCAGCCCAGCTGCCGGCCCACGCCTTCGATGGAACCATTGTTATAGTCGCGGGCCTGCCCCAGGTAGGGCAGCAAACGGTTGAGGTAATCCTGTGGTTGGGACATTGTCAACCACCCAGCGGCGAAGACCCCCACCATGAACACTCCGGCCACGACGAGCACGGTGATATGGCCGGATAGCAGCGATACAACGCCCAACGCCAGAAATTGTGGCTTGATGGTCATGGCCACGCCCAGAATAATGCCTGCTGCGACAGCCTCCCAAGACTTCAGGCCCGCACGCCAACCGCGTGCCAGCAGCTTGATGGTTAACAGCGCAAAAAGCACCTGCAAGAGGAAGAGGAAGCCGTTGATATTGGTCAGGCTCAACGTGCTCTTTACTGGCTCGTCGAAAGCGCAAGCCACGATGACCAGCACGGCGAAGACACGGCCCCGATAACGCGCCGCAACGGAGGCAGCCAGCAACCACAGCGCAATGAAGATGGAGGCCGCGCCCAACCACATCATGATGGTGCGTGCGATGTCCCGGCCGGGCAGCCAGCCGATTGGGCCGAGAAGAAATGTTGCCCCAGGTGAGTACAGGTAGTGGGGATCGAGCGTGGAGTAGTCCTCATCGTAGACCGGCCGACCATGGACGTACTTGTCCACGGCGTTCCAGATGGGGTCAAAATCGGATCCCGTGGTCCCAGCTGGGGACCACACTACGGCAGCAAATACCATAACGCCGGCGACACAATAGAGCATCCGGACTGCCGGGACACGCCAATCAGGGTCAGAGGCCGGGGGAAGCAGGTTCTTCAACAGGTTCATCGCTAGGTAGCGTACCATCGTACATTTGGCGCTCTAGCTCGTCACTCAGCATGGCTGCGAACATGTTGGTGAGATGCGAAGAATCGCGGTACACCATCACGTTGCCGATAACGCCGGGGCAACGGTCTGGACCACACATGGCGTTTGTGAAGTCAAGGTGAGTGACATCCAACCCAGCCAGTGCGTTCACGGCAGGATTCTCAGGCAGCAGTGAGTCGTCCCGCTCCACGCCACAATCAAGCAGAGGATCACCTGCAACGTATCCGCCCGCAGCCACGCAGTCACGCACATCTAAAGGACCTGCCGGAGTGTGCGGCCAGGGAGTGTCGCGCAAACCCCACACTGGCATGCCTGCACCGTTGAGGCGCTCGACCACCGTACGCAGGCCCTCGGGAGTCTGCTCCGGCCCCATGGTTCCTGGCGCTGGCTGGGTAGAAATGAGGAAGGCGCCTTCCGTCGCTGGATTGGCCTCCATGTAGTCCAGAGCAGCCTCGCTCCAGACGGCGCACTCTGGGTAATCGTGCCCATCGGAACGCTTAGGCTCACCGCCTGGGAAGCAGCCCATCTTCACCATCGGAATGATTCGAATCCCCTGTTCACGGCCCACAATATCCAGGGCCGGCAGCATCTGGTCCGCGTGTGAATTTCCAAACAGGTACATCGTGCGAGCGGAATTTACGTCACCATAAGCGCACAGCGTGTCCTCGGTGTTCCACTGTCGCGTCAGGATCGGCTCCTCATGTTCATAAAGCGCTGTGCACCCATCGGTATGCGTGGTCGGGTAAAAAGACTCGATCGGATTGCGTGCGTTCGGCACAGGATCCCGCGGAGGGACTTCAACGCTCTTCAAGAGAGCATCGGGACCTGGGTAGTCAAGAATGTCGCTCTCGCTCACGCTCGCGGTGGAATCTGATACCGCAGGAGGCTGTGCCCATGCGGCCAGCGCTACAGCTGCTACAGTCAGCGCCGCGATGCCTGCCGACGCCCTCTTTTCCGTACCTACTAACCGCCCTGGCAGCCAAGAGCGCTCTCCAGGCTTAGCTTTCTGCCGAGTGGGTACCTCCACAAAGCGCAGTGTGAGCCAGGCAAGCACCATCGAGAGGATAATGACGCCCGTGCCCGCCAAAAGTCCACGAGTCGTGCCGACGGCAGCGAGAATGCCCATACCGTCTCGGTTGGACTCTCCCCCGCTGAGTAGATAGGTCACCAACACCAGCAATGGCCAGTGCCACAGGTAGAGACTGTAAGAAATACGTCCTAAGAATTGGAAAGGTGCGGTGGTCAGAACCCGTCCGAGGCGGGAGGAGGGTCCCGCGACGATAACGAGAGCCGCACCCGCAAGCGGCATCAACGTTGCAGGGCCGGGAAACTGCTGTGCGCCATCCATGACCATGCCGGTGGCCAGGATGAGTGCTAGGCCAACAAGGCTCCAGTCAGTCCGCCGGTGACCAGCCCCAGCAGCCCCGGCCATGCGGTGGGTTCCGGGCTGCGTCAGCCACAGCCCCAGCAACCCGCCAAGACCAATCTCCCAGAAACGGCTGAGCGGCGAATAATAGTTTGTGCCTTGGTCAACACCATGCAGGTAAATCGCGTACAAGAAGCTGGCCAGCGTAGCAATTCCCAGCCCCCAAGGGGCGACGCGTGAATTGATGCCCTGGACATCACCACCGTGGCCCCCACACAGCCGGTACACGCCTGCGCACAGGAAAATGACCAGTAGGGATCCTAGATAGATTTGCAGCTGGGCCGACATGGACCACAGGTGTTGATACGTGCTTACGTCCTGGCCGATGGCCGCGTAATCTTGCCCGGCAGCCGAGAGCGCGAAGTTCTGGACATAGGCTAACGAGCTCAGCGCTTCTCTGCCTTCCCTTCCCCACCGCGTTGGCGGGAAGACAAGGAGAGCCAGCGCTAATGTGACAGTGACAGTGACCACGAGTGCCGGAAAGAGTCGACGCAGCATCCGAATGACCACTTGAACTGGGGTTAGCCCCTGAGGGTTGAATGCGTTGCGGATTTGGGGCCCGAAAAAGAAGACACCGCCGATAAGTAGGAAGACGTCAACGCCCGCTGAGACCTTGCCCACGAAGACGTGGAAGAACACGACCAGCGCGATGGCCAAGCCGCGCAGGCCGTCGATGTCTGTACGATAGGTCGATGATTTCGGCATAGCCCCTAAAGCCTAGGACATGTGGGCTCTAAAACCGTCATCGGCCATGATGCGCGGGACCGCTGACGCATCGAAGACTGCGTTCACATTCGGTCCCCAGCCAAGTCCTTCAGCGCCGCCAGGTGACCGTCGAAAGCAGCTTTACCTTCTTCCGTGAGCGCAACCCACACCGAGTCTTTGGCACGGCTAGCACCGTATTCCCGAAAGCGGGTCACATAGCCGGCCTGTTCTAGAGCCCCCAATTGCTTGGACAAGGTGGCGTCCGAGAGCTCCGTACGGTCACGCAGCACGGCAAATTTCATCTCACGGTTAACTTCACCGCCCTGCGTGGCCCCGAACGCGTTGAGCGTGGCACAGATTTTAAAGCGGTTGAGCGGGTGGATAGCCGGATCAAGTCCGCTCATCGCGGCATCCGATCCATCGCGCCGGTGTGCAGCGTCCAAAAGGTCGCCGCGGCACACAGCACACCCGCGATACACGAGGCAACAACGTGTCCTTCGACGAAGGGAGTGAAGAGCGTCGGCAGAATCATAAAACCTACGCCCGCAAAGTAGCGTCGGCTGACACCCCGGCCAGCATTCGGATCCACCTTCTGCCGCATCGAATCCCGCACCCCTGAGCGGTAAAAGAAGGCCAGCCCCACCAGGAGGCCAACAACGAGAAGAAGCCCGCCCACGAGAACAAGCGGGTGGACATCGACCTGAATCCACATGTAGGCGAACCAGGCGCCGTAGGCCGCAGCCACGAGCAGGCTCACCCAGATGGGCGGCCGCTTCGCTGCGGCTGCCTGCTGTTGTTCCTCAAACGCTAATGCGTCCTGAATGTCCTGGTTCACCATGTGCTGTCTTCACCCTTCCACGTCTTGTTTTCCATTACGGAAATCAACTTACTTTACGCAATGGAAAACAACAAGGTGGGTGCGTGGACGTGTTTAGTTCAGCGGATTAACACCGGCGCCAAACCACCAAACGGCAACCAGCGCCGCGACGCCAATAATCACAAACACCCAGGAAGTCGCCAACGGACGGCGCGTCCAGGAGCGGTTGAAGTCGAGGGAGATGAAACCCGGGCCAGTGAACTGCAGAGCTACTGCGATGACAAAAAGGACAAGACCCAGCCAGACACTCTCGTTCCACGCGAAGACATCGAGGCCATCACCGGAAGCATTAAGACCGTGAATCGCGTCAAAGCCGGTCACGATGAGGCCGAACATGGCCGCCAGCGGGGTCACGAGGCCAAGCAGGAGGAAGGCACCAGCGATAAGCTGAACCGTTGGAACCCCGATGGCCAGCGCTGCTGACATGGCGTACTCGCCGTACTCGCTCTCCAGCCCCGCAAGCCCCTCGTTGCCACCAAGCTTAAAGAAGGTGGAGGCACCTGCCACAAGCAGGTAGATGCTTAGAGCCAAGCGCACAAAGAGAAGGCCAAAGTCCATGGTGCCGCGGCGTGCCGGCTTCGGATCCTC
Organism: Corynebacterium sp. HMSC05E07; assembly: GCF_001807225.1. Lineage (NCBI taxonomy): Bacteria > Bacillati > Actinomycetota > Actinomycetes > Mycobacteriales > Corynebacteriaceae > Corynebacterium > Corynebacterium sp. HMSC05E07. The sequence continues at coordinate 209,396 of NZ_KV788209.1, forward strand.
TGTTGTCTCGGTGACATCGTGCTCAACGTCCGAGTCGGCGACAGCCACCGTGCTCGGAACCTCGTCGTGCGTAGCCGCCTCCGGCATCGCAGTTGTATCAGCGGTGGCCTCTGCCCGCGGGAACGCGGTGGTCTCGGCATTCGTCGAATCTACTGCCGCGGTGCGGCCCGCAGCAGCGCTGTCGAAAGACAGGGAATCCGAAGACTGGCTCTCAAAAGTCTCAGTCCTAGCATCGGCACCAGGTTCGGTGGCGGGAGTGGTAGAAGAAGTGGTGGCAGTCTCAGCAGGCTTAGGTTTAATCACCTTTGGCTCCGCGCGCCCAGCGCGCTGAAAAAGACGGCTCTTCTTGGGCTCAGGCTTGCCTTCAGCTGCAGATTCTACGGCAGCCTCGCTCGCCTTCACAGAATTGGAGCCAGTCCCAGAAGCGGAATGAGAGCCGGTGTAGGTGGGAATATCGTCATCAATGCCGAATGCTTTATCTGGAGTTTTATCGCTCATGCCTCCAACTTAAGCCAGTATGGCGAGCTTATGGTGCATTCTCGTCGGCGCGGCGCGAAGCTAAAACCGCACGGCCAGCGGCAAGAACATCCGCGGTGAGGTCCGCCAACACCTCAGATTCCAGACGCCAGCGCTGCCAGTAGAGGTCGATGTCGAGGGGGAAGTCGTCGAGAAGCACTAGCGCCCCTGAGTTCAACAAAGGTTGTGCCTGCAAGCGCGGCACGAGCCCCCAGCCCAGCCCATAGCGCACGGCCTCAACATAGGACTCTGACGAGGGAATCTGCGACACCCGGGCCCGCAGAACCCGGGAGTCAATGAAGCGCTCGCGCATCGCATCATCGAGGGTCGCATCATTCGGACCAAAGCCAACGATGGGCAGGGTATCCCAGTCCTCGAAACTCTCCGCCAGGCTGGGCGCGGCCACCGCAAAATACCGCATCGTCCCCAGGTACGTTGACTCGCAGCCTGACACCGGAGTCTGCTCACGGGTCACCGCACCCAAAACATCGCCTCGTCGCAGCATAGCCAACGTGCGCGCCTCATCCTCAATACGAATGCGCAAGGCAGCCTCTCCACGCGCGGCGGTCTTTTGAATCACGGGTTGGAACCACGTGGCGAGTGAATCAGAGTTGATAGCCACGGTCAACGGCACACGCGCAAGCCTTGCTGTGAGGCGGGCATCAGCCTCTGCCTGAACAAGCGCCATACGCCTCGCCGCCTGGGCCACAATCTCCCCTGCCTCGGTCACGGTCACGGGATTGCCGCGGCGCAAAAGGATACGCCCGGTGGAGACCTCAAGGGCTTTGATGCGCTGACTGACGGCCGAGGGTGTGATTCCTAGCACACTTGCGGCGGCCTCAAAAGAGCCTTCGTCAACAATGGCCAGCAGAGTTTCGGTGTGGAGCGGGTTCATGAAGCTATTTTAAACCAACTGTAGAACACTTAACTGGACTTCATATGCGTTTGCCCGCACACTTAATGCCATGTCAGTAGTGCTCGCAGGATTTGCGCTGGGATTGTCCCTCATCATCGCCATCGGACCGCAGAACGCCTACATCATCAAGATGGGCATCAAACGGGATCATGTTGGCGCGATTCTGCTGGCCTGCCTGCTTTCCGACGTCATCCTCATCAACGCCGGAACCGCCGGCGTGGGCTACCTTGTCGAGCGCTTCCCCACTGCGCTGACCGTGGTGAAATACCTCGGCGCGGCATACCTCATCTACTTCGGATTCACCTGTTTCCGTGATGCGTTTAAGAAGGAACAGGAAGCGCTGGTCGTTCACAAGAGCGAGCCCGTTGCCGCCTCAGTAGAAGCCAACGGTGGAGACACCACAGCTCCGGGCGGCTCCGTGCTGACAAAGATCCGCCCCCGGATGCGCTCAACGTCGTGGGTCAAGCCGGTCATGGGCGCGATGGCCCTGACCTGGCTCAATCCCCTGGCCTATGTCGATGCCCTCGTGATGCTCGGCGGTATTGCTAACCAGTACGGCGATCAGCGCTGGATCTTTGCTGCAGGCGCTGTCCTTGCTAGTGCCGTCTGGTTCCCCTCCCTCGGCTTCGGCGCCTACAAGCTGTCCCACGTACTGGCGAAGCCGATGACGTGGCGCATAGTCAACATCGTCATCGGCTTCGTCATGCTGGGGCTTACCGCCAAGCTGCTACTGCACTAATTCTTGGCAGCCTCATCGTCCTCAGTGGGGTCGCCCACGGCGCCGGTTTCCTCGACCCACGCCTTGATTTCTTCCTCGCTGCGGTCTTGCTCCACGGCGTCGCGCTCGGTGTAGTAGGAGTGATCGTTACGGTTTTCCTCCCACTCCTCCTTGTCGAAGTCCACGTCGTCATCGGAGTGCAGCTCCTCGACGACCTCCGAAACGAGGTCCTCGAATAGAGCCTCATCGTCCACATTGGAATCAGCAATCTGCTGGCCGATTTCGTCGTCATAGCGCTCGGCATCATAATCAGTGTCCGGGTGCAGCTTCAGATGCAGCAGCGCACGGATGCGCTCGCGGCGCAGCCCCTCATCCTTGATGGTGCTCAGCGTACGCAACCAGCCAATAACCAGGATGACCACGAGGACGATGCCCATGTAGCCCAGCACCGGGTAAACGTACTGCATGAGGGACTTGAATCCCGCGAAAGAAACCGCGAAACCGGCAAGGCAGCCAGCGATGAAAATGATGCGGTACTTAGACTCATTGCCCGAAGACAAACGCTTGCCCAGCGCATAGAACATGCCGATGGCCGTGTTGAAAATCATCAGGTAGATGATGATGGCCATGATGACGCCGAGCGTCGGGTGAATATTGTCCACAAGGGTCAGCATCGGGATGTCAGAACCCGCAACGTCCTCCGCGTTCATGAGCAGGGTGAATCCCGCGATACCCATGAGCAGCGCGTAGACGGCACCACCCACGATGCCACCGAGGCCCGCCTCACGTGGAGAGATGTTATCGCCACCAATAACCAGGGACATGGACACTGCGAGGATGAGAGCCAAACCGTTGTAGTTGAGGGCGGAGACCAGCCAGTTGGAGATCGGGGACTCTACTGCAGCAGAAGCATCGATAGCAGCGGAAACATCAGCCGGCATGTGCATCAGCGTGTAGCCGCCGGCAAACAAAACGGCGATGATGATAGTCGGCGTCAGCATGCCGATGACCTGCGAGACCTTATCCACATCCAGCATGCCGGCCACGAGAACCATGACGAGCATGATGAGCGAGCCGATCCACGCGGGCCAACCAAACTGCTGCTGCAAGTTGGATCCGGCACCAGCGAGCATGACGAAGCCCACGGCGAACAGGGTGAGAATCACCGCAATATCGAGAATGCGCGAAATAAACGGGTGAGTAATGTTGCGGAACACTTGGTTGTGCTCATTGGCGTGGAAGTAGCTTCCCAGCTGCAGGAACACAGTTCCGGCCAGAGTCATCACGAGGCCGGCAACAACAATGCCCCAGATGCCGTTGATTCCGAAGGACGTAAAGTACTGGACAACCTCCTGTCCTGTAGCGAAGCCCGCTCCCACGAGCAAGCCGATAAAGGACAGGGCAATGCCCACGACGTTTTTATACGACACGTTTTCCTATCTTCTTATCTAGTTCTTGAGGGAATAAAAGCTCGCCATTCCTCCCGTCAGAAGTATGGCGCAGGACTAATCCCACGGTACGCGGGCTAGATAGGAAACCCTGTATCGGGCTGCCGAGATTTTGCTCCAATTTACTTTCATGCATGAGCAAAGTCACCGCAGCCATAGGCATAGATCACACCAGGGCTACCTGTCTTAGTGGTCGGCGAAAGTTGCTGTGTCAATAACGAAGCGGAACTTCACCTCGCCGGCTACAACTCGCTCGTAAGCGTCATCAACCTCATCGACGCCGACCTTTTCAATGACCGCACCGAGGTTGTGCTCAGCGCAGAAATCAAGCATCTCCTGAGTTTCTGCGATACCACCGATGTTGTTACCGGTCAGAACCTTGCCGCCGCCGACGATGCTGCGCAGGCGCAGCGGAAGCGCCTCCGGCGGAAGGCCGACGACGGACATGATGCCGCGCGGCTTGAGCATGCCCAAGTAGGCCTCGAGATCGTACTCAGCAGAGATGGTCGACAGAATCAGATCAAACTCGCCGCGATGGTTCTTGAAGAAGTCCTCTTCCTCCGTGGTTGCCAAAGTTCGAGACGCACCCAGCTCCTTCGCTTCTTCGGCCTTGCGGGAGGTGCGGGAAATGACGGTGACGTCCGCCCCCTTGGCGGCTGCGATCTGCACACCCATGTGGCCGAGGCCACCGAGTCCCACGATGGCCACCTTGTGGCCTTCCTTGACATCCCAGCGAGCCAGCGGGGAGTACGTCGTGATGCCTGCGCACAACAGCGGTGCGGCCACGTCGAAATCAAGGGCATCCGGGATGGAAAGAACGAAGTTCTCGTTAACGACAACCTTCTCGGCATAGCCCCCCTGGGTAATGGTGCCGTCGACGTCCTTGGAGTTGTAGGTACCGACGTTGCCGTTGAGGCAGTTTTGCTCCATACCGGCCCGGCATTGCTCGCATTCACCGCAGGAGTTGACCAAGCAGCCAACTCCCACACGGTCCCCGACCTTAAACTTGGTGACGTCCTCCCCCACGGCGGACACGACGCCGGCAATCTCGTGGCCAACGGTGAGCGGAAAGTGCGCCTCGCCCCACTCATTGCGAATGGTGTGAATATCGGAGTGGCAGATACCGGCCGCCTTGATGTCGATGACGACGTCATCGGCGCGGGGGTCGCGGCGCTCAATCGTTACGACCTTGAAAGGCTCAGTGGGTCCGGTTTTCTGCAGTACTTTCGCTTGAATAGTCATGGCGACCACGGTACTCCGTGGCCGCCTGACCTCGCATAACGGAAACTACTCCCAATTAGGAGAGCTTCTTTGCGATGAGCTTGTTCACCTGGCCCGGGTCAGCCTTACCCTGGGTAGCCTTCATCACGGCACCAACGATGGCTCCGGTCACCTTCTTGTTGCCGGCCTTGTACTTCTCCACAATGTCCGGGTTGGCTGCAAGCGCGTCATCAACTGCTTTCTCAATGGCGCCGTCATCGCGAACAACCTCGAGCCCGCGCTTGGCGACGACCTCATCGACGTCACCCTCACCTTCCAGTACGCCATCCACGGCTTGGCGCGCCAGCTTGGTGGTGAGCTTGCCTTCCTTGACCAACTCGACCACGCGGGCAACCTGTGCTGGGGTAATGCTCAGAGAGTTAAGCTCCACACCGGACTCGTTAGCCTTGCCCGTCAGGTAGGACACCCACCAGGAGCGAGCCTCGTCCGGAGTAGTGCCGGCCTCGACGGTCTCAATGATGAGGTCAAGCGCACCAGCGTTGACCAGGTCACGCATTTCCTCATCCTTGAGGCCCCACTCCTCCTGGATGCGGGCGCGGCGAATCCACGGCATCTCCGGTAGGGTCTCACGGATCTCCTCGACCCACTCGCGGGACACGATGACCGGTGGAAGATCCGGGTCGTTGAAGTAGCGGTAATCCTCCGCGGTCTCCTTCGGGCGGCCCTTCGAGGTGGAGCCGTCCGTTTCCTGGTAGTGGCGGGTTTCCTGGACGATCGAGCCGCCATCGACAAGCACCTGCGCCTGGCGTTGCATCTCAAAACGCACGGCCTGCTCTACCGAGCGCAACGAGTTGATGTTCTTGGTCTCCGTGCGGGTACCAAACTCCTCCTGGCCCACCGGACGCAGGGAAAGGTTGGAGTCCACACGCATCGAACCCTGATCCATGCGGGCATCGGACACGCCCAGCGCCGCAACAAGCTCACGCAGCGCGGATACGTAGGCGCGGGCAACCTCGGGCGCACGCTCGCCCGCACCAATGATCGGCTTCGTCACAATCTCAATGAGCGGAATGCCCGCACGGTTGCAGTCCACGAGCGAGGAGGTGGCACCGTGGATGCGACCATCCGCACCGCCCAGGTGCGTCAGTTTGCCGGTGTCCTCCTCCATATGTGCGCGCTCAATCTCAACGCGCCACTCGGTACCGTCATCGAGGACGACGTCCAGGTATCCGTCGTACGCAATCGGCTCATCGTACTGGGAAATCTGGTAGTTCTTCGGCTGGTCCGGGTAGAAGTAGTTCTTGCGGGCGAAGCGCGAAGACTCAGCGATGGAACAGTTCAGGGCCAAGCCAATCTTGATGGCACCTTCCACACCCTTGGAGTTGACGACGGGCAGGGCTCCCGGCAGGCCGAGAGAGACCGGATCAACATTGGAGTTGGGGGCTGCGTTGAAGTTGGTGGGCGACGTGGAGAACATCTTGGTCTCCGTGTTGAGCTCCACGTGGACTTCCATGCCCATAACGGGCTCGAACTTTTCTAGGACCTCGTCATAATCCATCAGGTCATACATCGCAGCAGTCATGCGTGCCATCTTAGTATGTCAGCACGACTCCGTGCGCAACCGGCTAGCCCAACACCGTGATGGCATGGGTAATGAGAATTTTGGCAATCATCGCCGCTGGATAGACCATGGCATAGCCCAACGCTACGCGCTGATCCGTGTTCGTGCGGTTATTGACAAAAGCCAGGACAGCAGGCTGCGTTTGCGCGCCCGCCAAGGCACCAGCGGTCTTTGTAGCACCAACATGGAGGAACCAACGGAGGACGAAGGCATACCCCGCCGCCACAATGGTGGTCACGATGGCTCCGAGGAGGAGAATTTTCCACCACGAGCCGCCGGTAAACGCACTCGCAATCTCACTTCCGGCATTAGTGCCGGCCTGGGCAAGGAACAGCAGGAGGCCCAGTTCAGCCAAGATGGTATTCGCCGAATGCGGCAAAGCAGTCACCGTGTTTCCAATACGGCCAATTCGGGCCATGATGAGGGCCACGATGAGCACGCCCGCCGCTGCACCCAGGTTGAAGGATGAGCCACCGGGAATCGGAATGTCAATGTGGCCTAAGAATATGCCCAAGGCCAGGCCCAACCCGAGGGACACAGGGTTAATATCGGTCAAACCCTGGGAAGAGTCACCGAGGAACTTTGAGATGTCACGTAACGCGTCTTTAGGGCCGACCACTCGCACGCGGTCACCCAGCTCCACGATGTGCTCCGGGATAGCCACCTGGTCATTATCAGCGCGACGAACTCGAGAAATTCGGGCTCCCCATCCATCTGCGAGCTGGTTGTTGAGCTCCGCAATTGTCTGGCCCGCCAGGTTATGTTCCGAAATCGTAATGCGGCGGAAATCCAGGTCATGGCGATCATCATTAAGAATCTGCGGCGATTCACGCCCCGCATACTCAATGATGTTGTCGAGGACCTCCGGTGCTCCCACCAGCGTCACCACATCGCCTGGATGCAGGACGTCAAAGTATTTTGGGATGACGATGTCATTGCTGCCCACGCGGCGCAGGCGGGTAACCTGCACTTCCCCATTACCGAAGTCTGCGAGCTCAGCAATCGAGGTCTCGCGCTGCAACTGCATGTGTTGGCGCGTGACAGGAGACAAGGTGTCGTCGTCATTGCCGGCGTCCCGAAGCACCAGCACCGTCGCCGCCAACATCCCGATGACACCAAAAAGGTACGCTACGGCATAACCCACCGTGGCTGCGCTTGGATCGCCCGTGGCTTCGGACGCCGCTGCCAGCGCCGGGGTGTTTGTCACAGCACCAGCGAATGCACCGGCAATGGTTGCAGTCGACAGATCAAAGACATATGTACCCAAGCCCCATGCGGCGATCGCGGCAATGATGAATACCGCGATCATGGAGAGGACTGGGCCCGTCGCGGTCTTAAGAGACTTAAAAAAGGACACACCAGAGTTGTTGCCGATGCCAAACGCAAACAGCACCAAGCCAAACATGCCCAGTATGGGAGGAACTGAGGCCTCTACCCCGACTGCCGCGGCTGCCGCGGAGAAGGCGATGCCCAGAAAAAGCACAGCAGCCGCGCCGAGACTGATGCCGCGGGTTTTAATACTGCCGAGGGCCATTCCTACACCGATGAGCAGGAATACCAAGAGGACTGGTTGCTCAGCAAAGTACGCTAAAACGCTCGTCATCACTACCTTTAAATTGTGGTCCGGACCGGGGTTTAACCAAACAGGGCCTGCGCGTTGGCGTAGCGCTTCTCCGGAACCACCTTGAGCTGCCCGACGGCCTCTTCCAGCGGGACGAGGTCGATGTTTTCGCCATGCAGGGCTACGCACATGCCCGACTCACCGTTGTGGGCTGCACGCGCTGCATGGGTGCCGTAGCGGGTAGCGAGGACACGGTCATAGGCGGTCGGGGTACCACCGCGCTGAATGTGGCCGAGGACCGTCGTGCGAACGTCGTAGCCGGTGCGTTTCTTAATCTCGTCACCAATAACCTGGCCGATTCCGTTGAAGGTCTTGTGCCCAAACTGATCCACTCCGCCCTCTTCGAAGTCCATGGTGCCTTCCTTCGGCAGCGCGCCCTCAGCCACACAGACGATGCCATACTTCTCACCCATCTGGAAACGGCGCTCCATGGCCTTGGTGATATCCGCGATGTCGAAAGGAACCTCGGGGATCACGGTGTAGTGCGCACCGCCGGCCATACCCGCGTGCAATGCAATCCAGCCCACGTGGCGGCCCATGACCTCAACGATGAGGATGCGGTTGTGGGATTCCGCGGTGGTGTGAAGGCGGTCGATCGCGTCGGTAGCCACAGATACTGCGGTATCGAATCCGAAGGTGTAGTCCGTGGCATTGACGTCATTGTCAATCGTCTTCGGTACGCCAACTACAGGGATGCCATTGTCCGAGAGCCACTTCGCGCCTTTGAGGGTGCCTTCGCCGCCAATGGCGATAAGGGCGTCTACCTCTGCATCGGCCATGTTGGTCTTGATGGTATCGAGGCCTGCTTTGAACTTGTCTGGGTGCAGGCGACCCGTACCGAGAATGGTGCCGCCGCGCAAAAGGATGCGGTCGATTTCAGCGTCGTCGTAAAGGTCCCGGCGGCGATCCTCCATAAGACCAACCCAACCGTCCTCGTAACCGACGACCGTGTCGCCGAACTCGTTGGATGCGGTACGAACGACCGCGCGGATAACAGCATTCAGACCGGGGCAATCACCACCGGATGTCAGTACAGCAAGACGCATGGTTTCCAATCTACTCGCTTCCCTATAGGTGTGCAGTTTCGGGGACTACATGCAGGGTGTCTCGGAAGAAGAGTGACGCGCCCCACCCCACCGCCAGCATGGCGATAATGACAACCAGGGAGTTCGCCACCCCGGTCACTTGCATGACGGCAGAAACCGCGGCCACGCCAATTACTGATCCCACCTGCCGCGAGGTGTTGTAGACACCTGACGCAGCACCCATGAGCTGCGGCTCAATGTCCCGCATCGACGTGGCGGCATTCGAGCCCCAAATGAAGGACTGCCCAGCGCCCAGCGCAGCACACGGCACACTCAGCCACCACGCCGCTACACCCGCGTGCATCAGGAACCACATCCCAATAAATGTCGCGATAAGGACGCCGAAACCAGTTGCTGCAAGCCGCCGCGGGTCGAGCTTGTCCGCAAGAATTCCCGCCAAGGGTGAAACACACAAGGAGACCAGCGCCATCGGTGTGACAATGAGTCCGGCATCCCGGGCCGAAAGTCCCTGCGTTCCCTGCAGCCACATCATGATGGGAATCATCATCGAAGCAGCCATGAATCCCATCGCCACAATCGCCACTGACCCGGCCGAATAATTGCGATCAGCAAAAAGCTCCAAGGGAACAAGCGGCTCACGACTACGCTGCTGCAATGCGATGAAGACACCAACTCCTGCTATGCCTACCACGAGAAGTGCCCAGATCCACCATGGCCACCCCGTCTCCGGCCCCTGCTGTACGGCGAAGACAAGACAGCTCAGCGCAACAAACGACGCCGCCACGGAGACATAATCAATCTTCCTCCCAGTCGTTGGCAACGCAGGCACCCACGCGCCAGCCAGCGCAATTGCTAGGACCACAAAGGGAATATGGACCCAGAACACGGCCTGCCAGCCAAAACTGGCCACCACAAAGCCGCCCAATAGCGGTCCCGCCAGCGACGCTACCGAGCCAACAATGCCCCACACGCCAAGGGCACGACCACGTCGTTCACGGGCAAAGACCCTATTAATCACCGCCATTGTCTGGGGCATCTGAATCGAGGCGCCGAAGCCCTGCACAGCACGTGCCGCGATGAGAAACTCCACGCTGGGTGCCAACGCGCACAGCAGCGCACCCACACCAAACAGCCCTACGCCCAGCTGAAACATCTTCTTTTGCCCATAGATATCCCCGAGCCTGCCGGTAAACAAGAGCGGTACGACGACCGCCAACAGATAGATGGCTGAAACCCACAGGACGTGGTTCACGTTGGCATCGAATGCGCGAAGAATTTCAGGTAGCGCAACGGCAATCATCGTCTGATCCAGCAAGGAAATGAAGAATCCCAGGGACAGCGCGGCCATGGCCCGCCAGGCCTGACGTTCAGGTGGAAGCGCAATGGGTTGATTCATGCAGCGAAGTCTAGCCACCGCTTCGGACACGGGCCTACACTGGGCGGCATGGGAATGATTGATATTAAGAAACCACAGGACGTATCCACTGCCACCACCGTGACTCTCGGCCTTATCGGCGGTTGGGTAACCGCGAAAGAAACCGGCATCCGCCCTCTCGGCGGCGTCATCCTCGCCGCCGCTGGCGTGTGGGCGGGTCGCAGCTGGTGGGCTAAGACAAACCCTGCCACTACCGCCGGCCTGTCTGTGCTCTACGCAGGCGCTTTTGGCCTCTCCCACCCGCTTGCTAAGAAAATCGGCGCCTGGCCCTCGGTCCTCGCCGTTACTGCCACCAGTGCCGGTGCCGCCTACGCGCTTTCCGACGCCCAGTAAAAGCGCCAGGCAAAATCCTGCAAACCTACATAAATAAAACGCCCGACGCGCGCCGGAAAGGGGTAAGCGCGCGAAGGGCGTTTTATTTTGTCTCTCTCACAGTGTGATCCGCACCCAGCAGATGCAATCACTAAGTTCACTCTAACCCACGACTATGCAAATGTAAAGTCTTAAGCAATTTTATTTTTTATAAACTGCGTTTGCCCAGCTCTTGACACATATTCACTCCCTGAGAAAATATAAGCCCTAGCCCGCCAGATCTTACAGGCACATCGCTTCCCCAACTTCCTTGAGACGAAAATCTTGATCCGTCTATGCAATGTGTTCACTCCTGGGCGGGCCGCGGCACCCGCCGTGAATTGACTGCAGTGCCGCACTTACTCCCCCAGCGCACGTGAGGACCGCACAACGGGCTCCTGCACGAATAACTCGATTTACGCTAGGAACGAGCGGCTTTTTCGATTTTTGCTAAAGCAACCACCAAATGCATAAGGAGCCTTTTCGTGTCTAACTCATTTTGGTACTACTACGAGAAGCAGCCGTACGGAGCGTGGGATCTGAAACGTCGACAAGGATTTTTCCGGGCGTAATAGCTGCAACGCTAGCACTATGACCTAGCACAAAGAAGCCGGCAGCCTCTCATTTCTGTAAGAGACCACCGGCTTCTTGCGTGTTACAGCATAGCGCCCGGATGCAGAGAGGACAGAGCGTATTACTCGCGGCCTGCTTCGTAAGCGGCGCCTACCTTGTAGAGGCGGTCGTCATGGAAGGCAGGGGCCATGATCTGGAGGCCGGTCGGCAGATTAGTGTCCGAGGCTAGGCCAGACGGCACCGACATGCCGCACAGACCGGCGAGGTTGAGCGGCAAGGTGCACAGGTCGAAGTTGTACATCGCCATCGGGTCCTCGACCTTCTCCCCCAACTTGAAGGCGGTGGTCGGGGTGGTCGGGGACACCAGGACGTCGGCCTGTTCGAAGGCGCGAGCAAAGTCCTGGGCAATGAGGGTACGCACGCGCTGTGCTTGAAGGTAGTAGGCGTCGTAGTAACCAACGGACAGTGCGTAGGTACCCAGCATGATGCGGCGCTTGACCTCAGGACCGAAGCCAGCGGCACGGGACAGGGACATGACCTCTTCGGCGGAGTGGGTGCCATCATCGCCGACACGCTGGCCGTAGCGCATGCCGTCAAAACGGGCCAGGTTGGAAGAGACCTCACACGGCATGATCAGGTAGTACGCAGCCAAGGCGTCATCGAAGTGCGGACAGTCAACTTCAACAATCTCGGCGCCCTGGGACTTCAGCTGCTCAACGGCGGCGTGGTAGGCCTCCATGACGCCGGCCTGCCAGCCATCGCGCTCAAACTGCTTGATGAGTCCGACCTTGACGCCGGAAAGGTCACCGTTTGCGCCTTCCTTTGCGGCCTCGACGACCGGTGCGACCGGCTTATCCACAGAGGTCGCGTCAAAGGAATCATGGCCGGCAATAATCTCGTGCAGGAGCGCGGTATCCAGGACTGTGCGGGCGGTCGGGCCCGCCTGGTCCAGGGAGCTCGCGGCAGCAATGAGGCCATAGCGAGAGACGGTGCCGTAGGTTGGCTTGACGCCAACGGTATTGGTCAGAGCGGCGGGCTGACGAATAGATCCGCCCGTGTCGGTACCGATACCCAGTGGAGCCTGGCCGGAAGCCAGTGCCGCCGCGGTGCCGCCGCCGGAGCCACCCGGGGTGCGCTCAGTGTCGTAGGGATTATGGGCGGGGCCATAGGCAGAATTCTCGTTGGAGGAACCCATGGCAAACTCATCGAGGTTCGTCTTACCCAGGATCGGAATGCCAGCCTCACGCAGCTTCTTCACCAACGTTGCGTCATAAGGCGAAACCCAGCCCTCGAGCATCTTGGAGGCGGCGGTCGTTGGAGCATCCGTCGTCACGAGCAGGTCCTTGAGCGCCAGCGGCACACCGGCCAAGGCGGATGCAGGTTCCTCACCAGCATCGAGAGACTTATCAACGGCGTCGGCAGCCGCAAGTGCCTCCTCAGCACCCACGTGCAAGAAGGCGTTGAGCTCGCCATCGGTTTCCGCGATGCGGTCCAAGAAAGCCTGGGTAACTTCACGGGAAGTGAGCTCGCGGGAATGGATCTTCTGAGCCAACTCGGCGGCGGTCAGAGCGGTAAGGCCCTCAGCGGGCGCGATGAACTGTGCCATGTTTATTCGTCTCCTCCACCCAGAATCTGCGGAACCATGAAGCGGTCATCCTCGGACGCCGGGGCCTGATCCAGGGCCTGCTCGGCGGTGAGCGTGCGGACGATGACATCCTCACGCATCGGCGCGACCACGGAGTGCGGGTGCGACATCGGCTCCACGCCCTCTGCATCGACCTTGCCTACCGCGGACACAGAGTCCACAATCTCATCAATCTGAGTGGCGAACTGCTGCAGTTCTTCCTCGCTCAGGGCCAGTCGCGACAGCTTTGCCAGGTGCGCGACTTCGTCACGCGAAATATCAGACACGCGAACTCCATCCTTATTATTCATCGAGACGGTTACTAGCTAAGCCCCCATGGTACTGCACGCCTTGTGCGCCGCCACCACCACTCCTCCCTGTGTAAAGCATGGCACCCATTGAATAGTATTCGCCCGGTTGTGTACCATAGGTCACGTTAGGTAAACCTATTAATCCCGCCTCACAGACCCGTCCTTAGGAAAAGAAATGTCGTACCTCGTCCGTGTCCTTCTCCCCGACACCCCTGGCAGCCTCGGCTTCTTAGCCAATGCTTTAGGAGAAATCGAGGCCGATATTCGCTCTGTGGACATCGTGGAAAACTTCCCCGACGGAACCGTCATGGATGACATCGTGCTGGACCTGCCTAAAACCACCATGGCAGATGAGATAATTACCGCAGCACAAACGGTCGACGGCGTGGAGATTGATTCCATTCGCCCCTTTAGTGGACGCGTGGATCGTCGTGGACAGATTCACCTACTAGCCAAAGTGGCGTCCCGCCGAAGCGTAACCGCCGCCATGGAAGAGGTCTGCGCCGCGATCCCGAAGGCGTTGACCTCAAACTGGGCAATCGTCATCACTAATGACGATCCCATCAAGCGCATTGCATCCTCCGATGCCGCGCCTGCCGACGACGGCACGATCCCCACCGATCTCAACATCACGTCCGCCCGTGTACTCAACCCGGAGAAGGACACCTGGATTCCGGAGTCCTGGGCTCTTCTCGATTCGGCACTGGCTGCCGCTCCCCTCGTGGGCACCAAGTACGTCGTCGTGATGGGCCGCGTCGGCGGGCCAGACTACCTGGCATCGGAGGTTGAGCACCTCGGTGACCTGGGAGCCATTTTGGGGGCTTTCCTCACCTAGGATTCTGCCAGCAGGCGATTCAATCCAGCGGCGACGTCGGGTACAACATGGTCAACGTCGCCGCAGATCTCTGCGGAGGGAAAGCTAAAGGATTCAGTGGCAATGGCATGCATGGAGAGGTCGTTGAAGCTGTCACCGAAGGTGTAGAGGGGAACGTCGACAAGCCCCAAGCGTTTCCTCAGACGCATCAAGCCTTCGCCTTTATTGTGGCCAGGCGGCATGAGGTCATAGAAATCGCAGTTGAAGGATGATTCCACATCACAATTCGCGCTCACCCACTCATCGACCTCGCGGCGCAGCGCCAAGTCACCAGGAATCCACAGGGACATGAGCACGGTGTCGCGCTTGACGACGTCCCCCAGCTCCACCGACTGCGCCCCTGCCACCATCGAAGACTCCCTGCCTGCAAGCCCGTCCCACACAATCTGATCGGCTCCAGTCAAGCCTGTGGTGTAGATATTGAGCTTCTCACCCATGAATCGTTCCGCAATAGCCCGAACGGTTTCGGTAGGCAGATGTTCTTCGTGCAGCACGGTGAAATCACCATCAGTGATCACTGTGCCGTTGTACAGCACGTGATAGTCCATCTCCACGCCAAACGGCTCAAGAGTTGTGCGCGCGTTCGAGATGGACTTGCCTGTTGCGGAAACCGCGAGGTTTCCGGCGGCACGCCACGAGCTAATGGCCTGCTTCACGGAATCACTGATGGTCTCGTTGACATAAACAGTGCCGTCCATGTCCAAGGCTGCAATCTTCATGATGAATAGCGTAGTAGCCCATCCACGGCCGACTCGACAACCACGTCGCAGGCTTCCTGGATAGCGGGATGTGCCCAGGGGAAGGTTAGGGAGACGTCGGCAAGCGCATGCATGGGCAGGTCGTTATAGCCGTCACCCAACGTGACAACCTGGACATCCCCGCGAGCCAAGGAGAGATGATCCAACAGCCACGTCAAGGCAAAGCCCTTGTCGTGACCGGGCGGGGTGATGTCGAAAAAGTTCCGATTCATCGCGGTCCCAACATCGAAACGGGAGGTGACCCACTCCGCAATCTCGCGTTGAAGTTCCTGATTATCCGGAGTCCAGGCGGCAACAAGTGGGAAGACTTCCTCTTCGATGGCTTTCGGAGCAACCGCAACTGGGTCCGTGATGATTGGATTATGCACGCCTGCGACGTTGCGGACGAGGTAGCCATCTGGCCCCTTGAGACGTGTGCAGTAGAGATCAAGCCCGGAGGTGTCGTGCACGCGGTCATATACGGCGCGAACTGCCTGTGGCGGAACGTGACTTTCATAGAGGATGCTCTGCTCGCCATCGAGGATCACCGTGCCATTGCACAAGAGGTAATAATCAAATTCGATGTCAAAGGGCTGAAGAGCGCGACGCATGGCGTACGGGGATTTACCTGTGGCCACGACGGCAAGATTGCCCGCGGCACGCCACCTAGCAATGGCTGCGGGGACATCCGCAGGCATATGCCCATCAAAAAAGATGGTGCCATCAAGGTCACAGGCGGCTAGCTTCATGCCTCGCCCGTTTCCAGAAGACGCTGGAATCCCGCTTCATCAAGGATGGTGAGCCCCAGGTCACGGGCTTTTTGTTCCTTGGATCCAGCGTTCTCGCCCACAACAACATAGTTGGTCTTCTTAGATACCGAGCCAGAAGCCTTGCCACCACGGGTAATGATGGCCTCCTTGGCGGAATCACGCGTGAAATTTTCGAGCGTGCCGGTGACCACCACGGTGAGACCCTCTAGGGTTTGTTCCGGTTTATCGCTGATTTCATCAGCCATGGTCACACCCGCTGCAGTCCACTTCTCGACGATGTTGTCGTGCCAGTCCACTTCGAACCAGGCTTTAAAGGATTCCGCGATGATTCCGCCCACGCCATCGGTATCGGCGAGCTCCTCGACGGAAGCCTTGCGCAGCGCCTCCATCGAGCCAAAGCGAGTCGCCAACGCACGAGCCGCGATGGGACCCACATGGCGAATGGACAAGGCCACGAGCACGCGCCAGAAATCAGTCTCGCGGGCGGTCTTAAGGTTCTCCAGCAGCTTCTTGCCAGAGGCATTGAGGTTACCGCTCTTCGTCGTGTACATCGAAGACTTCAGCAGTGCTTCCTCATCAAGGTCAAAGAGATCCGCTTCATCTTTAAGCACGCCGGAGGCGATAAGGTCTGCCGCAGCCTTCTCCCCTAACTCGCCTATGTCAAGCGCCTTGCGGGATGCCAGATACTCGAGGCGGGCAGAAAGCTGAGCAGGGCAGCTGCGAGTGTTCGGGCAACGCCAGTCTTGGTCACCTTCCTTCTGCGGAGCCAGCTTCGTGCCGCAGGCCGGGCAGTTCTCTGGGAAAACCCACTCGGTCTCGCTACCATCACGCTTGTCCAGCACCGGGCCGAGGACCTCCGGAATAATTTCGCCAGCCTTGCGGATGATGATGGTATCCCCGATGAGGACGTTCTTGTTCTTGACCTCGAACTGGTTGTGCAGGGTAGCCATAGACACGGTTGAACCGGACACAAACACCGGCTCCATAATGGCAAAGGGCGTCACCCGTCCCGTGCGGCCAACGCCTACCTCAATGTTGAGCAGCTTGGTGGTCACTTCTTCCGGCGGGTACTTGTACGCAATAGCCCACCGTGGTGCCCTAGAGGTTGCTCCCAGCGCGCGTTGGCTGGCCAAGTCATCAACCTTGACCACAAGGCCATCCATTTCGAAATAGGCATCATGGCGGTGCTCAGCCCAATGTGCAACCTGCTCCTGGACTTCCTTGGCGCTGGTCACGCGCTTGGTGTACGGCGAAACGGGGAATCCCCACGCTTCTAGTGCCAGGTAAGCATCGTGTTGCGAGGAAGGTTCAAAGCCTTCGCGCGCACCGATGCCGTGGCAGACCATGTGAAGGCGGCGTTTTTTCACGTCTTCCGGGTTCTTCATGCGCAAACCGCCTGCGGCCGCGTTGCGCGGGTTGGCAAACGTGGGTTTGCCATCTTCACGGCGTGCGGAGTTAATCTCCTCAAACTCATCCGGGCGCATGTACACCTCGCCGCGAACCTCCACCACGGAGGGCACCGGATACTCTTCGGTGCCGGTCAGCTCGTGTGGAATATCAGGAATGACGCGCGCATTGGCAGTGATGTCCTCGCCGACACGGCCATCGCCTCGCGTAGCGGCCGAGGCAAGCTTGCCATCGCGGTACACCAAGTCAATGGACAGCCCGTCGATCTTCAGCTCGGTGAGGTAGGACTCCGCCGGCGTACGGTCGAGCCAGTCCTGCAGCTCATCCGCACTGAAGACATTGTCCAAGCTGTACAAGCGCTCAAGGTGCTCGATGTCTACAGCACCCTCCGGGGCTGCGCCCACCTGCTGGGTAGGCGAATCCGGAGTCTGAAGCTCTGGGTGTTCTGCTTCCAGTGCCAGCAAACGCTGAAAGAGCGCGTCAAAGTCCGCGTCCGGAATCGACGGCTCACCGTTGTAGTACAGCTCGCGGTGCTTGCGCACTTCCTGGGCAAGCTCGGACCATTCGCGTTGGATATCTACTGCATCACTCACGGTTAACCAGTGTAGCGGGGCAGCTGGACATGGTACGTGACCTGCCCAAACATCCTATTTACGCCACAGATATGATATCGGAAGCGCACATATTTTTTCGCCTAAGGGCTGCACGTGAGGAATAGGTGCCAGAACAAATCCTCCGCGAAATCGCGAACCTAATTTTTCGCTCAGTGTGCGCACATGCCGAACCTGCCCTGCTTTCACGGTTGCCCCGGATTTGACCTCGAGTGCAGCGATGGAGTTGTCAGCGAATTCGATGACAATATCCACTTCCATCCCTGTACTATCACGCCAATGAAAAAGCTGATGCTCGCTTTCTGCCCACCCTTGCTGGGCAGAAAGCTCTTGGATCACAAACCCTTCCACCACGTGCCCCAAGTGGGACTGGGCCAGAGGGTCCAGAAGCATGTCTCGAGTTTGCCCCGCTAGCCATGAAGCCAAACCGGAATCAGTGACCCAGCTTTTAGGCTTGGAAATTTCCCTCGACGTCAGATTCGATTTCCACGCCTTCACCTGTGAGGAAAGAAATAACCTTGACAAAGTATCAAGGTACGAGCGGACAGTGGATGCTGGGATTTCCGCTTCACGCGCAAGCTTTGCCGGAACCAACTCCCCTGCCTGATGCGCTGCAAGTAAACGCAACAATGATTGCAGCCTTCCCGGCTGTGCGCTTTCCCGGGAAAGCGTTTCCTCAACCACAGTCACATGCGATACATACGAATCGAACCAGGCTCGGCGCATCCGATCCTGTAGTTCAAGCGCTACTGGGTAACCACCCTTGAGTACCTTGTCAACGAGGCTAGCCCGGTCTACGTATTCCTCAGGAGTAGAACGCGCAGGTAAACCGATAAGATCATCAATCCTATCTACAAAGGCTCCGTCGCCTACTGTTTCGCAGATTTCTTGCTGGCTCAGCGGATGCAGATGGAGATCGATGATTCTTCCCGCTAGCGAATCCTTCTTCCCTATCCCCCGAGCAAAGTCAGATGAACCAGTAATGACAAAGCGACCTGGCCGGCGGTCTCTATCGACCTCAGCCTTCAACGGCAGGGTGAGTTCCGGAAGCCGCTGAATCTCATCAATAATCAACGTTCCATTGCCACCCTGCTGGACAAAGGTCATCGGATCTTCTTCTGCCAATGAAAAAGCTGCGGGGTCATCCAGCGTTACATACACAGCACGCTCAATACCGAGATGCCTTGTCAGCGTCGATTTTCCCACTTGCCGTGCTCCCGTGACGTGCACAACGGGAGAAAAAGACAACGCCTCTCGAGCAAACCCTTCCATGCCTCGCCTAATATAGCGCTCCATAAAACAGTATTTTACCTGCAGTTGGTCATTCTGCAAGACTTGATCCGTTATTCTGCAGGAGTCCATTCGTCATTCTGCAAGGCCTTGTCCGTCATTCTGCAGTACTTCCACAGTGCATGTCCGAGCCGGGCGCTAGAGTGTTGTCCATGAACTTCGACGCCACCCGTATGCTCTCCTTCGACCTCGAGACCACCTCCGTGAACCCTAAAGAAGCCCGCATCGTCACCTCTGCCTTGGTGCGCATCGATGGGCGCGAGGTGGATAAGCGGGAAATGCTAGCTGACCCCGGCGTGGAAATCCCCGAAGAGGCCGCAAAGATTCACGGCATCACCACGGAGAAGGCCCGTGCGGAGGGCCGCCCGCATGAGGACGTACTCAAGGAAACGGTCGACGCCATCTATCAGGCCTGGGACGATGGGCTGACCCTCATTGTCTACAACGCCGCCTACGACCTATCCGTGCTACGCGCATTGACCGGGGACTTCACGGTGAACGGTCCGGTGTTCGATCCTTTCGTCATCGATCGCGTCAAAGACAAGTGGCGCAAGGGCAAGCGCACCTTGGGAGAGGTTTCCGCACACTACGGCGTGGAGTTGAGCAACGCGCATGAGGCAACTGCCGACGCCCTCGCGGCCGCCCGCGTGGCCTGGAAGCAGGTGCGTCAGCACTTCCCCGAGCTAGCGCAGATGGATACCAACGAGCTCATGGAGTTCCAGGCTGTGGAGTGGTACAAGGACCGCGAATCCTTCAAGAAGTACCTGGAGGGCCGTGGGCGGGACGCCTCGAATGTCTCCACCGCGTGGCCGATGATTTCATAATCAACGCATCACCACTCTTGTCAGATTTCTAGAATTATGGAATTCTAGAAAACATGGAAACAACAGTCGAAGCACGCCTCGCCGAGCTTGAAGCGCGCGTCGCCGCGCTTGAGGGACGCGTCAGCGCTGAACACACCGACCCCACTTCACCAACCTCCACCCAACCAACCACAGAGGATTCGACCTACTGGCTCGTTGACGCCCTTACGCCCAACGAACAGCTTCCCGACGGCTCCGTCATCTTCGGCGGCAACATTAACGTGGGCAAGCGCGCCTATGCCTACCAATGGCAACGCCCCACCAACTTTGTCAGCGACGAGGCTTGGACAGACAATCTCGAACGCCTTTCCGCCCTTGCTCACCCCGTCCGCGGCGAGATCCTGCGCCGCCTGCTCGCCGCACCTGCCACGGCCGCCGAGCTTGTCGAAGAAAACATCGTCTCCTCCACCGGCACCGCCTATCACCACTTGAGTGCACTCACCCACGCCGGTTGGACCACCAAGTCTGGCGGCGAATATTCCATCCGCCCTCCCCGCGTCATTCCCCTGCTCACCATCATCACTGCAAGTGAGGACCACTAATGAATAACCGTGTCGCATCCAAGATTGCCCTAGCTATCATCACCATCATTGTTGTTGCCGCCGTCCTCCTCGTTGTAGGGCCACAAAGAATTGCTCTGGCACAAGACAAAACTGGCGACGAAGCCCTAGCAACCCAGCTGGAAAATCACTCCGAATCCGGTTTCCACAACCTCACCGCCTTCACGCTTCACGACGGCCAAGCCACCTTCGCGGGACTGGGCAGCGACGAGCACACAGAGGTCGAAATCGGGTCCGTGACCAAGATGTTCACCGGCGAACTGGCCCGCCAGCTCGTCGACGAAGGAAAATTGAAACCTGATACCACTGTGGGCGAGGTCCTCGACGTCGACGATGCGCCCGTCGCTGACGTCACCGTGAGAGAGCTGCTCGACCACACCTCTGGACTACCCCGGCTGGCAAGCGCGAACCTCCTCAGCAGTCTCGCCTCGGGTGTCACCGGTTCGAACCCCTATGAAGGCGAGACCGTAGAGGACATCATGGCTGCCGCCACGAAGGCCGAGCTGAAGAACCGCGGCGAAGAATCCTATTCCAATCTTGGCTATGGGCTCCTGGGCCACATGGTGGAGACCGTTGCCGGGCAGCCTTATGAGCAGATGCTCAAAGAACGAATCTTCGAGCCTGCAGAAATGACCGAAACCTACCTCATGACGCCGGGCTCCGTGCCCGACGACGCCCCACAGGGACTTACCAACACCGGCCGCCACGCCGAGCCTTGGGAGGAGGACGGCTCCGCGCCCGCGGGTGCTATCCGCTCCACGGCGAGTGACATGGCCAAGTTCGCCGAGTGGTTTATGGATAACGGCGATACAGAATACGGCTGGGTTCCTAACGAAGACGGCCCAGGTTTCTGGCACGACGGCGGCACCTATGGCTATTCCACAATGCTCATCATCGATCCGGACACCAAACGCGCTACTTTCGCCAACAACGATTCACCCGCCGGCACCGAAGACCTAGCCCAAGCACTATTCAACGAGCTCGCATCTTAAGGAGAAACCGTGTCCCTCACCATCAGCATGATTGTTATCATTGCCGCTCTTTTATGGTCCGCCTGGAAGGCATTCACCACCTCAGGAAAGACGGTCTACCGCTCTATTTCTGTAGCGATAACTGCCCTCGTCCTAGTCCTTATCGGATATACCCTACCCTGGAATACAGACCTCCATTTCGCCTGGTGGTATGGCCTCGTCGCCGCATGCGCTCTGTATGCCGGCGCAGTAGCTTGGCGGGCTATGGACTCGAAGCCCGCAAACACAATCTAAGTCCTCCCGCAAACTGACGTTATGACTGCTCCCTCTCACCGCACGGTCCGCATCCATAACGTCGCCCCCACCGTAATTGCCCCCCTTCAAAAGCGCGCTGGCGGCACGAACCGTCGTCGGACCCTGAAATGTCCCCGCTGCAAGCGGGAATCGAGTCAAGGCTGCGAATGAGGTAGATAAGTTTGTTCGAGCCTTCCCAGTTCAAGATGATGAGGTCATCGAGTTTTGTCCCGTTCGGGTCATTGTGTGGGGCCTGAAAACGCATCTTGCGAACTTAGCCAGGCTCGTGCGCAACTTGAATCTCGAGTTGGCGACGCTTCTTTCGCAACTTTGCCGGAATCTCTGCTATCTCGGCTACTTCCACTGCCTCTTGAGCAGCGCAGACAGCTGCACCGCTATCCGGAACTTGACTAGTTCAGCGATCGCTGTATAGTTCAGCACATGCTGACCATTGCTTCTCGTCTTGACGTGATGAACCGCCTGGGTCGTGCACTGGCCGACCCCACTCGATCCCGGATCATCTTGACCCTGCTCGACCATCCCGCGTACCCGGCGGAACTGTCCCGAGATCTGGACCTGACACGCTCGAACGTGTCCAACCACCTGGCATGCTTGCGCGATTGTGGAATTGTCGTCTCCGAGCCAGAGGGGCGTCGGACGCGATACGAGATCGCCGATCCGCACCTGGCGCAGGCGCTGACCACATTGGTCGATGCCACCTTGGCAGTAGACGAAGACGCCCGGTGCATCGATCCCGCCTGCTCGCTTCCCGGGTGCTACGCAGCTGGGGAGGACGCATGATCCTCACCTCGGTCTTGCAGGCGATAGGCCTGTTCGCAGCTACCAACATCGACGACATCATCGTGCTCTCCCTCTTCTTCGCGCGAGGGGCAGGCCAGCGCGGCACTACCGCCCGCATTCTGGCCGGCCAGTACCTCGGATTCGCGGGCATCCTCGGTGCCGCGGTTCTAGTGACCATGGGCGCCGGAGCATTCCTGCCCTCGACAGCCATCCCGTACTTCGGTCTCATCCCGCTGGGCCTCGGCCTCTGGGCCGCATGGCAAGCCTGGCGCGGAGACGATGACGACGATGACGACGAGGCCAAGATTGCCGGCAAGAAGGTCGGCGTGGGGACAGTCGCAGGCGTCACCTTTGCCAACGGTGGCGACAACATCGGCGTCTACACCCCTGTATTCCTCAGCGTGGAACCTCTCGCAGTAGTCGCCTACTGTGTTATCTTCCTCGCGCTCGTCGCGGTCCTAGTGGCCCTGGCAAAGTTCGTCGCCACCCGACCCCCGATCGCGGAAGTGCTCGAACGCTGGGAGCACATCCTTTTCCCCATCGTTCTCATCGGCCTCGGCATCGCGATCCTCGTCAGCGGCGGAGCCTTCGGGCTCTGACGTAGCGGCAGCGTTCCAAACGGCCCCGACTGGGCGCACCCTTCTCGGTTCAAACCCCAACAACTACCCGCAGCCTCGCTGTCGCCATTATCGGACTTGCCAAGCCCTGGTATGACGGCCTCCACTTCTTCTGGTGGTACGGCCTCGTCGCCACATGCGCTCTGTGCGCCGGCGCGGTGGCTTGGCAGGCCGGCGCGCCAAAGACTTACGAAGACTAGCCATAGTGCATGCACAGTGCATGCACTATTATGGCGGGTATGACAAAGCCGAAAGTCATCAATGTTCAGATCCGTGATGTCGATGCTGACGTCGTCAACATTCTTAAAAAGCGCGCCGACAGTAAGGGCATTTCCCTCTCTAGCTACCTGCGAGAGACCCTTGAGAAGATCGCTTCACGCCCGTCCTTAGAAGAGAAGTTGGAGGAACTCTCGCAGCGCGAACCCATTGAGTTGAAAAAGGACTTTGACGTTGTGGCCGCACTACGTGAAGCACGGGACTCTTCATGACACTGTTGGTCATCGATGCCTCCGCAGCGATCGAGTTTCTCTTGAAACGAGATGCGCTTCAACGACTTAGCACTGCTTACCCCGAGGCCGATTTTATTGCCCCGAGCCACATGCCCTTGGAATGCCTCAACGTGCTGAAAAGGTTGGAGCGAGCAGAAGCAATCGACAGCGCTACGGCGAGCCTCCTGGCCAACGATGTCATGGAATTCGACGTTGAACTAATAAGCGTCGGCGACATCGCCAACCATGTGTGGAGCCGTCGGCACACCTTCTCCATCTATGATTCGGCTTATGTAGCAGTGTCCAACATCTTCGAAGCCCCTCTTGTCAGTCGAGACACTCGTCTCATGGCTGCGTGGCCCAACTCGATTGACTTGGACAGCTTGCCTTAACCGCCAAAAGTCTCCCAAATCTCCGTACTTTATAAAGTCTCCCAAATCTCCCATTGCGCTACGATGGGCACCATGTCCCCGCACGAGAACCCCTTCCGCCCCACGTTCGGCGTTCCGCCACTCTTTTGGGTAGGCCGCACCGCCGTACTCGATACCTTTCGGGCTGCGCTTGACTCCCAGCCGGGAACACCCGGCCGCTCGCTTATCATCAGCGGCGCCCGCGGTATTGGTAAGACGGTGCTCCTGAACGAACTCGAAGATATCGCCTCGAGCCGCGGGTGGATTACGTTGCGCGCCTCCGGCCGCAGCTCCATGGTGGAAGAACTGGTCGATACCACTATCCCGCGCATCATGGACAAGCTCGCCCCAGCAGACAAGCACAAGGTCAACCGCGTCGGTGTTGGCGGTCTGGCAACCATCGGCATTCAGCACAACACGGAAGAGGCCTATAAACCCACGCTCAACACTCGCCTGCGCGAGCTTTTAGCGCTACTCAAAGGCACAGGCGTACTGCTCACCATCGATGAGGTCCAGGACGCGGACGCAGACGACCTCACCTCCCTGGCCGTGACCTACCAGGACCTCGTACGCGATGAACTCGACGTCGCCATTGTTGCCGCTGGTCTGCCGCAAGGCGTTAACCGCCTGTTGGACTTGCCTGGAGTGACCTTTCTACGCCGCGCCCAGAAGTTTGTTTTGGGCCCGCTCTCTCCTGCTAATGCCACCGTGGCCTTCACGGAGACTGCCGCGCACTCCGGGCTCGAATTCACTGATGATGCGGTCGCCGCTGCCGTGCGCCTTTCCCGCGGCTATCCCTATCTCGTGCAGCTCGTCGGTTCATTGGCCTGGGGCAGCGCGCAGCGTGGAGGTGGAAGCAGCATCGAGGAACGCGACGTCACGGCAGTATCAGCCGAGGCTATCTCGGTTCTAGGCGCCCAGGTCCATCAGCCGGCCACCCTGGCGCTCCCGCCCGCGCAGCGGCTCTTCCTCGAAGCGATGAGCGCGGTCATGGAGGATGGCACGGCGGAAATCAAGAACATCGCCGCGCACCAGGATCGGACGGTGCGCTCTCTATCGGCTACGCGCCAGAGGCTTATCGACGCCGACCTCATCGAACCCACCGCCCACGGCCAGCTTCAGTTCGTCATCCCGTATATGGAGGCCTACTTCACCTCTACCGACAGCCTGGGACGAGTCGATTAGAAGCTGGGTTAAAGGTCACCGGCGTCACGAGCCAGGATATCGGCGGTCTCAGATACCGAGCGCAAAGTGCTAGCGGAAGCCTCGACTGGGTACACGTCGAATTTATCGACGAGCAGCTCGCGCGGCATGCCAATGCGGTCGAGGTGGCGGGCCAACGCGATGGCCTCCGCGCGGGCATCGGAACCCTCGATGCCCAGACCAATGCGATGCCCTGCGTTGAGGTGCTCGCCCAAGCCGTCGAGGTGACGCGGCGTGTCCAGGCCGCGAAAATCCGTGAGGAACGTGCGAGCGGCCGGCGCCAAAGACCACAGCGGCGGGGCATGGAGGTAGTCCACGTCAAAAGACTGTAGGAGGTCGAGCGCGACCTCGTCCGGGACAGCAGGGATGGTGTCGAAATCGGTGGTGCCAGGAATGCGCCCGGCCACAATGTCAGCGAGCAGAGGCTCGTCGAGTTGGACGACGACCTCCCCGTGGAAACGGCGCGCCACGTCGTCGGCGTGAGTGTGGAGGCCGTGGCGGAGGGCGTCGGCAAGCTCGGTGAAGGCACCACGATCGGTGAGGACGCGGTGACCGTCGGAAAGCTCAATGCTCGCCGCGAGCGACCACGGACCGAGTGCTTGCACCTTGACGCGGGGCACGCTCTCACCCCACACCTCTTGAACCTCGTCGAGGTCACGTTCCAACCGGTCCCACGCACGACGAGTCAGAAGCTGCGGGCGCGTCGTCATGCGCCACGACCGCGGGCCGCGGTCAATGGACAAAGCCTCCAGCATGCTGGCCGTGCGCCCCACCGCATCGGAACCCAGCCCACGCTGCGGCAGCTGCGGAATAGCGGGAAGCTCCGTCTCCCCCATGATGATGTCCGCGGCCTCCGGAATGGAGGTGCCAGGCATGGGTCCAAGAGCAAATCCAGTCATCTATTCAGTCCCGCAGATAGTGCCGGAACCCAGCACAATATCGCCGAGTTCATCCGGGCTCGGCAGGTAGAGCACCGCCGCTTGGCCGCGGGCCACGCCGGACAGTGGTTCGGTCAGCTCCAGTGTCATGCGGTCTGCCTCGCGGTCCACGTGGGCGCGGCAGGGCACGACGGAGCCGTGCGCGCGCACCTGCACCTCGCAGTCGAAGTCCCCTTCCATCGCCGGGTGCAGGTACTTCAGGCGGTCGGCCTCGATGCGCGTCACGGCGAGATCAGCGCGCGAACCCACGGTGACTGTACCGGTGGCAGCGTTGATGTCGGTGACATAGCGTGGGGAGCCGTCGGCAGTCGGCGTTTTAATGTCCAGCCCCTTGCGCTGGCCGATGGTGTAGTTCCACGCGCCATCGTGCTCCTTGAGCTCATTGCCTTGCGTATCCACGATCATTCCCGGGCGCAGCCCAATGGAGCGACCCAGGAAGGCCTGGGTATTGCCGTCCGGAATGAAACAAATGTCATAAGAATCAGGCTTGGACGCAGTAGAAAATCCGTGGCGCTTCGCTTCCTCGCGGATCTGCGGCTTCGGAGTATCGCCAATGGGGAAGAAGCAGTGGTCCAGCTCCTCCTTGGTGATAACACCCAGCACATAAGACTGGTCCTTGTTCTCATCCAGGGAGCGGCGCATGTAACCGTCGGCGTCGATAGTGGCGTAGTGGCCCGTTGCCACCGCATCGAAGCCCAGCGCCATGCCCTTGCGCAGGAGTGCTGCGAACTTGATCTTCTCATTGCAGCGCAGGCAGGGATTCGGGGTCTCACCGCGGGCGTAGGAGTCCACGAAGTCCCCGATGACGGCTTCCTTGAACTCCTCAGAGAAGTCCCACACGTAGAAAGGAATGCCAAGCTTATCGCAGATACGGCGGGCGTCGGCAGAATCCTCCAGGGAGCAGCAGCCACGCGCCTTCTCCCGGGTCTGCTGGGCGTCCTTGTGCAGGGCTAAGTGCACGCCAATGACGTCGTGGCCTGCTTCTACCGCTCGGGCGGCCGCCACGGAGGAATCGACGCCTCCGGACATGGCTACCAATACTCGCATGCTCTCCCCTTCTCGTTGCTGTGTCGTCCACCAAGGCTAGTCTCCTACCCCAACACCCCACCAAACCGAGCTATTCCCTAAGCTTGGGAACACTATGGGTAGGAAACGCAACACCGAAGAATCCATCGCCGGCACCTATGAAATCTCCACCGGAGAACTTGTGGTCAAACCAGATCCATTCCGCGACGGCGCCTACATCCTCAACATCAACGGCGTGCCCTCCTCCCACCTCGTTCCCGATGAGCCGCGGGCCTTGGAGTTTGAATACATGCGCTGGATCGCTGCTGCGGTAGAGCACCTTGCGCCCGGCAAACGCCTTCTGCACTTGGGCGGCGGAGGCTGTTCTCTTCCCCGCTACTTCGCGGATCTTTGGCCAGATTCCCACAACACCGTCGTCGAACTCGACGCAAAGCTGGCGGAGCTCATCCGTGAGCTGGCCGATATCCCCTCGGCACCCCGCGTGAAAATCCGGGCCGGCGAGGCACGAGCAGTAACTGAGGGCTTCCCAACCCACCGCTTCGACGTCATCATTCGCGACGTCTTCGCAGGCGCCGTCACGCCAGAATCCCTCACCACAAAAGAGTTCTTCCAACACGCCCACGCCACCCTAAGTTCCGGGGGTCTTTACGTGGCTAACTGCGGCGACTACCCCGACCTGCAGGGCGCAAAGGCGGAGCTCGCCGGAATGGCAGAAGTCTTTGAGCACGTCGCAGTTATCGCCGATCCTCCCATGCTTAAGGGCCGGCGCTACGGCAACATCATCCTCATTGGTTCAGATACCGAGCTTCCCACAGACGGCTCCCCCGCAGCCGCCACGATATCCAAACCCCTATTGCGCGGGGCCGTGCCCGCCCACTACCGCGACGAGGCGTGGACGCGCCACTTCTTCAGCGGCGCGAGTCCGCGTCGCGATACGCCTGCTCTTTAAAGCAGGTTGTTAAGCAGGTCCGCCACCTGCTTGGAGTCGAACGCCGGCACCTCGACGCCCGCGCCGTGACCGGCGGTGCGCGCCACGTCGGCGGCGGTATCTACGTCCTGCTGGTCAATGTTATTCGAGTCGAAGTCCTGCACGTGCTCCGCGTTATCGAGGAACAGGGCCAAGTCGCCGGTGGTGGCGTCGTGGTTGGCCAGCTTGTCCAGATCGCCGGTGCTAATAGCGCCGGTCTTCAGCAGCTTCTCCGCCTGCTCGATGAGTTCGGTCGGGTCGATGGAGATGCCCGCGTCCTGCGCAGCCTGAGCCACGGCCGGGATCGCCATCGCGCCGGCGGCCACGGCAAGAATGCCCGCGATGAGCACGCCGGCGTCATCGCCTAGGTCGATGCCCGGCACCACCAAGTCGTCGACGATGCCACCGAAGTCGATGTAGTTACCACCGGAGAAGGACTGCAGCTGGGCCTCGGTGCCGTTGAACAAGTTCATGTCGACGTCGGTTTCAATGCCGGCCACTCGGCCAGAACCCGAGCGCTGCCAGAATGCCAGTTTGTCCCAGCCACCGACCGGGTCCGGTGCGGTGTCCTGGTAGGCAGCCAGCCACAGCGGGTACTCGGAGAAGCGCGTGGTATTCCCCATCTGCCCCATCCAGAAGTACTTGTAGGTATACAGCATCGGGGTGCGGCCTGTCAGGGACTTGACCTCAGTCATGAAGGTGTCAATCCACTGCTCAAGCTGCGCGGCGCTCAGGCCCTCATCGACCTCAATGTCGAGCACCGGCGGCAGAGTCTGGGTTGGCACCAGCGCGATTTGGGACGCGAAGCTGGCTGCCTGCTGCTTGGCATCCCCTGCTGGGCGCGCGTAGTGGTAGGCGCCGACCTTTAACCCAGCGGCCGATGCAGCATTGGCATCGCGCACAAAGTGATTGTTGACGAATCCGACGCCCTCGGTAGCTTTGACGAAGGCATAGGACTGTCCATCAGACTTCACGGCATCCCAGTCGATTCCACGCAGGGACATGTGATTGTTTCCTGAAACGTCCACACCGGATGGCGCATAGGACGGAATAGCGACGGCAGTGGATACGGACAATGCCACGGCCGCTACTGCGGTAACGGCGGCGGTAACAAGGCGACGTGCATGGCTCATGCGCGCCACACTACCGAATCAATCACATACATCACTGAAGCAACACGCGAAACATTCAACTCTTATGCCACACATTTAACACGACTCCCGTCCACCGCCCCCAGCAACAGCAACCGCTGTTAGACTTCCCTTCACATCGCCACCACCCCAGCAGGCGATAACGACGCCAAAGAAGGACAGCGCCATGGACCACCCCTCCATCGACCCACACCTTCCCAACGACCCACAGCAGCCCGCCGACCCCGACGCACCTCAAGAGTCCCAGGAAACGGAACTTCCCCCGCGCCGCGACTTCAAAAGATTCCTTAACGAGAACCTCGCACTGAGGGGCTCCGCAATTCTTCTGGGTGGGTGGGCGCTGGGGTTACTCTCCTTGATCTTTGCAGACAGCGTTGCATCGGGCGGCGATGATGCCGCGTCCTACTTCTTCGGCTTCCTCGGCATATTCATCCTTATCGGGATGAGTTTTGCAGCGCCTTTTCTCGCACCACTCTTTGCCTTCATCGCCATCGCGTCGCTCAACACTGACGCGCCTAAAAGCAAACGAAAAGCCATCATCGCAATCGTGCTTTCGGTAGCGTCGTTGATTCCCGTTGTCGCGTACTTCGGGCTGGACCTTTTGTCTTAGGTCCCAACGCTCGGCGCCAACTCCATAGCTCTGCCTACCACGCTGTGCTTGGCGACGCCCCACCCAAGCTTGCGGACTCAGTTCATCCAGGAATTCAGGGCAGGATGCGCCACAGCCACGAATACCGTGGCTCAGCTTATTGCATCGCTATTCAGAACCCAGCCCATCCACAATCCGTACCGTCTCCATCGCCACGCGCACCACTTTCCCAATGAGGTCCACGATGTAGCGCGGGTTGCCCACCTCGTCAGCCCAATCATTCGGGTCGTTGACGATGCCAGAGGCCTTATCTTTCTTGACCTGGTAACGGTCAATCAGCCAAGCGACAGCTGAGCGCGAACCCAGCATGTACTCATCCGCCTCGGCCGGAATGCCAGCAATGGTCACGCGCTTGTTGTAGATCAGCTTGGTCACGTCATTGACGTTCTTTCCCGTCTCCGGGTCCTTGCGCTTGGCCCACTTCATCTTGAGCACGCGCCATGTCTCACGGTCGGACTCATCACCCTTGACCTGAATATCCAGCGGCCATGGCTCCACGTCCTCGTAGCCCACGTGCAGGTCCATCAACTCCTGGCCCGCAGCAGCAAACTTGTCGAACTCCGCACGCGAGGATGGTGTCTCAATATGCGGCAGCATCTTTTTTAAGTCAGCCGCGTACTTCGTGCGGTAGCCGGGGTCATGCAGCTTGCCGTAGACAAAGTGGAAGATGTCATCACCCGTGATGTCAGCACCCAGTGCATCACGGTAGAGAGCCTTAATCTCATCCGTAATATTGTCCACGCGCACGTAGCCGTCAACGACCTCACCCACCTTGCCATAGATGCTGGCCTCGCCCTGCTTAGCGACGCTGCCCTCACCAAACAGCCCACCATCGTCGGCTGAGACGGCTGCCCAGGTGAAGCGGGGGAAGTATTGTGACGTAGCTATTACATGTAGATCTGGAAGCAGATCAGTAGCAAGCGCAGCCGGCATCACTGATTCACCGGCACCTACCGAGACGAATCCAATATTTCCGTGTTCCGGGGTTGGGAACATCGATGGGAGTTGTCCCAAACGATCGTTGTAATTTTGTGCGTAATACACACTAAGTTTGGTGTACGGGCGGTAAAGCGCTTGGCGAATCGAAGACTTAGAATATTTGAGCCTTACCCCTTGCTTCTTTAGCGAATCAAACTTCGAAGACCACTTAATCCGTTCTCTATCAAAGGAGTTCTTGTCTTTGGCCTCGTTGTAAGCTTCGATCGATACATTCACGTTTTCAGCCAGACGGCCCCTAGAAAATTGATAGGCCCATGCATCTCGATTTGTCTTCAATCCCATAGAAAACTGACTGAAGATTCTTGTATCTTTTCGACTTCTGTCGCCGATCGCAGGCCATGTTGCGAACTCTTTTGAGCGCTGATTCAACCAGTCGCCATCATCATTGGGTGTAATGCTTTGCCATTCGATTGACTCGACGGTCGAAGACTCTACGATATCGAGTTTCTCTCCAGCCGTCAGGTAGTCCCCAATGTCACGGTAGTGCAGCTCGAAGGCTGACTTTGTTGGATCTTTAACACCGACCGTTATAGCTACAGTACTGCGAGAGCCAGAGCCGAAGACTTTGCCGCCTTCCTTTCGTGATTGCTCCCCTGCGGTACGTTGGTTCCCGCGAAGGTTAAACACATAGAGGTCGGTAAAATCCTCCGCCATCGACAGGCGCACACCGTCGCCAGTGTTACCGTCAATCCATCCGCCATTGGACACGAAGGCTACTACGCCTTGGTCGCCGATGCGGTCGGTGGCCCATCGGAAAGCGCGCAGGTACGAGTCGTACAAGGAGTTCTTCAACTGAGCCGTAGACTTCTCCGCATAAGTTTCCGCAATGCGCTTATCCAGGCTCGGATATTTCTGGTTGGCGTTCAGGTCATTGGCGGACTTTTGGCCGGCGGAATATGGCGGGTTACCAATCACCACGTTGATGGGTGCATTCTTCTGGCGCTCGATGGTCTCGTTGTTCTCGCGGAAGATGTTGAGATCTGGGATGTCGCCTTCCTCGTGGATTTGGAAGGTATCGGCTAGCGCGATGTTCGTGAAGGGCACGTACTCGGGTGCGGGTTCGCCATTGCGGAGAGCTGCTTCTTCACGCAGGGCGTTGTAGGTGGTCTCGATGTTCACCGCTGAGACGTAGTACGCAAGCAGCATGATCTCAGTGGCGAAGAGTTCGTTGGCGTACTTGCGGGCGAGGTCTTCCGGCTTGATGAGGCCGGACTGTAGGAGGCGAACCGTGAAGGTGGAGGTGCCGGCGAAAGGATCGAGGATGCACACGCCCTCGTCGGTAAGCCCCTTACCGAAGTGCTTCTTGGACACATCATCGGCGGCGCGCAGGATGAAATCGACGATTTCGACTGGGGTGTAGACGATGCCAAGGGCTTCTGATTGCTTCTTGAAGGCCTTGCGGAAGAAGCGCTCGTACAGTTCCTTGATGACCTGCTGCTTACCGGAGGCAGAGTTCACCTCAGTGGCGCGGACACGGACGGACTCGTAGAACTTCTCCAGAGACTCGGTCTCAGTATCGAGGTTCGCCTTGGACAGAGCCTTGACCATCTTCTCCATGACCTGGGCCACGGGGTTGTGGGTGATGAAGTCATGGTTCTCAAAGAGCGCGTTGAAGACCGGTGCCGTAATGAGGTGCTGCGAGAGCATCGAGATGGCGTCGTCTTCGCTGATGCCATCGTTGAGGTTGTTGCGCAGGCCTTCGACAAAGGTGTCGAATTCTGTGCGGAGGGTTCCATCGGCGCCGTCGAGAAGCGCCTTGATGCGGGTGATTTGGTTCTCCGCAATGGTGGCGACGTCGTCAGCCCAGTCCTCCCAGTAGGTGCGGGTGCCGACTTTGTCCACCAGCTTTGTGTAGATGGCTTCTTGCCACTGCTCCAGAGAGAACAAGGCAATCTGCTGGGTTACCGTCGAATTATCAGCCTGCGGTTCTGGGGTTTTGGTTTCATCCGCTTCCCTGAGCTTCTCAGCGTCGCTTTTCTCGTCGTCCCCTGGGACGTGAACGACGTCGATGGGCAAGTCTTCCTGTCCGGCCGTGCCGTTGAGGGCGATGGAGTTAATCTTCGCGTTGAAGCGGTCATCGTGGGCGCGCAGCGCGTTGAGGATCTGCCAGACCACCTTGAAGCGCTGGTTGTCGTTGAGTGCTTCTGCTGGGGAGACGTTGCTGGCTACGGCGACGGGAAGGATGATGTAGCCGTAGTCCTTGCCCTCAGACTTGCGCATGACGCGGCCGACGGACTGGACCACGTCCACCATGGAGTTGCGGGGGTTGAAGAAGATGACGGAATCCAGGGCTGGGACGTCTACGCCTTCGGACAAGCAGCGCGCGTTGGTGAGCATGCGAGACTCGTGCTCCCCTGCTGGAGATTCCAGCCAGGACAGCCTCGTGCCGCGTTCCATGGCGTTCATGCCGCCGTCGACGTGCTGGGCGGCGACGTTAAGGTCGATGTTGGTCAGGGAGACGTCGTTGAGCACTGCCTTTTCTTTGAGCAGTTCCTGGTGAGTGCCGATGAGCGAGGGGTAAGTCTCCGCAATAAGTTGGGAGGTCTTGATGTCCTTGGCAAAGGCCACCGCGCGTTGCATGGGCTGGGCGTCCTCGTCGAAACCGCCCTTCTTGCCTTGCAATTCGCCGGAGCGCTTGGCCAAACCATTCCAGGCGCCAATCATGGCGGAGGCTAGGGAAAGGTTGACCTGGTTGTTCTCACTGTGGGCCATGGCTTGGGCAGCCACGGATTCATCCACGGTCATGACAAGCACCTTGTAGTCCGTCAGCAGACCCTTGTCCACGGCCTCACCGAAGCCAAGGCGGTAGAACTCCGGGCCGTAGATGGCTTCATCATCCATAGAAGCCAGCTCCGCCGAGTGTTCCTTGGCCTTGCCCTTGACGGCTTCGTCATAAAGGCGCGGGGTGGCTGTCATGTAGAGGCGCTTGGCGGTCTTGATGTAGTCGGCATCGTGAACGCGGACGAAGTTGCTGGCGTCCTCACCGGCAAGAGTAATACCGGTGGTGCGGTGTGCCTCGTCGCAGATGACAAGATCAAAATCATCGAGGCCAACCTGCTGAGCCTCATGC
Organism: Corynebacterium sp. HMSC05E07; assembly: GCF_001807225.1. NCBI lineage: Bacteria > Bacillati > Actinomycetota > Actinomycetes > Mycobacteriales > Corynebacteriaceae > Corynebacterium > Corynebacterium sp. HMSC05E07. Next base: position 243,493 of record NZ_KV788209.1, read on the forward strand.
ACTGCCTGGATGGACTGGTAGGTGGAGAAGACGATGTTGAGGCCCTTGGCGCGCTTGCCGGATTCAAAGCGCGTGGTGATGTCCTTGCCCTCGGTAGAAACAGGAACCTCAAGGTCATAGACAGCGATGTCCTCGGCCTTCTTGGAGACCTTGCTATCGGAGCACACCGCGAAGGCGCGCATGTCGAGGCGGCCCTGGGCAGTCCACTCCTTGAGGGTTTGGGAGAGCAAGGAAATAGACGGCACGAGGAAGAGGATGCGGGCTTTACCGCCGTTGTCCTCAGCGACGCGCTCCGCTAGGCGGAGGGCGGTAAAGGTTTTGCCGGTGCCGCAGGCCATGATGAGCTTGCCGCGGTCATGGGTTGTGAATCCTTCGATGGCTTTGTCGATCGCGGCCTGCTGGTGCGGGCGGGGCTCTAAAGTCTCACGTTGGGAGAGATTGATCTGGATGGTCTTATCCCGCACCTCTGAGCCAGGGAACGCCACGTCCCAGTTGATGGGTGACTCCGCAATGGCGGAGATGCCAATGCGGCTGGTCGGAATAATCTGGTTGGCCAGGGCATCCTCCGCGTGGGAGGACCAGTGATCCGTCGTCGAAATGATCAAGCGGCTGCCAAAGTGCTGGCGGCCTTCTTCAGTGTCAAAAGAATGTCCGGAAGCCTCGAAGAAGGAATCCAGGTGGGACTTCTGGATGCGCGCCTTGGAGTCGTAGAACTTGCACTGAATGGCAGTCCACGTGCCATCATCCACGCGGCGAGCTACCAGGTCAATGCCGGTATCCGCCTTGCCACCGTTGTAGCGCCAATCCGTCCAGCGGCAGACTTCATCAAATTGGTTCTTCAAGGTCGGGTCGGTTTTGAAATAGTTGACCATCAGCTTCTCAAAGGCAATGCCATATTTAGCCTTTGGTTGGTTTTCACGCAGCTGTTCTAGGACCTCAGAGAACTTCGACATGACAACATTGTGCCTGACGGACCCTAGCCGCTGTGGCGCAACACCGAAGCAATTCTTGCCAGCTGCATTCCCCGCTAGGTCAGAGCTTCACCACCGTATCGGCATTTTCAGCAATATACGCAGAGTGCGTGGCCACGACAACCACGGCACCATTCTGCGCGAACTGACGCAGTTTCATGAGGACGAGGTGCGAATTCTCCTCATCAAGAGCGCCCGTGGGTTCATCAGCCAGGACAATCTTCGGCTCTGCGAGAATCAATCTGGCTAAAGCAATGCGTTGTTGCTCACCGCCCGACAGTTCACTGACCGTTCGCTTTTCTGTTCCACCAAGCCCAACATCAGCCAATACTGCGCCTACTGCTTCGCTGGAGACACGGGGAACAGCAATCTTGATGTTGTCCTCCACCGTCAGGTCTGAGACCAATCCATAGTCCTGAAACAGATATCCAACATTCGCCCGACGAAACTTACGGCGTTCACGCGAACTCATCGCCGCAAGGTCCTGGCCTTCGAACTCAATACTTCCTGAATCCGGAACTATAAGTCCGCCCAGCATATTGAGAAGAGTAGTCTTGCCGCTACCCGAGGCTCCCGTCAGCGCGCTCAGTCGCCCCGCGTCAAAGTGTGCAGTGAAGTCCTGGATAATCGCTCGAGCTCCAAAAGCACACGATAGGTTTCGTACATAAATCGTCATTGCGGTTGTGTTCCTTCCCGTGCATCCCACCGCGATGCTGCCCGAAGCGTCAACAGCACGGAAGTTGCCAGCCATACTGAACCGAAACCGACAACCGCTGCGATAGTCAACGATGACCATTGATTCTCAAATCCGATATTCCATGTCGATGGCACGCGCAACTCGGCTTGCTGCTTGTGCTCGCGGAGCTTGAATAACAGCCAGCCGATCGTCGCCACGAAAAAGGCTATCTCCATGGCTACCACCTGCTTCGACACCCACCAGGGGCTTCGACCGCAGATATATGCCACATGAATCTTGCGCCGATAGGCTATGCAAAACGTCATCACGGTGGCACCGACCAAGATTGTCACCAGCAGTACTGCGACCAAGGTATTCAATCCCCACAAAACCACGTTGTGTTCGGCCTTGCGAACGCTAGCCTGCCACGAGTCCTCGCGCGGTCTAGAAAAAGACAGCGTCGTGCCCGCACTCCCCGTCAAAAGTTGCTCTGGGACTTCAGCAGACGACGATAAGAGGACTTGTTGAGAAACCTTGGACATCAGATTATGGTCCCCCAACGGCGCTAAGCCGGGAGGGAGAATGACGAGAATCGGGTCATCGACCACTGGGCGCAGCTCCACATCGTAGGTGAACGCTGTTCCTACGCTACAAGGAGCATGCCACTCGATAGCGGGGGCAGAATTTTCGGTGTAGCTAGCCTCAAAGTCCAGCGTGTCCTCGATAGTTCTCATGGAACTCTGCGACAGTTCTTTCGGTGAGCAGACTGTCACGTTTGTGCCGTTGAGCTCGGTGACCCCGGCCCGCCGCGCGTATTCTTGGTTTACCAGCAGAACGGGTGCTTCTAATTCGATGGGCCACGTCAACCAAAAAGGGTCTACGAGTAGTAGCTTTCCTGACTCGTCGGCGGCTCGGAACGGTGACGCAGTGTCAGAACTCGCCCATTCTTCGAAAGCAGTATTCGTATTCAACGCGAACTCTTGCGGACCGCGATGGTGATCCCAGGCCTCCTGCAAGCGGTGGCGCTCGTCGATTTCCGCGGCGAACCCCACCAACGTCGCAACTGCGCTCAAAGCTGCAATAAGGGTTATACACCGGACGGCTAACAATGAATAAAGAATTGGCCTCGCATGGATCTTTCCCTTAATTGATTGGGGAATGGAGGTCAGGCGAACGAGGAGTTGGCCGCCGAGGTATCCAGAGAGCAGGACGACGAACAGTGTTATGCAGACGAGGCAAAAAATACCCCAGAAGACTCTGGTCATTGCCCAACCGTTATATGCGTAAAGCACCCCAGCGACAATCAACGGGCCACCGATAAATGCCCTTAAAAGAACTCCTTTCTGGCGCTGAGCTTCAATGCCAACCGTTCTCAAGAGGCTAAGCCCCAGCAAGCGGTGGATACCGATCTCCCGGGATCGTGACAGAGCGTGGCCCGCACCAAGAACGAGACACAAAAGCATGGCCAAGATAATGAGCACGGGAATTGTTGACGAAGCGAAGATCTGAACCATCCGATTCTTTAGTGGAACTACGTCAAGTCCCTGGGATTCTAGCCACCGCACCAGCGCTTCTTCGTCCGCGGCAGAACCCTTGATAAAAATGTTTTGGCGCGGATCACGGTGGGGGAAGTCTTCGAGCGGATAAACCACGTCAACGCCTCCGCGCTCGAAACGCGGTCGTTCCAACCGTTCGCTGTCTGGAGGAAGTGTGGACGAATAAACCCGGTACTCGCCACCGGAGACGGCCAGAGAGGAATAGTTTATGGCAACCTCAAAACCATTCTCGCGGGCAAAAGCACCCAAATCTCTAAAGAAATCTTCACGTCCTGTAGCGCGACTATCGGATTCGACTTCAACCCCGTATCCACCTAGGTGACCGTCGGCCGACGAGTACAGCGTTGCTGCAAGAAAAGCCACGACGGCAGCCATAATAACCGTGGTATATACACCCACGGCAACCAAGCCCGTACTCAACCTACGCATGCTCTAGACCGGTGTGATCTCTCTAACAAACAGCAACATGTCCGCTAAGAGTACACCGGAAATTCCGGTGCGGTTACGTGAACGCCGTGTATCTCCTACACCGACCGCGCGCGGCGGATGATCTCCGGAAGTTCGTTGATAACCACGTCGATATCTTCTTCAGTGGTCATTCGTCCCAAGCTGAAGCGCAGGCTGCCGCGGCCGTGTTCCTCGTCGATGCCCATAGCCTCCAACACGTGGGACATGCGGTTGACACCGGCGTGGCAGGCGGAGCCAGCGGAGGCTTCGATACCGGCGGCGTCGAGAAGCATGATGAGGCTATCGCCGTCCGTTCCGGGGAAGGACACGTGCAGGTGGGAGGCCAGGGTGGGCTCGGCAGAGTTGATGATGACGTTGTCGATGCTGGATTCGATGCCAGCCTGAAGCTTGTCGCGGAGTGCAGTCAGGCGGGTGTCCTCCTGCTCCATTTCCGCGACGGACTCACGCAGAGCTGCGGCGAGCGCACTCGCACTAGCTACGTCCACGGTGCCGGGGCGGATGCCGCGTTCTTGGCCACCGCCGAAAGCAAGTGGCAGTGGCGCTGGGGTGCGGCGAGCCAACAGCAGGCCGATGCCGCGCGGGCCGCCGAACTTGTGGGCGCTGGCCGCGAGTGTGGTGGCACCCAGCTCGTGGAAGTTGATGGGCAGCTTGCCGGCGACCTGCACGGCGTCGATGTGAACCGGGGTGTTCTGCGCAGCGGCGCGCTGGGTAATGTCCGCGACCGGCTGGATGGCGCCAGTCTCGTTGTTGGCCCACATGCAGGTGGCCACCGTGGCCGGGGTATCTAGGGCGCTTAAGTCACTGACGTGCCCGGTGGAATCGACCGGAAGCAGCTCCACAGTGGCGCCGTGCTCAGCCTGGAGCTTCTCCACGGTTTCGAGCACGGCAGGGTGCTCGATGGGGGTCGAAACGATGCGCTGCGCCGATTCTTGTGCAGCGCTCCCGCTGCACGCAGCGCGGAAAAGGCCTTGGATGGCGATGTTGTCCGCCTCCGTGCCGGAGGAGGTGAAGATGACCTCGATGGGTTCGCAGCCGAGCAGCTCGGCGACGGTCTCGCGGGCGTCGTCAAGCACAGAGCGCGCCTTGCGCCCCGAAGCATAGGACGCGCCCGGGTTGAGGGAACTAGCTGCCGTGGTCCACGCGTCGATGGCGCTTTGGCGCATGGGCTGGGTGGCTGCGTAATCGAGGTAGAGCGGCATTAGTTGCCGGCCTCCTTGCGCTTGGTCAGCTCCGCGGCGAGTGCCGGAGCGATCTCGTGGAGGTCACCCACCACGCCGAGGTCAGCGATCTGGAAGAAAGGCTCGTCCTGATCTTGGTTGACCACGACGATGGTCTCCGAGGTCTGCATGCCGGAGGTGTGCTGAATAGCACCGGAAATGCCGAGGCCGATGTAGAGCTTCGGGGACACGGTTGCGCCGGTCTGGCCAATCTGGTGGGCGGGGTCGTAGAAACCCTCGTCCACGGCATCGCGGGTGGCACCGACGGCGCCGCCGAGGGAATCGGCAAGCGGCTCCACCACGTCAGCGAACTTATCGCCCACGCCGCGGCCGCCGGCAACGACGACCTTGGCGGAGGTTAGCTCCGGACGAGCGGTCTTCTCCGCCGGGGTAAAGGAGGTGACAGTGACGTCCTTCGCGGTGGCGGCAGGCAGCTCGAAGGGCGCAGGTGCTGCGGTGACCGGCTGCGGTTCCGCAGTAACGGTGCCGGGACGCAGGGTGTAGATGACAGAACCCGTGGCCGTCGAGGAGGTTTCATAGGAACCACCGAAGATGGTGTGGTGCGCGGTGCCGTCAGCATTGATGCCGTCGACGTTGACGAGGGCGCCAGAGCCCAAGCGAGCCGCAAGGCGGCCAGCAATCTCGTTGTTGGTCGGGGTGGCGGCCAGCACGATGGGCGCCGGGTTATTGGCGGCCAGGGCATGGAGGGCATCAACCTCCGGGGTGACGATGCGCTGCTCATAGTCCGCGGCGGTGGCCTGAACAACCTGGGCGGCACCGAGGTTGCCCAGCTCGGCGTCAAAGGAGGAAGCGGTAGCAGCATCCTTGGCCACAACGACGGCGGAGACGGTGCCGAGCGCGCGGGCGGCGGTAATGAGCTCGCCCGTGACGGGGCTGAGCTGGTCTTCTTCGTGCTCAACTAGGACATAAACGTGAGACATGTGTTTTCTCCTTTAACCCTCGATGAGATTCTTGGCGGCCAAGAAGTCAGCAACCTTGGCGGCAGCCACGGCCGGATCCGGATCGGTGATGACCTCACCAGCGGTACGGGCTGGGCGCTGTGCGGAGGCGGTGACCGTGGTGGTGGACGGCACGCCATCGATGCCTAGGTCCGCCACGGCGAACGTGGTGACCTCTGCCTTCTTGGCGGCCATGAGGCCCTTGAAGTTGGGGAAACGCGGCTTGTCGGCCTTGTCGGTAAAGGACAGGATGGCCGGGAGATTGGTCTCAAGCTCCCAGTGGCCGTGGGCATCCTCGCGGGTGGCGGTAGCGGTAGCACCGGCCAGGGAGGCGGCCTTGAGCTCGGTGAGTGCCGGCAGCTGGCGGTACTCGGCTAGCAGGCCAGCAACAAGGCCAGTGGAGGCGTCCGAGGAGTTATTGCCCAGGGTGATGACCTGGACCTCGCCGAACTTTTCCGCCACCTGGTTGATGGCGGCGTTGAGAACCCAGGCGGTAGCCAAGGCATCGGCGCCGGCGAGGGAATCGTCGACAACGTGCACGGCGTGATCCGCGCCCATGGCCAGGGCCTTGCGCAGGGCTTCGTCGGCAGCCGCCGGGCCCATGGTGAGGGCGACAACCTCATAGCCGGCGTCGGCGTTGTCGTCTCGCAGACGCAGCGCCTGCTCGACGGAGTACTCGTTGACCTCGTCGATGACGTTATCCACCGAGGTGCGGTCCAAGGTGTGATCCGCCTCGAGGGTCTTCGTTGACCACGTATCCGGTACGTGTTTAACCAGAGCCACAATGACTGGCATGTGGGCACTTCCCCTTCCGTAAATTTTGAAACTATTAGGGTGCGTAATTACCTTCGGTCGATACTACTCGCGGTCCGCACAGCACCGCGACTCCCTTGGCCCCGATGCGCGTCACCACGAGCGTCTTGGCCGTCGAGCCCTTAAGCTTCAGCTTCTTGCGCAACTGGTCTGGGTCCACGTCTTGCCCGCGTACCAGGATCTCCAGGGAGCCCACATCGTGCGCCGCCATGGCCGCCTTGAGTTTTTTCATGGGCACCAGCTCAATGAATTCAAATCCGGATGTGCCGTGAGGTAACTGGTCGCCGGTGAGGTACGCGATGCGCGGATCCAGCTGGTGCAGGCCTTCGCGCGCGGCGTAATGGCGCACCAGTCCGGCGCGCACGATGGCGCCGTCGGGATCGATGAGAAAGCGTCCGATGGGGCCGGCATCGGGAAGCTCGTGTTCTGGAATGTCGTCCTCGATGACGTCTGGGGCAACCGCCGAGGACGTGGAGAGAATCACCGCACGTTTGCCTGTCCCCAGGCCGGGTGTGTATAGGCAGGTCTCTTTTACGCCGCCGTCAAGGCTCACAACACAGGCCAGCCCTTCCCACTCGGAGTGGTCGATACCTGGGGCACATTTGATGGCCATCTCGCCGTGCGTGTCTAGGAGAGCCTGCGGAGGCGGCAGGAGTTGGTCTAGGCGGGTGATGCGGGTGCCGCCTTGGCGCCGTGCGGGGTCGGCGATGCACACCTGCGCCGAGGTTGTCGTCGTGAGCGCATCGGCGCGGAAGACTGGGTGCGCGATGTTGTGCTGCGCCATGGCGACGCGCGAGGCGTCAAGGTCACTTCCCACGTAGGTGCCGGGCGCATAAGCCTGACCTTCGGTACCGATGGAACAGGTGAGGTCGTGGACAAGGTCGACGCCGCGTTCACGCAGGAACTGCGCACGGTAGGCGGCGACGGCTGGGGGCGTGGCCTGCTGTGCGGAGTCGTGGTCCATGAGCCACTCCCCCGGCAGTTTCCCTGAGCGGCGGGAGTGGAGTAGCTCGGCCACCGCGCGCCCGTATTCGCCGAACTGGGCCTGGAGCTTGGCGACGTCCCTCAGCTGCGCCTTCTTTGTCCCCTCCAGGTCCGCGGCGGCTGCGTCAATAGCGCTCGTGTTTTCGCGCAGGAAGGCGACCTCGTCGAGGGTATAGCTCATGGTGTGGTGTTTCTAGATGCGGTCGATGGGGGACGTGGTGAAGTATTCGCGGTAGCGCTCGTCGTCTTCGGGATCACCGATGATGGGGCGAAGGTCGGAAAAGGAGGCGTCATCAAGAACTTCCTTGACCGTGGCATAGGAGGTCAGGCGCTTGAGCTGTGCCCAGGTGGGGATGGCTAGGCGCACGAGCCCGGCGCGCCAACCGTCAAGGACGAGCTGGGGATCGAACCAGCCGGCATCGTCGGCTTCCCCGGTTTCGCCGTCGGGTTCTTGGCCTTCGGGGAGCACCCCGATGAAGAAAAAGGTGTCAAACCAGTGGTTCTTGAATTCCCCCGCCCAGCGAGACCACGGAAGGAGCATGTCGGCGTCGACGCGCATGCCGTTGTGGGCCAAGAACTCGGTGAAGGAGATTTCGTGGGTTTCGAGAAGCTCACGCTCTCGGTGGTAGCGCGAGGCATCGGAGACGATGCCGTCCTCGCGGATCGCCAGCAGAGTGCCGGCTTCCTCGAAGAGCTCGCGGGCGGCGGCGAAGACGAGGGCGTGGGCCTTGTACTTGGTCACTCCCATGCGTCGGGCCATCGAGATGACGGACTGCCCGGCCCAGAGCTCGCCAGAATCCCAGGATCGGGGCGGGAAATCACGAGGGTCGACTCCCCCGCCGGGAAAAACGACGTGTCCGGGGTAAGTGCGCATGGTGTGCACGCGTTCTTGAATCCACACGCGGAGGCCATCGGGGCTATCACGCAGCAGGAGCACCGTTGCCGCCAAGCGGGCACCATTGAAGCCGGTGGTGTCGCCATGGTCGATGGCGTCCAGGGCGTCGTGGTAGGGCTGGCTCATGCAACTTTCCATGTCATTGATACCGCTACTGCGCTATCAAGCGGGGGCGTGCGAACTAACGAATACGGCGGGCGAAGTACCTGTCCCCGATGCGATCCACCTGAATGGGCTGGTGGAACGCTGTGGACAGGTTCTTCGATGTGAGCACCGTATTGATGAGTCCTTTGGCCACGACTTTACCCTCATCAAGAATCATCGCATGTGTAAATCCGTAAGGGATTTCCTCCACGTGGTGGGTGATCATGACGATGGCGGGGGCATCCGGGTCCATGGCCAAATCACCCAGGTAGCCCACGAGGTCCTCGCGACCGCCCAGATCCATGCCGGCGGAGGGCTCGTCGAGGATGAGCAGCTCTGGGTTGGCCATGAGCGCGCGGGCAAGGATGACGCGCTTCTTCTCACCCTCGGACAGCGTGCCCCACGTGCGCTTGGCTAGGTGGTATGCGCCGACCTGCTTGAGGATGTCATCGGCGCGGGAGAAGTCCATATCCTGGTAGTCCTCGCGCCATCGGCCCAGCACGGCATATCCGGCGGAGATAACCAAGTCATCGACGCGCTCGCCATCCGGGATGCGGTGCTGCACAGCGGCAGAGGAAATACCGATGGCGGCGCGCAGATCGCGCATATCGGTTTTGCCCAGGCGCTCGCCCATGAGGTAGGCCACGCCGGCAGAGGGGAATTCCTCGGCCGAGGCCATACGCACGAGCGAGGTCTTGCCTGCGCCGTTGGGCCCGATAATGACCCAGCGTTCGTCGAGCTCGACTTGCCAGTCCACGGGGCCGACCAGGGTGTTTCCCCCACGGCGCAGCTCGACGCCGCGGAAGTCAATCAGCCAATCCTCATCGGTGGGCTGGTTCTCAAGGTTCATGTCACCAATTTGCTCAGGAGTGTTCACAGGAACCATTGTGGCTGAATTTTTCCTTCCCCGGTGAAACTGACACAGCTGCATTATTCTATGGGCATGACTCAACGCCTTGGTATCGACGATGTCCGCCCTTCTCTCTCCGGCAAAGTAGCCTCGAAAGCCGTGGTCGGTGAGGTTGTTCCTGTCACCGCACTGGTGTGGCGCGAGGGCCACGATGCCGTCGCCGCAACCCTGTCGGTGTGGAACAACGACTCCCCCGCTACATCTGCCTCCACCATGACGGTGGACCCGAATGACCAAGACCGCGTCCACGGCGTTTTCACCCCAGCTACCCCCGGCCGCTGGTTCTTCCGCATCGATGCGTGGTCGGATCCCATGGCCACGTGGCGCAATGCCGTCACCAAGAAAATGGAGGCAGGCCAATCTGCCCAAGAGCTCAGCAACGATCTCCTCCACGGCGCGGAACTCTTTGAGGAGGCCGCAATTCAGTGCCCGAGCGAGAAGGCAGACCTGCTCTTCGCCGCGTCGAAGGAGTTGCGGGATGAGAAGGGGGACGTCGACAAGCGCGTGCGCACCGCACTGTCTCCTGAGGTGTCCGAGATTCTGCGCCACCACCCGCTGCGCCACCTGTTGGTGGAGGGCGAGATTCATGAGGTGCTCGTGGAGCGCCGCGAGGCCCTCTTTAACTCCTGGTACGAGCTCTTCCCGCGCTCGACGGGCGGATGGGACGCCGAGGGTAACCCAGTACACGGAACCTTTGAGACCACCGCGCAGGCCCTCGAGCGCGTGGCGGCCATGGGGTTTGACACCGTTTATTTCCCGCCGATTCACCCCATCGGTGAGGTGCACCGCAAGGGCAAGAACAACTCCGTGGTAGCAGAGCCGGGCGACGTCGGCTCCCCGTGGGCTATCCAGGACCACTCCACCACTCACCCAGAGCTGGGCACGATGGAGGACTTCAAGAAGCTGGTGACCAAGGCCGAGGAACTGGGCCTCGAGGTGGCGCTGGACCTAGCGCTGCAGGCTTCCCCCGACCACCCGTGGGCGGAGAGCAACCCGGAGTTTTTCACCGTGCTCGCTGACGGCACCATTGCCTACGCCGAGAACCCACCCAAGAAATACCAGGACATCTACCCGCTGAACTTCGACAACGACCCAGACGGCATCTACGCGGAAATCTACCGCATCGTCATGATCTGGGTCGAGGCCGGTGTTACCACCTTCCGCGTGGATAACCCGCACACCAAGCCGGCGAACTTCTGGAATTGGCTGATTTCCAAGGTGCACGTGACCCACCCGGAAGTCATCTTCCTGTCCGAGGCCTTTACCCGCGCGCCGCGCCTGTTTGGCCTGGCCAAGGCTGGCTTTACCCAGTCCTACACCTACTTCACGTGGCAGACCTCCAAGTATGACCTGACCACGTTCGCCGAAATGCATGTGGAGCAGGCCGATGTCTGCCGCCCCAACCTCTTTGTCAATACCCCGGATATCCTCCACGAATCCCTGCAGACCGGTGGACGTGCCATGTTTGCCATCCGCGCAACCCTGGCCGCCACGCTCTCCCCGCTGTGGGGCGTCTACTCTGGCTTCGAGCTCTACGAGCACCAGGCCGTGGCGCCTGGCAGCGAGGAGTACCTCGACTCGGAGAAGTATGAGCTGCGCCCGCGTGACTTCCAGGCAGCCCTGAAATCTGGGGACTCCTTGGAATCCTACATCCGCCTTCTCAACGTCATTCGCCGCGAAAACCCGGCCCTCCAGCAGCTGCGTACCCTGCGCTTCCACAACACCGACAATGACGCCATCATCGCCTACTCCAAGGCAGATGCGGCGACTGGCAACGTCGTGCTCGTGGTGGTCAACCTTGATCCGCGCAACGCCCAGGAAGCAACGGTCTACCTGGATCTCAAGGCCGTGGGCCGCCAGCCGGGCGATCATTTCACCGTCCAGGACGCCATCAGTGGCTCCGCCTACGAGTGGTCTGACCGTAACTTTGTGCGCCTGGAGCCGCTTCGCGACGTCGCCCATGTCTTCATCCTTCCCCCTGCCGACCACGACCTGCAGGAGCAGCTGGCGTGGCGCCGTGTCGAGGACTACCGCGCCTAGTTTCCTTTTGGCCCGCGCGGACGGTCAGAGTTAGGTAATTTGGTCATTATGAACATCCCGGCCTCTGATCTTGAACGCCTGAACAATTGCCGCCACCATGCACCGCATGATTTCTATGGATGGCACCAAGGAACCGTCCGCACCCGCCGCCCCGGCGCCGAAGCCGTCGAGCTCGTCACCGAGGCGGAGACCATCGCCATGCGTGCGGTGGGCGATGACATGTGGGAGGCGCCGTTAGCGGAGGAATCGGACTACCGTCTGCGGATCACCTACCCAGACCAGCCTTCAATCGAAGTCGCCGATGGCTACCACTTCCTGCCTACCTTGGGCACCCTGGACCAGCACCTCATCGGTGAGGGTCGCCATGAGCGTCTCTGGGACGTACTCGGCGCAAACCTCAAGACCTACACCACCGACATGGGTGAGGTCACCGGCACCGCCTTCGCCGTGTGGGCCCCAAATGCAGAAGGTGTTGCCGTGGTTGGTGACTTCTGCGGTTGGAACCCAACCCAGTACCCCATGCGCTGCCTGGGTTCCACCGGCATCTGGGAACTTTTCATCCCCAGCGTCGGTGAGGGCGAGCGCTACAAATTCGCCGTCCACGGCAAGAACTCACCGCGCGTCGACAAGGCTGACCCCTTGGCCAAGCGCACCATCGCTCCGCCGGAGACCGCGTCCGTGGTGACGAAGTCCGAGTTCGCGTGGTCCGATGACGAGTGGATGACCCAGCGCAACGACGACCTCGATGTACCCATGAGCGTCTATGAGCTGCACGTGGGTTCCTGGAAGGTCGGCGCCAACTACAACAGCCTGCGCGAGGAGCTCATCCCCTACCTGGTTGAACACGGCTTTACCCACGTGGAGATGCTGCCCGTGGCCGAGCACCCCTTCGGCGGCTCCTGGGGCTACCAGGTCTCCGGCTACTACGCTCCCTCCGCCCGCTGGGGTACCCCGGATGAGCTCCGCGCGCTCATCAATGACCTCCACAAGGCCGGCATCGGCGTGTTCATCGACTGGGTTCCTGCCCACTTCCCCAAGGATGAGTGGGCCCTCGGCCGCTTCGACGGCCAGGCCCTGTATGAACACCCAGACCCCCGCCGCGGCGAGCAGGCAGACTGGGGAACCTACGTCTTCGACTTTGGCCGCAACGAGGTCCGCAACTTCCTCGTGGCCAACGCCCTCTATTGGGCCGAGGAATTCCACGTCGATGGCCTGCGCGTCGACGCCGTTGCGTCCATGCTCTACCTGGACTACTCCCGCGACGAGTGGCTGCCCAACCAGTACGGTGGCCGCGAAAACCTTGAGGCAGTCCAGTTCCTCCAGGAGACCAACGCGACGCTGAACCGCACCCACCCGGGTGTTCTCACCATTGCGGAGGAGTCCACCTCCTGGCCGGGTGTGACTGCCCCGACGCACGAGGGTGGCCTCGGCTTCAACCTGAAGTGGAACATGGGCTGGATGAATGACACGCTCGAATACTTCAAGCACGAGCCCATCCACCGCAGCTACCACCACGGCGAGCTGACCTTCTCCATGATTTACGCCTACTCGGAGCGCTACGTTCTGCCGTTCAGTCACGACGAGGTCGTCCACGGCAAGGGCTCGCTGTGGGAGCGCATGCCTGGCGACGACTGGAATAAGGCCGCCGGCCTCCGCGCCCTCTACGGCTACATGTTCTCCCACCCCGGCAAGCAGCTGATGTTCATGGGCCAGGAGTTCGGCCAGACCACCGAGTGGTCTGAGGGCAACTCCGTGGACTGGTCCAACCTTGAGGGCTGGGGCAACGAGTGGCACCACGGCATCAAGCGCCTGGTGCGTGACCTCAACGTGGTGTACAAGCAACAGCCGGCCCTGTGGACCCAGGACTTTACCCAGGACGGCTTCCAGTGGGTCAAGGCGGATGACGCCAACAACAACATGCTAGGCTATGTCCGCTACGGCAAGGATGGCTCGGCCCTGCTCGCAGTCTGCAACTTCTCCGGAAGCTCCGTGCCGAACTACGACCTGTGGGTCCCGCGCGACGGCGACTGGGAGCTCGTCCTCAACACGGACGATGCTGTCTACCAAGGCGCCGGCAACGACCTGCCGCGCCGCGTGCGCTCCGAAGGCAACCACGTACAGCTGCACCTGCCGGCCAACTCGGTGCAGTGGTACGCCTTCCGCGGCTAAAACGCAGATAAAGTTACCTACGATATTCCTAAAGAGCCGGGCACCTTTTTACCGAAGTAGATGGTATCTCGCTTAAAGTTCCCGAATGAGGCTACAACCAGAGCTTTGGTGGGTACAGGTTCGCTATCGGGCGTTACGATTGTCCCGAGTATTCCCATCATGCTGATTTGTGTAGGTTTACCAATCCTATTGATGATCATACGTAAACCCCGTTAAGGGAAGGAGGCAAGTATGCAGAGCTTTCTGTGGGATGATTTTTGTGAAAACCAAGGAGTCACTGAATGTGAAGAAATAGTGGATTTGTGCTCCTCTGGTGTGCTGAAGCAGCTCATGGCACATAACCTCACAAGAAACGTCTCGTACGATTGCATCTATTATCCCGACGGTACTGCTGATGAAGACGGACCGTTCACTGACTACACGACCTATCACGTTGATGCTTATCCTGCTCAATCGGAACTAATTACCTTCACAAACGGCGTGGAGATCAGTCACGACGGCCCATATGCTTGTAATAATCAGTTAATCCACCTAGGTGCTCCACCTTCTGGCGCTGGAGGACCTAGCGTATTTCTCTATTACAATCGGTATCCGGAATTTTGGGGTAACACGTTTAAAAATCCACCGTGGTTACACTATCCGCGGTCTATTACGCGGGCATCCAAAGCAGGGTTTGAGCATTACATCCGCGTGGTGAGCTACTCCGACGATGAGATGAAAAGACACCAGATGTGGAAAGAAGTCGTAATCGACACGGAAATCTCGATGGCCGTTCTCTTTGCCCGTCATATCGGATCGGATGTTGACGAGGTGTGGACAATGGTTCATCTGGAGGAGCGAAATGACTGGCGCCAGCCAGAGCTCAAAACATTTGACTATCACTGGAGTTTCGGAGACCAGCAGCCGCTGACTTAGCGTTCGATTGGGCGCATCACCGCTTCTTGGACCCATAATCACACTTTTGGGCAGGCCCCTTCGCGGACTGGTCCAACTTGGAGGGCTGGGGCAATGAATGGCACCACGGCATCAAGCGCCTCGTGCGTGACCTCAACGTGGTGTACAAGCAGCACCCAGCACTGTGGTCACAGGACTTTACCCAGGACGGCTTCCAGTGGGTCAAGGCCGATGACGCGAATAACAACATGCTGGGCTATGTCCGCTACGGCAAGGACGGCTCTGCGCTTCTCGCGGTGTGCAACTTCTCCGGCAGCTCCGTCCCGAACTATGACCTGTGGGTGCCGCGCGATGGCGAGTGGGAACTCGTCCTCAACACTGACGATGCTGTCTACCAGGGCGCCGGCAATGATCTGCCGCACCACGTGCGCTCGGAGGGCAACAACCTTCACCTGCACCTGCCGGCTAATTCGGTGCAATGGTACGCCTTCCGCGGCTAGGCCTGAAGCTAGACTGTCGAAACACAACTGCCCGAACTGACAAAAGTATCCTCTGGGATTCGATCCCAGCGCCTATCTTTGTCGGTTCGGGCAGTTGTCTTTTTAATCTTGCGCGTGAGCGCTAATGAAGTCACGAACGCGCGAATCAATATCATCGCGCAACGCGTCCATGCGTTCCTCGCCCTCCATGCCGCGCAGCGAGGGATCCTCGATGTCCCAGCGTTCGGCCTCACCCTCGTAGTGGGCATCGCCGACGACGATGACGTGGTCGACGGCGGCGGCGAGGGAGGCGTCGATAAGCGTAGGCGTTCCCGACATGTCAGCACCGACCTTGGCCAGCGACTTTTGCGCCTCGGCGTTCACGCCCTGCTCACGATGCTGCTCAGTGGTCTTTACGCCAGCGGAATAGATATCCCAGTCCGGAGCGTGCTTCTTAGCTAGAGCGGCCGCCATCTGGGACTTGCCGCGGTTTGTGTTGCAGAGAAAAAGTACGGAAGTCATACCTCCGTACTCTAGTCGTGCGTTACCCGACTGTCTTCTCAATATCGTAGTAGACCGGCAGGGACTTCCAATTGAAGGTCACATTGCTGACATTCTCTGACCAGCCGCCGACCACGTTCGGGTAGAACAGCGGAATGGCTGGCAGATCCCGCAGAAGCAGCTCTTGCGCCTGGTTATAAAGCTTGGCGGCTTCGTCGGGGCTGTTGGCGCCGTTGGCCTTAACGATGAGCTCATCGAACTCCGGGTTGGAGTACTTCGAGTCATTGGAGGCCACGCCCGTCGTGAAGTTCGGGCCGAGGAAGTTGCCCATGGACGGGTAATCCGCAAACCACGCCGTGCGGTAGGCACCGTCCATGCGCTCGGAACGGTAGGCCTCACGGAAGGACTTGAAATCCGGGTACGGGTTACCCACGGCTTGGATGCCCAAGGTGTTGCTGATGTTGTTGGCTACCGCGTCAGCCCAGTCCTTGTTATCGCCGTCGGTGTTGTAATTGATGGGGAACGTACCCTCGAAGGCACCGTACTTCTTATCTGCCTCAGCCCACAGTTTCTTCGCCTCCTCCGGGTTGTAGTCCAGGTTCTCCGAGCCCGGCAGGTTATCGCTGTAGCCCGGCAGCACCGGGGAGGTAAAATCACGGGCCGGGGTACGGGTGCCGTGGAAGATGGTCTTGGCAATTTCCTCGCGGTTGATAGCCATCGACACCGCACGGCGGCGCAGGGTGCCTTCTTCCCCAGTGAAATGTGGGGTGTCCACGTGAATGGACATTTCCAGGTAGGTGGCGGCCGGCTTGGTTTCTTGACGCTCGCCGAGGTCCTGCTCGTAGCTACCGAAGGCCGAGGACGGGATGGCCTCCAGCACATCAAGGTTGTTGGAGAGCAGGTCCATGTAGGACGCACCACTGTCGGCGTAGAAAACGAACTCAATGCCGTCATTCTTCGGTGTGCGCTCGCCCTTGTACTCTGGGTTCGGCTCGATGATGAGGTTCTGGTTGTGATTCCATTCCTTGAGGATGTACGGGCCATTAGACACTGGCTGCTCTCCGAAGGCCTGCGGGTCTTCCAAGGCTGAGGGAGGCAGTGGGAAGTAAGCGTTGTAGCCCAAGCGGCTGGGGAAGTCACTCTCCGGCTGGGTGAGCTCGATGGTGAAGGTGCGGTCATCGATGACCTTGAGTCCCTCCATCTCCTCGACGCCTTCGCTGTAGCCCTTGATGGAGGAAAAGAAGCTCTCATTGAGCTGCTCGTTGGCCACAGCGTAGTTCCACGTATCGACGAAGGTCGCCGCTGTTACCGGAGTTCCGTCGGAGAACGTGATGTCTGGTTTCAGGGTGACCTTGTAGGTCTTGTCCCCTTCCTTGTCGATGGACTCTGCCATCTCGTTGTGGACCTCGCCCTCTGCGTCGTAATACACGAGGCCGGAGTAGAGCATGTCGACGACACGGCCGCCGCCGTTCTCATTAGTCATAGCTGGGATGAGGCCCTGCTGGGGTTCGGTGCCCGGAACGCGGATGATGGCCGCATCAGCGGAGCCCGACGCAGAGTTGCTGCCTCCGCAAGCTACGAGGGACATGGCGAGAGCCGCCGTGCCGCAGACAGCGGCCGCCGAGCGGAGGGTGCGAGATGTGTGCATGAGATTCTTTCTGTCAGGCCAAACATCAGATGTGTTGTGGAACACTTTTAGAACCTATCATGTTGCTTTTCACTCCACACGGCTCTTACGCCAGATTTTTCGTTCCTGTTGCGGAGTCGTTGGACTTGTTTTAACCTGTGCGGCATGGGGGTATTAGAAACCTACTTCCACTACCGCAATTCGGGGATTGCGCTCGTGGAGAATGCATCCAGCTCACCCGACGAGCTCCGCGCGCTCGGCGCCGACGCGTCTGATGCCGCAGAGTTGGCGCACCTGCACCGCACCTACTTCGGCCCCACCCGCTTTAGCGGCAAACAACGCAAAGCCCGTGCAGCCGCCCAAACCCAGAAACACAGCCTAGCCACCCTCTCCCTGATTGAGTCCTACACCGCACGCGTGAAAAAAGACCTCGATGCCTGGAACCTTCGCATCAAACTCGCTTCCACACCAGCCCAC
>NZ_KV788210.1:0-1466 GCF_001807225.1 Corynebacterium sp. HMSC05E07
GGCCTAAACGACAAAACGTGTTGTTTTCCGGCGTGTCGAGTTAAACGACAGATTGTGTTGGTGGGGTTGGGGTTTTAGCGTATGTGACCTTTGCGTATTCCCATAGAGTGGTTGTAGGCAGTGTCGATGGCGCTGTCGTAGGTTGCTGGTCGGCCGTCCTCATGGCCGCTAGTAGCTTGAGTTTCCTGGTTGGCTAGGGTTTGTGCTTTGGCGAGTGCGTCCTGGCCCCAGTTTTGCTGCCTGGCGATCTCTACAGGGTCGTCAGGCAGCTGCGTGTGGAGGTAGAGCCACCAGTCGCAGGCGATGCGTTGTTGCTCGTCGCGTAGTCCTCGGTGGGCGTGCATTAATTGCTTGATTTGTGAGTTCACCCCGCCTTCCAGGCTGTTGGTTGTGCGCTCTAACCGTTGGCCTTCTTTAGCGTGGGTGAGGTAGGCAAAGAGGTGTCCGTGTTGACTCATTTTCTTTAGCTGCAGGTAGATACCACGGTGAACATCGTGGGTGTACCACCATTTTTTGTTGCCGCGTTTGGATTTCGGAATCTGCTCGAAGGGCACGTCTTTGACGTACGTCCTGGCTTTGAGCTGGGCGCTAAATACGGTGCCGAATTGGTGTAGCTTGACTGTCCATTCGGCTGCTTTATCCAGATTGTCAACGGCGAGCAGTTCAAAGGAAAGTCGTTGTAGTGCTTTGCCCATCGGCGAGGTGGGGTGAAGGCCTGTGGCGCGTTGGATATTGCGTTTGACGTGGACAATGCAGCGTTGAACTGGGGTATTAGGCCATAAGCGGCGTAATGCTTTAAGTCCTCCGGAATCCCCATCACAGGTCACCAGTTGTGGTGGGGCTATCTCGTCGAGCAAGCGCATATACGACCAGGAGGATTCCTTCGTGCACCAGAACCAGTTGATGACATGGCTGGAGTCAGCAGCTACGACAAGGCACTTGGTGTTGAAGTAGGTGCCGTCGATGAAGATTTGATCGTAGATTCGCTGCTTATCAACATTTCGGGGAGGTTGGATAAACCAGAACGTTTTGAACCGGCGTTGCAGAGTTCGTGATGAAACTCCACAAGATTTAGCTGTCTGTGCCAGGCTGTGGCCTGAGATGAGCCAGGAGATGAAAAGGCGAAACCATTTTGCTTGTACTGCGTCGTCATTAGTACGGGTGAAGGTGGCCTTGCAGGTGCGGCATCGCCATCGTTGGTGACCAGCACTCGTCGTTCCGTGTTTGGTGCACGCCCCGCTACAGACGGGGCATCGAGGATGATTCTTACTCATCCTCTCATCGTGAACCTAGGCAGCTAGCACACCAGCACACCCCCTGGCGGTATTTCCGGCCCGAGGCTGGGTTATCCCTTCGAATAAGTGAAATAATCCTAATACCAGCACGCCAGGCCGGCTAACCATTCAACCTCACCAACACATCCTGTCGTTTAGGCCGCTTAAGGGACATTTCGTGTGGATAAACCG
>NZ_KV788211.1:0-84586 GCF_001807225.1 Corynebacterium sp. HMSC05E07
AGGGACCCCTATATGTTGTGGTGACCCGCTAAACCCGTCGTTTTCTACTTCACCCCGCTACGCACCCCGAAACCGGAAGAGCCGGTTAAGGAGGACTTAGGGCATCAGAAACCGCCCTCACCAAACGCGGGTGAGGGCGGTCAGTGTTGTGAACTCTTAGAGCTCAGAAACGTCAACGCGCTTCGGGTACACCGCTGGGCGGGCGCCCGCGAGGTCTTCGACAATGCGAATAACCTGGTTGGAGTAGCCGAACTCATTGTCGTACCAAACGTACAGCACGAGGTGCTTGCCAGTAGCGATGGTGGCTAGACCGTCAACAATGCCGGCGTGGGTGGAGCCCACGAAGTCGGAGGAGACAACCTCCGGGGAGGCGATGTAGGAGATCTGCTGGCGCAAGTCAGAGTGCAGGGAGACGTTGCGCAGGAAGTCGTTGACCTCATCGCGGTCTACTTCCTTCTCCAGCTCGAGGTTGAGCACTGCCATGGACACGTCCGGGGTAGGAACGCGGATGGCGTTACCGGTGAGCTTGCCCTCAAACTCCGGAACCGCCTTGGATACGGCCTTGGCCGCACCAGTCTCAGTAAGAACCATGTTCAGGCCGGCGGCACGGCCGCGACGGTCACCCTTGTGGAAGTTATCAATGAGGTTCTGGTCATTGGTGAAGGAGTGCGCGGTCTCGACGTGACCGTGGACAACACCGTAACGGTCGTTGATGACCTTCAGCACTGGCGTGATGCCATTGGTGGTGCAGGATGCGGCAGAGAGAATCTGGTCAGACTCTTCGATGTCACCGTGGTTGATGCCGTAGACGATGTTCTTAAGATCGCCCTTGCCCGGCGCGGTGAGCAGCACGCGAGACACGCCCTTGGACTGCAGGTGCTGGGACAGGCCATCACGGTCACGCCAGACACCGGTGTTGTCCACAACGATGGCGTTGTCAATGCCGTACTGGGTGTAGTCGATCTCAGCCGGGTTGTTGGCGTAAATCATCTGAATCTTGGTGCCATTAGCCCAGATGACCTCGTTCTCCTCATCCACGGCGATGGAGCCGTTGAAGGCGCCGTGGACGGAGTCGCGGCGCAGAAGGGAGGCGCGCTTCAGAATGTCAGTATCACTCTTCTTGCGCACGACGATGGCGCGCAGACGGACACCGCCGTACGCAGCTTCACGGGCAATGAGGATGCGAGCCAGAAGGCGGCCGATACGGCCGAAACCGTAGAGCACAACATCCTTGGATTCCTTGTCCACGGCAGCGCCCACGAGGTCCACGAGGGTTTCCTCAAGGTAGTTCGACAGGTTATCGGAGCCCGACTCTGCGAAACCAGTGGCAAGACGGCCCAAGTCAACGGAGGCGGTGCCCAGGTTCATCGCGCACAGTTCCTTGAGGATAGGAAGGGTCTCAGCAGTGGAGAGCTCACGCTCGGCAATGCGGCGGGCGTAGCGGTGAGCCTTGATGATGTCGATATCCGTCACACCGATAAGCATGCGGCCGTAAATGGAGGTCACGACATTGTTGTTGCGGTGCAGCTGGTGGATGAGCGGGATCATCTCCTGTGCTCGCTCCAGGCGTTCGTTCCAGTCCTCGTGCCCAATGTGCGGGGTTACAGTCACGTGCTTTAATCCTTTTCTCGTCAAAGAGGGTGTAAAACTCTGTTCAACCGTAAATATTAACTGCTATACATGCCCGTTTGGGAGCAGTTGGCCGAGGATCTGGGCCACACTACCCCCGTTAAGTTTCTCCACCTGGGTACCTACGAGGCAGTAGTCAACCTCCGCGTCGTGACGGGCGCGCCGCGGCTTGAGCACCGCATTAAGGTACGGGTAAACCAAAGGCAGGTCAGGGTGGGCGCGGGTGTAGGCCGTTTCCAGCCCGCGGGCATAGCGGCCGGAAAACGCACGGGTGGACACAGTGTCACCACCACGGCGCAGGAGTTCCCGGTTACGCTCACTGGTTCCGGCTTCTTCGCTGAGAAGGAAGGCTGAACCACAACTTACTGCGCGCACGCCCGGCCAGCTCAACGCCGCCGCAACATCCTCTGACGTGCGGAGTCCTCCTGCGGCAATGAGCGGGAGATCGGTGACGTCATGTACCGCAGCGACAAGCTCTGCCAGCGGGCGCTGGTCTGGCTCCGCAGCGGGGTCCCACACTCCGCGGTGCCCGCCGGCTTCGGGTCCCTGCACGCACAGGACATCGACACCCCGAGCAGTAGCCGCAGCCGCTTCTTCTGGGGTGGTCACCGTGGTCCAAGCTTCCGCGCCCGCAGCGTGGATGCGCTCCACCTCTTCTGTAGTAAATGCACCAAACATGGACCACAGAACCGCTGCCCCGCCATTGAGTGCGGCGCTAAGTTTTTCGTGCCAGCCGAAGGCCAGGGAGACGTCGGAAAGCACAGCGTTCTCCTCGGTTGCAAGGGATTCCGCAGCGGCGTGTTCGGCTGCAGTTAGTTCACGCTGCGGATAGAAAAGATTAACGCCAAAGCGCATGCCAGCACAGTCTTCGATGGCTCGCTGAGCTGCCTCGACGGATGCACTTCCTAGTCCCAACGCTCCGAAGGAACCTGCCTGCTGTGCGGCTCGGACCAAGGCAGGTGTGGTGGGACCGCCAGCCATCGGAGCAGGTAGAACCGGGCAAGTGATAGTCTCAAGAAGCTTAGGCATGACCCCAGACTAGAGAAAATCCCTGAAGGAAGTCGTTGTGTCCGTATTCCGTGACCTCTTTACCCGCCTCTTCGGCCGCGAGTCCGCGCCCTCATCTCAGAAGGCCGCTGGACTGGACCCAGCGAACCTGAGCGCCGAGTGGCTCATCGTGGGCCTGGGCAATCCCGGCGCGAAGTATGCGGCAACGCGCCACAACGTGGGTTACATGGCGGTTGATGATCTCCTTGCCCAGGCCGGAGACGTTCTTGAGCCGGTCAGGGGACACAAGCTCAGCGTCGCATCTTTCACCGTGGAGGACACCACGGCGCTGGTGGTGCGCTCCCACACCTATATGAACCTCTCCGGCGATCCGATTGCTCCACTCGCCGAGCAGCTGGGAGTACCCGCAGAGCGCATCATCGTCATCCATGATGAGCTCGACCTGCCTTCCGGTACAGTGCGTCTCAAGAAGGGCGGCAACGAGAATGGTCACAACGGTTTGAAGTCCCTCACTGAGCGCCTGGGGACCCGCGATTACCTGCGAGTCCGAGTGGGTATTGGCCGCCCAAGCAAGGGTGGGTCAATTCCGGAGTGGGTGCTCGCGCCTGTCGACGCCTCCCCAGAGTTCGAATCCTCCATCGCCACCGCAGCCGACGCGGCCCGCCTCATCGTCGCCGAGGGGCTATCCAAGGCCCAGAACGAGATCCACTCCCGCGTAAAGTAAAAGAAACTAACCCCGCGCATCCGCGAGAATCGCCCTACACTATCCAGGTATGAGCCACACCTTGCCCTCGCACCACGAACCCCGGACCATCGTTATTACCGGCGCCTCCAACGGAGTGGGTGCCTCGGCCGCCCGCATCCTGCATAAGCGCCGCCCGCAGGACATGCTCGTGTTGGTAGGCCGTAACCCGGAGAAGACGAAGGCTGTGGCTGAGGAACTCGGGGCGAACTATCACGTGGCTGATTATGAATCGCTGGGTCAGGTGCGCCGTCTTGCGGAGGAGCTGAGCCAGTACGAGCAGATCCATGCCTTGGGCAATAACGCCGGCGGTATTTTTGACGGCCCTTTCGCCACCGCAGACGGCTTTGAGCGCACCTGGCAGGTCAATGTTGTGGCTCCTTTCCTGTTGACTTCCCTGCTGCGCGATACCCTCCGGGAAAGCGACGCCACCGTTGTCCAGACGTCCTCCGTAGCGAATATGGTCATGTCCTCCTTTGACCCAGGTGACCCGAATACCTTTGAGAAGTTCACCGCGGAGCGTGCCTACGGTAACGCGAAGTTGGGGGATATTTTGCTCACCCGCTACATCGACGCCCACGGGATTACCTCCGTGGCCTTCCACCCCGGTGTGCTCAAGACTGGGTTTGGCACAACGTCCACGAGCACAACGAGCAAGCTCTATGCCAGCGCGATGGGCAAGCGATTTGGCTCCGCGGACCAGGGGGGCGAGAACCTCGCTTTCTTCCTCACCGGTACCCCGAGCATCCATTTTGAGTCCGGTGAGTATTACAACCAGAAGCGCAAGCCGGGGCTCAAGCGCCCGATTGCGAAGAACCGCTCCGTGGCGCGGCGTGTCTTTGATGATCTGGCCCGCCAGCTCGATGTGGAGTGGTAGCACCCAGCGGCTAAACTAACCCGCATGAGTATTGCCTCCGAAGCTTCCCGCCGCCGCACATTCGCCGTCATCGCCCACCCGGATGCTGGTAAATCCACGCTGACGGAGGCGCTGGCACTGCATGCGCACGTCATCAATGAGGCCGGTGCGGTGCACGGCAAGGGCAACCGCAAGTCCACAGTTTCCGACTGGATGGAGATGGAGAAAGACCGCGGTATCTCCGTGGCTTCCTCTGCTCTGCAGTTCGAGTACGCGCCGGAGGGCCATGAGGGCGAGCCGTACATGATCAACCTCGTGGATACCCCTGGTCACGCAGACTTCTCGGAGGATACCTATCGTGTACTCACGGCGGTGGATGCCGCGGTGATGCTTATCGACGCCGCCAAGGGCCTCGAGCCCCAGACCCTCAAGCTCTTCCGTGTCTGTAAAGCCCGTGGCCTTCCGATTATTACGGTGATTAACAAGTGGGACCGCGTGGGCCGCGAGCCGCTGGAGCTTGTCGATGAGATCGTCAACGAGATTCAGCTGCAGCCCACCCCGCTGTACTGGCCAGTGGGCATTGCCGGCGATTTCCGCGGACTTGCCCACGTCACCGCCGATGGCGAGGTGGATGAGTACATTCACTTCCTGCGCACCGCGGGTGGTTCCACCATCGCTCCGGAGGAGCACTACGCGCCTGCCGACGCCGCCTCAAAGGAAGAGGACGCGTGGGAGACCGCCGTGGAGGAGGCAGAGCTTCTCGCTGCCGACGGCGCTTTGCACGACCAGGAGCTCTTTGAGCAGTGCGTGACCTCCCCGCTCATCTTCGCCTCTGCCATGCTGAACTTCGGCGTGCACCAAATCCTCGATACGCTCTGCGCTATTGCCCCAGCTCCGCGCTCGCGCGAGTCGGATCCGCAGGCCATTGAAGCTGCCGGCTCCGGTGGTGCGGCCGCCATCGATGAGGTCCGCGAGGTCACCGATGACTTCGCGGGCGTCATTTTCAAGGTGCAGGCAGGTATGGACCGCAAGCACCGCGATAACCTCGCCTTCATGCGCGTGGTCTCCGGCGAATTTGAGCGCGGTATGCAGGTCAACCACGCTCAGTCCGGCCGCAGCTTCTCCACCAAGTACGCACTGACGGTGTTTGGCCGCACGCGTGACACCGTGGACACCGCTTACCCGGGTGACATCGTGGGTCTCGTCAACGCCGGTTCTCTGGCGCCAGGTGACACCATCTATACGGGCAAGAAGGTGCAGTTCAAGCCCATGCCGCAGTTCGCACCGGAGGCTTTCCAAATTTTGCGTGCAAAATCCCTGGGTGATTACAAGGCCTTCCGCAAGGGCCTAGATCAGCTCGCTGCCGAGGGCGTTGTCCAGATTCTGCGCAACGATACCCGCGGTGACGCAGCCCCTGTCATGGCCGCGGTCGGCCCCATGCAGTTCGAAGTCATGCAGGCCCGCATGGACGTCGAGTACAACGTGGAGACCATCACCGAGCCTATCCCCTACTCCGTGGCTCGCCGTACCGACGCCGAGTCCGCCCCCGAGCTAGGCCGCCAGCGTGGAGTAGAAATCTTCACCCGCACCGACGGCGAGCTCATCGCCCTCTTCGGCGATAAGTGGAAGCTGGCCTTCATTGAGAAGGAGCACCCGGAGCTCACCATCGAGACGCTGGTGGCGGACTAAGCCGCGCCGAGGCGTCTCGCGGTGAAAAACCTTCCTACAGGGTCAGCATGATGGGGATAATCGCGATCTTGATGATCTGCGCCACCACGATAGTGGCGGCATAGCCGGTCATGATGCGGGAGTCAGAGCTCATCCCCGTGGCATAGTTGACCACTGCTGGCTGACCGAAGATACCCGAAATGCCCCCAGCAGTGCGGGTCTCCGACTGACCAAGGAACCGGCTGGCCACGCTGAAGATAGCGATGGCAACCACGGTGACAATGGCAGCAAGCGCCATGCACTTGAGGCCCAGCCAGGAAAAAGCCGTGGATTGGAAAGCTTCACTAGAAGCAAGACCCACAGAGGACAGGAAGATAACCAGGCCCCACTGCTGGAAAGCGGTGTTAATGGAAGCCGGCACCTTCCAAGGCACATGGCGTGTGCGGTGCAGCGCGCCGAGAATTAGGCCCACAATGAGCGGCCCAAGTGCAAAACCTAGCTCGAAGGAAGCACCACCAGGCATCGGAATGACGATGAGTGCGACAAGGTAACCCAAGAATAGGCCACCGCCGACAGCAACCCAGTTCAACTGCGAATAGCTTTGGACCGAATCACCGAAGTAATCGCGGATATCACCCAAGCGGTCCTGTTCCACAATGATGTCCACACGGTCACCGGCGTCGAGGTGGGTATCAAAGCTTGCGAGGAACTCGTCATCGCCGCGGTGGATTCGGACAATGCGTCCGCCATAGCGCTGGAACAGGTTGAGCTCCTGAACCGTTCGACCCGCAATGTCTGAGTTCGACACCACGATGTTCTCAATGACGAGGCGCTTGTCCACAAAAGGAACTTGGGGCTGGCGCTTACCCAGGGCGTCGGTAAGCTCATGCTTCTTGGCCTTCGTCACCAGAACGCGCAGAATATCGCCCTTCCTGATATCCGGATGATCGCCGGCGACCATCCTGGTGTTGCCGCGGCGGATCGTTGCAATAACAAAGTGATCTTCAAAACGCTCAAGCAGCTCATCGTAGGTGATGTTCTTTGTCACACGAATGGTGCGGGAGCGGAAAATTTCCTCCGCGGAATTATCCTGGTCCTTCTTTCCAGGCCATGACTGCTTAAGCAGAAACGCCACAAGCAAAATGGCCACGGCCACACCCACCGGGTAGCCCAAGGAATACCCCACGGCCGGCAGGTCCTCACCAGTTTGTTGCTGTGCCACGGCGAGCGACGCCGTTGAGGTCGTCGCACCAGAGAACACACCGACCGAAAGCAACGGGGACAATCCCAGCCATCCGCCTGCCAGCAGGGCTACTCCAGCAGCAACAATCACCGCAATCGCAGCTGTAATCATGTGCTTAAGCTGCGCCGAAAAGCCGCTAAAGAAGCGCTCACCGGCAGACAGACCCTGCATGTAGATAAAGAGGCCGAGGCCCATCTCCTGCAGACTGCTAAGAATCGTTCCGTCCAGCTCGATGAACGCGCCGAAAGCGAGGCCAACGAACAATGTACCCGCCGCACCAAAGCGCAGCGGGCCGAAGGGAATCATCCCGAACAATGTGCCGAGCAGCGCAATAAAAAAGATGCTCAGCCAAATATTTCCATCAAATAGTGACATCACGGTCAGTAATTTTAGGAAGGTGGGCGGGAAAATCCACGTGGCGGAATGTGTATCTCTATCGCTTACTGATCATCAGTGCAGCGCACAGGTTTTTCACAAGATGTTGCCATAGATACATGAGAGGAAAGTCTCATTTCTCGAGGCCGACGAGCACCGCCGTCCAGTAGCAACCAAGAGCTACGTGGTCAGGAACTCCCGCCAAGCAGGCCACTCAGCGTAGGTCTGTGTGCGACCAGCGTCAAAATTGGCGCGCAGTTTCGCCACATCATGCTCAGTGGAGGATACCTGCATGTCCTCAGGGAAGAAGAGGTGAGCACGACCTTCCTTCTCCAATTCGAGGAGCCGGTCCTTGGAAGCGTTGTACTTCGGAGGGCGGGTAATCATGGCTTCCGCCACCGCTGGGTACTTCCGGAATACTCGGCGCAGTGCCGTGGGGCGCGCCACCTTGGGCCGCACATAGCCGCGCGGTTTAGACCCTAAAAAGAGAAACTTTTTAAACCCCGCCTTCTCCGCCTGCTCGATGAGAATGCCACCGGACTCGCCCATGGCGCCATCGACATAGGGAGCGCCATCGATCACTCGCATTGGCATGATAAGCGGCAAGGTGGAGGACGCACGTACCCGCACCATCAGATCCTCTTGGGTGTCAATATCCTCGCGCCCCCAGTAGACGCTCTCCCCGGTATCGGCGCGGGCAGCAGCAATACACATCTGCGCAGGGTTGGCCTGGAAGGCCTCCCAATCAAAAGGCATGTCCTGGTCAGCAGCCTTCTCATAGATGAATTCAGCGTTAAAGTAGCCACTTCCGCGCAACAACGATCCCAGACCACCGAAGCTGGGGTTCTTGGCAAAGTCCACGAAGGATTCCTCTGAGCGCCACACGTCGCGGGAAAGGAAGTTCACGGTGTGTGAGGAGCCTGCGGACACGCCCCCGACCCAGCCAAATTCCACCTCCTCTTGCAAGAGTTTGACGATGCACGCGGCGGTATAGGAATTGCGCATGCCACCGCCTTCAATGACTAGTGCTGTATCTTTCGCGTCAATCACAGTGCCCGATGGTACCCCCACGCTAGGATCACGCCATGGGATTATTTACTGCGGTTCGAAGTGTCATCGATAAGCTCGACGGTTCCACCGGCGTCCGCTTGGCCTCCCCGGATCCCCACGCCGTTGAGGTCTCTATTGATCAGCTGTCCGTCCACACGGCCGGCGGGCTTATCATCCTGGTTACCTCCCCAGCCGGCGCACACGTACTGAGTGAGGTAGCTCGCTCCGGCGAGCCCGCACAATTACGTGGCCCTCAAGCCACGCTGCACCTTACCCCCACAACGACTGCGCAGCGCCCCGTTCATGATCCCAAGCGGGGTTGGGCCATCGCTCTGTCCCCTTCCGATAGGAAGGCCCTGGCACATTTGAGTGCCGAGCCTGGCGACTACGAAATTTCGGACTCCCTCGCCGTGTCCGTCGAAACCACCAGCTCTTAAGAAAGTTCACCCGCCATGCTCATCCTCCCTTTCCAAGGACACATTCCCCGCATCCACCGCAGCGCCTGGATTGCCCCGAATGCCACCATCATCGGTGACGTCACCATCGGCCCGAATTCCTCGGTGTTCTACGGCAGCGTGCTGCGCGGGGACGTTGGCTCTATCCGCTTGGGCGCCCGCGTCAACATCCAAGACAACTGCGTCATCCACGTCGAGTCCAGAGAGCCTTGCGTATTGGAGGATGATGTCACCGTGGGCCACATGGCCATGCTGCACGGCACCCGCGTCGGCGCGGGCACGCTCGTCGGCATGAAATCCTCCCTGCTCTCCGGCTCCACCGTGGGCCCAGGTTCTCTCATCGCCGCCGGCGCGGTGGTGCTCGAAGGCCAGGATATTCCCGGCGGTACCCTAGCCGCTGGGGTACCCGCCAAGGTGCGCCGCAAGTTGAGCCCTGAGGAATCCGCCGCCTTCATCCCACACGCCGCGCGCTACGTCAACATTGCAAAGGATCAGGCACTGCTTGGCGACGCCCTCCCCCTCGACGACGTCCTCTACGACTAACGCCGCAACTGCCCTAGTTGCCAAAGTTCTTGAGCCCGCCCTGCAAGATCAGCCACAGTTTTGTCAGCTAGGTGTACTGCTCGGGGACATTGATCAATCGTGAGAACGGCGGCTGGTTGTCGCAGGCCGTGTGCGGGCGGTGCTGGTTGTCCTGGTGCAGCCAATCCGGCAGGGCGTCGCGTCGTTCTTGCTCGCTGGTGTAGCAGCGGGCGTAGGCCCACCCGTCGGCCATGGTCCGGTGGAAGCGCTCTACCTTGCCGTTGGTCTGCGGCCGGTACGGACGCGTCCGCTTCGGGGTGATCGAGAAGGCCTCGCAGGTGTCCCGCCACAGGTGCGAGCGATAGACGCCACCGTTGTCGGACAGCACCCGCTCCACGGCGACGCCGCGATCGGCAAACCACGCCACAGCCCGATGCAGGACCCCGACCGCGGTGACGGCGGTCTCGTCGTCGTGGACCTCGGTGTACGCGACGCGGGAGTGGTCGTCAATGACGGTGTGCACGAACGCGTACCCGAGCCTGGGGTTGTGCACCTTGCTCTTCGGCTTACCCGGTGTCGCCGTTCGGTTGTGGTCGCCCTGGCGGCGGCCGACGTAGCGCCAGCCACCGCCGTCGGGGATGTTCCCGAGCTTCCTCACGTCCTCGTGGAGCAGGGAGCCGGGGTGGGGTGTTCGTACCGGCGGATCGGTTCGCCAGTCTCGCGGTCCACGTAGGAAAGCCGGTTCAGTCGGGCACCGGCCAAGATGCGGTGGACGGTCGAGGGTGCGATGCCGAGTCGGGCGGCGAGCTGCACGGGCCCTCACGCAGCCGTATCCGCAGGCTGACGCACCGCTTCGTCGTCGCCTTGTCCGTCTTGTTCGGTGAGGTCTTCGGCCGGGACGAGTGATCCTGCATCGACTCGCCGGCGCGATAGCAGTCGCCCCACCTCTTCACGGTCGGCCAGGAGACCTGGAAGCGGGCGGCGACTTCGCTGATGGGCCAACCGTCGTCGACGACGAGCTGGGCCACCTTGAGCCGGTGGCGAGGTGTCAGGGTGGCGTTGGCGTGCATCACTCCTCACCTGCTGCGACGGGCGTCGTCCGCGGCGTTCGGAGTTGCCCCAGGACTGCAAGGAGGATCGTCGTGGCGAGCGGCACGAGTCCGGCGGCGATGAACAAGCTGGCAGCGGCGATGTGTCGGCTGAGGAGTCCGGTGAGTGCGATGGACAGTGGCATGAAGGCGATGGAGATGAAGAAGTCGAGGCTGGCGACTCGGCCAAGCATCTCCAGCGGTACGTGTTCCTGCAGGACCGTGCCCCAGATGACCATCCCAACTCCGATCGACGCACCGTAGACCGCCAGTCCGGCGCTGATGATCCACGGATTGTTGGTGAGTGCGGGGATGGCCAATGGAAGGCAGCCGAGTGCCCATGCGCCGACCATTACGGGCAGGAAGTGTGAGGGGGTGGGCCATGAGCCGGCGACGAGGGAACCCACCAGGCCGCCGACGCCCAGAGCTCCGAGGACGAATCCGTACACAGCCGGAGCGTTGTCATGGGTCGAGCGTATGAGCGCGGGCAGGAGAACTTCCAGCGGGCCGGTCACGGCCAGGCCCATGGCAGCCGCCAACAGCACGCTGGAGCGAACCCAGCGCGTGCGGGCGACGTAGCCGAACCCGTCGAGCAGGTCCCGCAGCGCAGAGGTGGCCGGAGCTTCGGCGTCGGTCTCGGCAGAGCAAGGGGCAGGAAGCCGCTGGGCGGCGATCAGGGCGAGTCCGAGCGCGCCGGAGATGAGGTACCCGCCCGCGGCGGGCACGCTCGCGCCGATGACGGCACCGACGACGCCGGGGGCGAGGGTCTGTCCTACCAGCGGTCGGGTGGTCCCTTCGAGCCCGTTGACGGCCATCAGGTCGTCGCTTCCCACGAGGACGGGCACGAGCGCGGTGTAGGCCGGGAAGAAGAAGGCAGTCGAGACGCCGATGACGAACGCGGACACTGCCAGCATCCAGAAAGTGGCCGCGTCGAAGATGGCGGCGGTGGAGGTCGTCGTCGAGGCGGCGAGGTTGACAGTGAGGACGCCGACGATGACAGACTTCTTAGCGACGCGGTCCGCAAGTACCCCGGCGGGCAAGGATCCTGCGAGCAGGCCGATGCCGCTCCACGCCACGACACCCGACAAGGTGGCCGCCGTGGCGCCCAGGTCGAGGGTCTGCATGGCTAAATAGAGGGTCCAGGCGCCCTGGGCGAAGACTGTGAGCACCATCGCTGCAAACAGCGGTCGGTAGCCGGGGACGGACAAGGGGCGAAGGGGGTTCATGGCAGGTCCTTTGGGGCAAGGCTGAGGTGGGGCCAGTCGGTGAGGTCGTCGAGCATCTGCCGGTCGTGCGTGGCGACGATCGTGGCGCAGGAGGTCCGCAGGAGCTCGGTGGTGATGTCGTCGACGAGGCTCGATGACAGATGGTTGGTGGGCTCGTCCAGGAGCAACAGGTCCGGGTCCACCGCCAGGCACATGGCCAGATGGAGGCGGCGTTGTTGCCCTTGCGACAGGTGCCCCACGGGTGTGCGGGTTGCCGCGGGCTCAAGCAGCCCGAGTGAGCCGAGGGAGGGTGCCTGTGATCGGCGGCCCTGCGTGGCCAGGTACGTCTCGTAGACCACGTGTGCGGGGAGGGCGTCGTCCCAGTCAGGGACCTCTTGAGACAACAGGGCGACGCGCGCCCTCGGGTTCACCCGCAGCTGGCCTGTACTCGGGGCCAGTCGCCGACCGAGAAGCCCCAACAGTGTGGACTTCCCAGCACCGTTCGGCCCGGTGACCACCAACCGGTCTCCACCGCTGATGTCCACCGAGACCGGGGTGGCCAACTGGTCAGTCACGGTGAGCATGGAGGCGTTGACGATGTTCTGACCGGTCCGCGCTGACGATCTGGGCCATGCCAACCGCAGCGGTGGCTCTGGCACGTCGATCTGATGACGCTCCAGGTCCACGATGCGGCGGTTGAAAGCCTGGACCACCCCGGCAGCGCGCGTGGCCCGTTGGTGCTTGCCCGTGCCCTTGTCGGGTCGCCAACCGCCTTGCGACAGGCGGGAGCGTGCGTCGGCGGCGGCGCGGGCCAGTTCCTGATGCCGGGCGACCTGGGCGGCATGGTCTTGCTCCCAGGCGGCCCGTTCTCGTTGCCGCCCTTCGATCCAGCCCTCGTAACCGCCCGCGTAGGTGCGCGGAAGGCCATCGCGGGTCGGGTCGAGGTCCAGGAAGCTGGTCGCCACGTCGCGCAGCAGGGCGCGGTCGTGGCTGACTAAGGCCAAGCCACCGGGGTGGTCCCGCAGTCGCTCAGTCAGGAAGGACAGCCCTGCAGCGTCCAGATGGTTGGTGGGCTCGTCCAGCAGCAACAGGTCAGGGGTCGATCCGAGGGCGACCGCCAGCCGTACCCGGTACCGCTGGCCGACCGACAAGGTCGACAGGACCCGATCGCGGTCGCTACAGGCGTTCAGGCCCGCCAGGGCGATGTCAACACGGCGGTCTGCATCCCAGGCGTCCAGCCGCGTGGCCGCCTCGAGTGCGGCGGAATAGGCGTCGGCCGCGTCATCGCCCGCGGCCAGCGCCGCGGTAGCCACGTCGAGGGCCTGCAGAGCGGCCCTGGATGGGGCGGTCGCCTCGGCAATGAGGTCACCGACCGTGCGATCGCCCTCGGTGGCCATGTCCTGCTTGACCAGGACGAGGGAACCCACCCGGGTCACCACTCCCGAGTCGGGTTTCAAGATCCCCGCCAGTATATGGAGCAAGGTGGTCTTGCCCCGGCCGTTGTCGCCGACGATCGCCAGTCGCGCCCCGGTGGAGACGGTGACGTCAGTCCCACTCAGCAGCGGCCTGTCGCCGAGTGTCAGGTGGAGTGACTCAGCGCGGATGTGTGCAGCGTGCCCTTGGGGTGTCCCGATCCAGGCACATGACTGTAAAGGTTCTGTGGTTGGCATTGCGTACTTTCAGCTCGTCATGGAGCCGGGCACCACGAAGCGGCCGCCCGGCAGATGGCCAGGACGGCAGACGAGAGGTCATAAGGGGTCCCGCCGCCGTCAGCGGACGGAACGCAGCTTCATTGAGGCGATGCCTGAGTACATGCGGCCGAGGATACAGTGCCCGGGCGATGCCACGCAAGTCAACGAACGTTCCCGGTCAGTACAGCTAGGCCAGTTCCACGTCCGCGAAGCTAGGACAGCAGTCGCATCACTTAAAAAGCGAGCCCTAAAGCAAAGCGAAGATACCCATGATCATCAGGAAGGCGGCCACGCCGTAGCCGCTCCAGAGCGCAACTGCGGCAGAATTATCCCGCGCCCATGCGAAGGCGCGGCCCGCCCAGGAATGCGGTTTCGCCCGAACCACAGCGATGAAAAGCCCGCACAGCGTGGGCAGCGAGAGCGCGAAGGTGACATAGAAGAAGAGTCCACCGTACTTAATGGTGTTACTGAAATCTCCGGCCGCCAGGTGCATCAGGCCATAGAAGAAAGGCACGGAGGTCAAGGACTGGATAACGCCCATGGCATAGCCTACCGCGACAGTCTTGGCCGAAGGTGTGCGCAGCGGGCCGAGGAGCTTCTGTACCATCTCATTGGGCTCGCCCTTGGAACGCCATGCCAAGAGGCCTAGTCCTAGACCGATGACGACCAGCCCCCAGCCGAGCAGCGGCGATTCCAGTGCGGCGGCCACCTTGTCCTGGATGCCGACGAACACGAACATGACCACGGCCGCTGCGGTAAGCACGCCGAACCAATCACCGACGATGACTAGGGCCGCAATCTTGCGATAGCTACCCCGCGGAAGCATGATGCCGATGGCCACCAGGATTCCGATCAGTAGAGCGTTGACGGAATCGGCAAAGGCATTGAGCACGGCTTCGAGCATGCGGGCCAGTGTACAGGGCAACTTTTCACACCAGCCAGAGAGTCCACCAGTATCCCACATCACACAACGTGCATCTGCGTGATACCCACCGGCGAATGTGCACATATCGCGCAAGTTTGCATAAACTGTGCAATGTTTCGCGTTAGGTGAAATATTCTCCGACTTTCCAATGAAGGAACACGTATGTCAGCATTCCTCTACCGCCTGGGCAGCTGGTCCTACCGAAAGGTATGGCCTTTCCTTGCCTTCTGGCTGGTACTTCTCATCGCCCTCGGCGGACTCGCCGCTGGTTTTGCCAAATCGCCCAACCCAAACTTCTCCATGCCGGACATGGACTCCACCGTCACTCAGGAAGAGATGATGGAGCGCTTCGGCACCGAGACTGATGCCATGAGCGAGCCTTCCGGCACGGTCCTCATCCAGGCCCCTGAAGGCAGCACGCTGCAGGATACGGAGGTAGCGGGGGACGTCGACAAGCTGCTCGGCGAGTTGAAGGACACCGGAGTCCTCACCGATACTGACTCCCTGGTCAACCCCGTTATGGCCGCTGCCGGCATGCAAAAACAGATGGGTGAGCAGATGGCCTCCCAGGGCATGCCACAGGAGCAGATTGAAAAGAACCTGCAGCAACTCTCCCCGCTCAGCGCAGACAAACGCACCGGTACCGTTTCTGTGACCTTTGATGCCGACAATGTCATGGACATTCCGGCCGATGACCTCACTGCGGTTACCGATGTACTCAAGGACTTCGACGACAATGGCAGCGACCTCACTGTGAAGTACTCCGGCAACGCCTTTAGCGGTGCAGCCGAAAGCATGAACGGCTCCGCGGAGCTCATCGGTATCATCGTCGCCGCCGTGGTACTGCTTATCACCTTCGGCTCCTTTGTCGCCGCTGGCATGCCTCTCATCTCCGCCGTCATTGGTGTGGGCATTGGCATCCTGGGCGTGCAGCTGTGCACCTTGTTTACGGACACCATTTCCGATATGACGCCGACCCTGGCCTCCATGATTGGCTTGGCGGTGGGCATTGACTATGCCCTGTTCATTGTCAACCGCTTCCGCAACGAGCTCATTACCTCCTCCGGGCTCAACAACCTGAGCCCGAAGGAGCTGGCGCAGGAGCTGAAGAAGATGGACAAGGCCACCCGCGCGCACGCCATGGGCATCGCGCTGGGCACCGCCGGCTCCTCCGTGGTCTTCGCCGGTATTACCGTGGTCATCGCACTGACCGCCCTGATCATCATCGGCATCCCCTTCCTGTCCACCATGGCGCTCGCCGCGGCCGCCACCGTCATCATCGCGGTGTGCGTGGCGCTGACCTTCATCCCGGGTCTGCTCGGGCTGCTGGGCACGAAGGTCTTTGCTGGCCGCGTTCCCGGACCGAAGGTTCCGGACCCAGAGGACGAGAAGCCGACCATGGGCCTGCTCTGGGTACGCCGCATCCGTGCCCACCCGTGGCTGCACCTCATCGCAGGCGTGGTCCTGCTGGGCATCCTCACCATCCCGGCCGCGCAGCTGCGCCTGGCCATGCCCACGGATGGCACCGCTAAGCTCGGCACGCCGCAGCGCGATGCCTACGAGATGACCGAGGAGGCCTTCGGCCCCGGCCGCAATGCCCCGATGATCGCCTTCGTGGACGTCGCCAACGTGGCCGAGCAGGACCGCATGCCGGCCTTCCAGGAGCTGCTCACCAAGATCCAGGGCACCGAGGGCGTGGAGAACGCCCAGATTGTCCAGACCACGGAGAATGGCGACGCCGCCCAGGTCATGATCACCCCGACCACCGGCGCTACCGATCCGGCGACCACCGACACCTTGAACCACCTGCGCGATTACCAGCAGGAGTTCACGGACTCCACCGGCGGCAGCTATGGCATCACGGGTATTACCCCCATCTTCGACGACATTTCGCAGAAGCTCAGCGACGTCCTCGTCCCCTACATCGCCATCGTCCTGGGCCTGGCCTTCCTCGTCCTCATGCTCGTCTTCCGCTCCCTGTGGGTACCGCTCATCGCCGCGGCCGGCTTCGCCCTGTCCATGGGCGCCGCCTTCGGCGTGACCGTGGCCATCTTCCAGGAGGGCATGCTGGGCATCATCGACGACCCGCAGCCGCTGCTGTCCTTCCTGCCCATCATGCTCATCGGCCTCACCTTCGGCCTGGCCATGGACTACCAGGTCTTCCTGGTCACCCGCATGCGCGAGGGCTATGCGCACGGCAAGACGGCGGGCAACGCCACCTCGAATGGCTTCAAGCACGGTGCCCGCGTGGTCACCGCTGCCGCCCTCATTATGATTTCGGTCTTCGCCGCCTTCATCCTCATGGATGAGCCGTTCATCAAGACCATGGGCTTTGCCCTGGCGGTGGGCGTGCTGTTCGACGCCTTCGTGGTCCGCATGCTCATCATCCCGGCCACCATGTTCATCCTGGATTCCCGCGCTTGGTACTACCCGAAGTGGCTGGACAAGATCACCCCGAACCTCGACATCGAGGGCGAAGCCCTGTCCCGCAACCGCGACGAGCTCCTGGCCTTCCAGCAGGAGAAGGTGCGCAATGGCTAGCCTGCGTGAAACCAAGAAGGAAGCGACGCGCCGCGCGCTGGCCGACGCCGCCGCGCGCCTCGCCCTGAGCTGTGGCAGCGATGCCGTCACCGTCGGCGCCATCGCCAAGGCCGCCGGGGTGTCTGCGCGCACCTTCCACAACTACTTCACCTCCGCGGCCGACGCGCTGCTGTATTTCACCGCGGACGTCCTCGAGCAGTTCAGCGCTGAGGTGCCGGACCTCTTCCCGGAGGCACGCGGTGTCACCGAGCTCTTCGAGTCCATCGTCCTCGACTCCCTCGGCGACCAACAGGCGCAGCTGCATTCTCTGACTTCCCTGTTTCGCGTCGGCGAGGCCCTGGAGAACCTCAGCACCTCGAGCGAGGAAAAGAAGAAGTACGAAGCTGTGGCACACGGCGTGCTGGATTCCTTCCACGCACGCTTTCCCGCGCGTGACTCCTTCGAGGTAGCAGTTCTTCTGCAGGCCAGCGCCGGTGCCGCCATCGTGGCGCTGAAGGAATGCAACACGCACCAGCTCACCAATGACTCGGTCGGTGCCGAAGAATTGGTCAAGCGAGCGTTCTCGGCCCTGCGCACCGTCCCTCCTGCGCCCTAGGCGCACGTATTTTCTGCACCCTTAGGAAACATTCACTCACTGTTTACCCGCTTGGCCCCTCTCAGGAGGCGCCCGGCGGGTATCGTTTCTAAAAGTGTGCCTGCCGCCGCGGCGTGGATCTTCCACATCCGGCGGCTAGTTCTGTATCGCCTCACTCCCTCCTCTACGGGAGCAGAACGGCGGAGCACAAGGCGCCGTAGGTAATGCCCCCGAACTAGTGATGTGGAGAAAATAAACAGTGAAGGTAGCGATTTTCGGCGGCGACGGTTTCTGCGGCTGGCCCGCCTCCCTCTATCTCTCCGACCAGGGCCACGAGGTAACAATCGTGGACAACCTCTCCCGCCGCGCTATCGACACGGAGCTGGGTGCTGAGTCCCTCACCCCCATCGTGAGCATCGACGAACGCCTTGCCGCATGGAACGAAGTGACCGGCAAGACCATCGGTTTCCGCAACATCGACGTTGCGCAGGACTACGATGCCCTGCTGGATTTCCTCACCACCGAGCGTCCTGACGCCGTTGTGCACTTCGCCGAACAGCGCGCCGCGCCGTACTCCATGAAGTCCTCTCGCACCAAGCGCTACACGGTGGATAACAACATCAACGCCACCCACAACCTGCTCGCCGCCATCGTGGAGTCCGACCAGGACATTCACGTTGCGCACCTGGGCACCATGGGCGTCTACGGCTACGGCACCGCCGGCATGAAGATCCCGGAGGGCTACCTGGACGTCCAGGTGGATACCGGGGATAACGGCGTGGTGGAGCAACAAATCCTCTACCCCTCCAACCCGGGGTCGGTCTACCACATGACGAAGGTGCTGGACCAGCACCTGTTTGCCTACTACGCCAAGAACGACGAGCTGCGCATCACCGACCTGCACCAGGGCATTATCTGGGGCACCCACACCGAGCAGACCGCGCGCGACGAGCGCCTCATCAACCGTTTCGACTACGACGGCGATTACGGCACGGTGCTCAACCGCTTCCTCATCCAGGCAGGTATTGGCTACCCCCTCACCGTCCACGGCACCGGCGGCCAGACCCGCGCGTTTATCCACATCCGGGACATGGTGCGCTGCATCGAGCTAGCACTCAACAACCCGCCGGCACGTGGAGAGCGCGTCAAAATCATTAATCAGATGACTGAGACCCACCGCGTGCGTGACTTGGCTGAGCTGCTCGCGAAGATTTCCGGCGCCGAGGTGGCCTACGTGCCCAACCCGCGCAAGGAGTCCGCGGAAAACGAGCTTCATGTCACCAATGACACCTTCTTGGAACTGGGACTGCAGCCCACCACCTTGTCGGAAGGTTTGCTCCATGAGGTCGAGGATGTTGCTCGCAAATACGCAGAGCGCGTCGATCGCTCTAAGATTCCGGCCCAGTCCCTGTGGACCAAGCAGCAGCACGCAGGTGTTCCTGACACCGCGGTAGACGCGGCCGACAACGCAGCAAAGGCCTAATCTGCCCGTGCGCATCGCGATCGTTACCGAGGTTTTTCTGCCCAAAATTGACGGCGTGGTCACACGTCTGACCCGCACTCTAGATCAGCTGGCGGCGATGGGCCATGAGGTCCGCATCTTTGCCACAGGCAAGGCGCCTGACACCTATGCCGGCTTCGAAGTCACGCGTATCCCGAGCCTCTCACTCTGGGTCTATCCAGAGATCAAGTTTGGCTTGCCCTCCTGGAACTTCTTCAGAGAGATTCGGGATTTCGACCCCGATGTCATCCATGCCGTCAACCCCATTTGGACCGCCGCCCTCGGTGTTTTTGCCGCGCAGCGCGATGCCGTTCCTCTCGTGGCGAGCTTCCACACCAACGTCCCCGAGTATGTCGATGCCCTAGGCATCGGTTGGACACGCCCGCTCACTGAAGCCGCGCTCAAGTATCTCCACAATCAGGCTGCAGTGAACCTGTGTACCTCTGGCCCCATGGTGGACACGGCCCGCGAGGTAGGAATTCGAAATGTGAAGTTGTGGCCGAAGGCCGTGGATACTGAGACCTACCATCCCTCCCGGGCCACCGCGGAGATGCGCACCCGCCTTACCGATGGCAACCCTGAAGCGCCGCTTCTCACTTACATCGGCCGTGTCTCCAAGGAGAAGGATCTCAAGCGACTCAACAACGTGATGCGTCTCGTGCGTGCTGAGTGTGACGATGCCCGTCTAGCCATCGTCGGCGACGGCCCCTTCCTCAACGAGCTCAAGGAAACCTTTGATCCTTCCTTCACCGTCTTCACCGGCTATCTTTCCGGTGAGGAATTGGCCGCGGCGTTTGCGACTGGGGATGTCTTCCTCTTCCCGTCCGCTACTGAAACACTAGGGCTCGTCGCTCTCGAGTCTTTCGCGTCGCGTGTGCCCGTCATCGGCACGCGAGCAGGTGGTATTCCCTTCGTCATTGAGGAAGGGGTCACCGGACACCTCATCGATCCCGATGCCGGGGACGCTGCCTGGGCAAACGCTGCGGTTGAGCTGCTTCAGGATTCCGCACGCCGAGAGAACATGGGAGCTGCTGCCCGCTGCGAGGCAGAAAAGTATTCCTGGGTAGAATCCACTCAGGCCCTCCTCGCCGCATATGAGGAGGCTATCGAGCATCCCTACCGCAGGGACTAAAGAGCAACAGTCAAGGAGCACTTATGGACTCAGCGAAGAACCTGTACTCCGCCGGCGCATTTATCCAGGCCGGCATTGACGCCGCCTTCGCTCGCCGCCTCGGCGCTGTCAGTGATGTCGAGGTCAACTTCGTTCCCGCCCAGCCGCATCAGGCAGAGAATGTCGAGCAAACAGAGCAGCCTGAGCAAGAGGATCGACCTGTTCTGGATCAGCGCGCAACCGTGCGTTTCACCACCACCAACGGCACCTACGATTGTGAAGGCCTGCGCCTAGCCACCATGAAGGATGGCCAATTCCACTGGGCCACGGAATTGGCTGAGCACTCTGATATCCCCGAGTTCCGCGGCCCGCAGCCGGATACTGCTCTCCTGCGCGGCCTCGCGCGCCGCCTCGTTGGTGACCGACCTGTCGTGCGCGTTCCCCAGGCTGCGGGCGAGTCTCTCGTCGCCGTGGATTTCGTGGAACTCGCCCCGAATCCCACTGCCGTCATCCTCGCCGGGTTGGAGCGGAGCGGTGAGATCGAGGGAGGCGTCGATGAGCGTATTGCTACCGCCGAGCTCGCGTCCTACATGAACGTGCCCAGCAATAATCCCGACGCACTCGCCCAGTTCGAAGGCTCCCGCATTGTTGCTCTCCCGCATCCCTCTGGGCAACCTTTCCTCACTGCGCAAGATATTCTTGCGGATGCGCATTACCTCGCCGCCGAGCACAATTTCTTCCTCGATGGGCGCTTCCCCAACCTCCACGCGGACCTCGACCCTGAAACGTCAAAGACCGTGGTCACCACCGCCTATGGCTCGTTGACGGTTCCCGCACACCTTATCGCTACGCTCGACGAGTCCGCTGGAACCTTTACATGGGCTTGGGCGGATAAACTCGCCTCCACCCCGTCGGCACAAACAGTAAGCAATGTGCGGCGCTTCGCCTACGACCAAGCCATCCCTGAGCTTGTCCGAGCTCGAGTCCCCATTGCCCATGCCCGTAAGGCCCGTCTGCCACAGCTGGCCATGCCTATCCTCGGCCTATGGACGCTTTTGCCAGTGCGCCTACCAGATGGGCGCCACGGCCTCGCGCTGTCCGACGCCCCCGCTTTCCGCCTGCCTGCACCCACGCCGGCCGCCATCGACGCCACGGTGCGCATCCCCGTACCCCAAGGTGTTGATGAGCAGCGCGCCCGCGCGGCCTACCGGCGCCAGCGCGGGGTCTAGCTCCTGACTAAAAGGTGAGGATTGCACGGAATTCCTCTGGGTCAACGTCCTCAACCGTGCTCGGGTTAAACTGCGCATCCTGAGTTTTGTCCACGAGAACCGCCCGCACGCCCTCCGAAAAATCCGGACGGCGGTACATGTGCATGCCTAGCTTGAGCTCCAACAAAAGGGCTTCGCGGATGTCATCGACCTTCGCCTCGGCCTCAAAAAGCTCGTTGGCAGCAATGATCGCCGCTGGGCATGCCGCGGACATGAGCCGTTTCACTTCACCAGCGATCATCGGGCGCTTGTCCAGTTCTGTGGAAATCTCCTCCCACGTCGACAGCGCAAAGGTCTCCTCCAAGTCCTTCGCTACCTGCTCCAGCGGTGCTGGTTCCTGCGGTGCCGGAAGGGCTAGGTCAGCCAAGGCAGCGTCGATCCCGCGCTCGATGGCTACCTCGATGAGTTGAGCAGCATCTTTCACCACGTGCGTAGCAACGCCAGTCCACAGCATATCGGCGGCATACATGCGGTAGCCAGTGATTCCCCAGAACTTAGCCAGACCAGGTGATGCCACCCCACGGGTGCCCACCATACGCTGAGCTGCATAGGCCACACCGACGTCGGTGACATAGCCAATGTTCATCTCCGGCATAGAAGCAAACGCGCGCTGGGTCACCACTCGATGTGAACCGTGAAGTGAAATGCCCAGGCCGCCGCCCATGACAACGCCGTCAATCACCGCAATGTAGGGCTTTGGAAATTCAGCTATGTCGCCGTTAGTGAGGTACTCGGAGGCAAAGAAAGCATCGACGTCCTCGAGTCTGTCATCAGCAATCCCTTCACGCGCATGACGAACATCGCCACCAGCGCAGAATGCCTTCTCGCTCGCTGAGTGAATGAGGACCTGTTCAATGGAATCATCCTCTGCCCACTCCTCGAGGCTGCGGCGAATGATGTTAATCATCTCTGGGTTCAGCGAGTTGAGTGCCTTAGGTCGGTTGAGCTCAAGGACTCCGGTATGGTTGCGGACAGAAACGAGCACTGGATCAGTCGTAGTCATACGCACCAGTGTTCCACATCACAAATCTTTCGGCCACCGAATTTTACGATTACAGAAA
This sequence comes from Corynebacterium sp. HMSC05E07, assembly GCF_001807225.1. Taxonomy (NCBI): domain Bacteria; kingdom Bacillati; phylum Actinomycetota; class Actinomycetes; order Mycobacteriales; family Corynebacteriaceae; genus Corynebacterium; species Corynebacterium sp. HMSC05E07. The sequence goes on from NZ_KV788211.1 coordinate 22,514, forward strand.
CGGTGTTCTTTCTTGCTTCCACAGCTCGTTGCCCTCGACATGGATGGCACGCTCCTCAATCCGCACGGCCAGCTGCCCGCCGATTTTCCTGAACTCCGCGAGCTGGCCGCCGCGCAACACTGCGAACTGGTTCCGGCGTCGGGCCGTCAGCTTGCCACGCTCATGGAGATGTTCCCTGACCTTGGTACCTTCATTGCAGAGAATGGTTCTGTGGTCGTGCGTAGCGGGGAGATTATCGCTACCTCGCCTATCGGGGAAGAAACTGTGCGCGCCGCTCGCGCCGCCGCGGATGCCATCACCGAGCCGCACGCCACTGTTCTGTGCACGCCGGAGACGGCCTTCGCCTCTGAGGATGTACCGGCAGCCGCCCGCGAGGAAATTTCCACGTACTACAAGGCGGTCACATGGGTGCCTGTGCTTGGCGACGTCCCCGATACCAACATCATCAAAATCGCTATCTTCTGTGAATCCGGTACCGAGGCGCACGTTTATGAGCCCATCCGGAGAGCTGTGCCCGACGATAACGTCGTGGTGTCCGGCAAGATGTGGCTCGATGTGATGGCCCGTGGCGTTGATAAAGGCGCCGCGCTCACCACACTGGCAGAACTCTCTGGGGTTCCTGTTTCTGCCACAGTTGCCTTCGGCGACTATCTCAATGATCTGGAGATGTTGCGCGTTGCTGGTACTGCCGTTGCCATGGACAACGCGCACGCACAGCTCAAGGAGGTGGCAGACATCATCGCCCCAGCCAATACAGACAATGGTGTCAGCGTGGTTCTGCGTAAGCTTCTTAGCTCCTAACACGCTCCCAGGTATCCTGTCCGGTTCAACCATGCCCGCGGAGTAGCATTACCCGGGTTCCCTAGCCCTCTGATCCCCACGTGCGGAGTGTTTACGTGAAGAAGTTTGTGCGGTCGTTGTTGTCACGTTCGACGAAGCGTGAGAAGTCTTCCCCAAGTCCCTCCACGCCCTCCCCTTCTTCCCCGCCACCGGCTGCACCCGAGCCGAGGCCAGAGCCCAAGGCAGAGCCTAAGCCGAAGCCAGTGTCCGAGCCTAAGCCGAAGCCCGCACCGAAACCTGGCCGCCGACGTCCCCGGAGGAGCGACAACACCTCCCTTGAGCTAAATTCGGCATCCCTCCCCAAAGCGTCCGCTGTGCGCAAGGCACAACTTACTAAGGCCCGCGAAGATGCCGAGGACACACCCCCGCGACGCCGCCGCCCGCTCCCGCGTGCTGTCAAGATTCAGCCAGGGGCCGCTGCTGCACAACAGGCAAAACCCACTGCTCCCGCGGTTCCCACTAGTCCAGTGCAACCATCGCCAGAGCCGAGCACGCCGAAGAAGACCACTCCGAGCCCGTCTATCACGACAAAGCCGGTCACAGAAACATCAGACAACGAGATTGCGCGCGCCTTGGCTCGCCGCTCCCAGCCCGTGGGCACACCGACCGCGCAACAGCTCAAGCCGGCACAACCCTCCCGTGAACAGCGGCGGGCCGCAACCACAGCGGAAGATAGCAAGCTGACTGATAAGGAACAGGTCCGCGCCGATCAACGTGCTGAATCATCTGCTGTAGCAGTCAACCAGAATGGGAGCGAGCACGCTACTGACGTGTTGGCTGTGCCGAAGGAATCCGCCACCGTTAAGCGGGAGCGGCGCGCACGCCTGCGCCACGTACCGGGGCTCGACGGCCTTCGTGGCCTCGCAGTCCTAGCTGTGGTGCTGTATCACTTCTTCGGTGACCTTGTGCCAGGCGGCTACTTGGGCGTGGACATGTTCTTTGTCCTGTCTGGCTTCCTCATTACCTCTTTGCTTGTCCGCGAGTACAACGTCACCGGACGCATTAACCTCAAGGATTTCTGGATCAGACGTTTCCGTCGCATCCTGCCGGCGGCGCTCATCGTGCTCTGCGTGTGCACTGCACTAGTCGCAGCGATAGGGGGTGACCTGGCCGTTGGCATCCGTGAGCAATTCCTGGGCACCTTGTTCTTTGTCAACAACTGGACCCAAATTGCCACCAGCCAAACCTACTTCGCGCCCAATGAAGTTCAGGTCTTTGCACACTATTGGTCGCTTGCTGTGGAGGAGCAGTTCTACCTGCTATGGCCGCTTCTCATGATCAGTGTCTTCCGCATCTCACGCGCGAAACCCAAGCGCCTCCCCATCGCGGTGACTCTGCTGCTCGCTATCGCCTCTGCCCTCGCTATGGCGTTCCTCTTCACACCCGGCGAGGACCCTACCCGCGTCTACTATGGAACCGATACGCACGCCTTCGGCCTCCTCATCGGCGCGCTTTTGTCCTTCGTGCTCACCACCACGACGAAGGATGCGGGGGCGGACTCATGGGCGTCATCAAGCAAAGGCGCAATCGCCGGCACCGTGGGAACCCTGGCTTGTGTGGCTTATCTGGCGCAGCTGGTATGGATGGGCGCGGACCGCGAGTTCACGTACCGGGGCGGACTTGTGCTCACCAGTGTGCTCGGTGCTGCCATGATATGGGGCGTGGTGCGCGAAGCTGGGCCACTGACCTGGTTGTTCCGCACGCGCGCCATGCGTTGGCTGGGACAGAGGTCCTTTTCCCTGTACCTGTGGCATTGGCCCATCATCATGATTCTGCTGGCTGTCTCCGATGCACCCGCGTGGGCCCTGGGGATTCTTGCCCTGCCGCTCTCCTTCGTACTGGCAGAGATCACCTATCAGTTTGTTGAAAACCCCTTCCGCCGCGGTGGTTACCTCAAGACATGGCACAATTACTGGGCAGCACGCCCCTCCTTGCATGAGATGAAGGAGGGCTTTGGCAAGGCCATGTGGCCCGCCGTCCCAGCCCTCGTCGTGCTTTCTGTCGTGGGAGTGATTTACGGAGTAGTGACCTCTAGTGACAAGACGGAACTCGAGCGTGAGTTGGAGCGCATGGCGCAGTCCAACGAAGAGGCGGCAGCGTCTGCACCAGCAACGCCTACGGCTTCAGAGAAGCCGAAGGAGAAGCGACAGCTTCCCACTGGCGCGGAGATTACGGCGATAGGTGATTCCGTCATGCTTGCCTCCTCAGAGGCGCTCAATGCTGCATTCCCCGGTATCTACATAGATGCGGAGGTCTCCCGCCACTTCTCCGCTGCACTCCCCCAGGTGTCATCCCTGAGTGAGTCCGGCCAGCTGCGTTCCACCGTCTTTGTAGGACTTGGCACCAATGGCGCGGCCGCTGACGGGCAGTTGGATGAGTTACTCGATACTATCGGCCCCGAGCGAACCGTCATCCTCGCCCTACCGTATGGTGACCGCGAGTGGATGGGCCAAGCACGCGCGGAGATGGTCGAGGCAGCATCGCAGCGCGACAACGTCTACCTGGCGGATTGGTGCGGCACCGCACAAGAGAACCCGGCGTTGCTGTATGACGATGGTGTTCATCCGCTAGCCGAAGGCGCGAGCCTGTACGCCCACGCCTTTGAGGAAGCTCTCGAACAATACGCCAACGACGACAAATCTCTCGCGACCGCATGCGAAGCATGAGCCACTCCCAGCGGAGGTAAGCCTGGTTGCTCCCTATAAAACGCCAACAGCGCCGCTCGAAGCGGCGCTTGTCGTGTGGGTGAACCCAGATAAGTCGGTAGCAGCGAATTAGTCGACGGAAAATTCGGCCATCTTATCCCACTCGGTCTTTCCTTCGATCTTCGTATTGATGATGTCCGGGGTTTCCATTAGGTACTTAGGGAGCTCTTCGCAAGAACGCTTGAAGTGCTCGGTATTGACGTGGTCGACATCCGTGCCGTCCTTGTAGGACTCCAACAGCAGGAAGCGCTGCTTGTCTTCCGGATCGCGGAACCACTTGAAGTCGATGCAACCGGGCTCGGCCTGGCAGGCCTTGGTGTACCAGTCAATTTCATCGAGGAAGGTCTCGGCGTACTCAGGCTTGACGTGGAACTGTACGTTGATCAAAATCATGAACCCCACAGTAACGCGCTGGCCGAAAACGTGCAGAAAGCCCTGCCTACAACGGCAGGGCTTCGTTCACTGGTCTTTGTTGGGGTTATTTTGTGGGGGTTACTTGTTGAAGAAGTACTCCGCCACATAGACGTAAGTGCCGTCGTAAGACTGGGCAACGCCAAAGCCCGTGCCATCAGTCTTGGTCACGGGGACATCGCGGTTAAGCCAATTCACGCGGTCCTTCGCTTCAGACTCGGTGAGCTTGTAGATATTGCCGCTGCCTTCTTCTAGGTGCGTCAGGCCGTCACCGGCGTTCTCATGGAAGGTGACCTTGCCGGCAGCTGCCTGGTCCGCCCATTCCTGGGCGATGTTCTTGGCGTTCCCATCAGCATGGTGGCCCTGCTTCAGCAGGTGAGCGTGAGTAGCTCCAACGAGCTCATGAGCCACGGCGGGAGTCGGCTTCTTGATGAAAGCCGGCAGCTGGACATTGAGCTGCTTCGCAACATCATATGCTTGGGCAGGCAGCTCGATCTGGAGAGAATTGATCTGCTCAGTGGCCTGGGAGGACAGCTGGTTAATATCCTGTGCCTGGGCGGCTGATGCGCCGGACACCGCGAGGGCTGTGGTCAGAACAGCGGTGGCGGACAGGCGAGAAACACGACGGAATGCATTCATGCCTACTACCGTGCCATAGAATCCCCGTGTCTGAGAACTAACCTTCCGGACTCACAGGAAATTCGATATGGCATTGTTATCCTCCGAGACGTAGGCGAAAGGGTGAGCAGTAGTGCTGGATGTTGTGACGGGGTTTGCGATTATCTTCGTCGTTATCGCTGTGGGCTTCGTGCTGGCACATAAAGGTGTCATCGGTAAAGGCGAAGCCCGGCTGCAGTTCAACCGAGTTGCATTTTGGGCTGCAACCCCGGCGCTAATTTTCTCCAGCGTGGCACAGTCAGATACCTCGGCGTTTGCTTCTCCTGTCGTGGCGGTCATTGCGGTTGCCTCGGTAGCGACGATGGGGCTATACGGGCTGCTGAGCCTGCTGTTCTTCCGTCGCAGCGGCGCAGAGACGATGGCGGGGGCCGCGGCCTCAAGCTATTACAACTCGGTCAACATCGGTCTCCCCATCGCTACCTACGTGATCGGTGACGCCACCTTCGTCGTCCCCGCCCTCGTGCTTCAAATGGCGGTGCTGTCCCCGTTCATCATCGCGGGACTCAATGCACAAGGAACAAGCTTCCGTTCTGTGACCCGCTCAGTGACTTCAGGTCTCACCGCGCCGGTCGTCATCGCGGCAGTTCTGGGATTCATCGTCTCGGCTGTGGGATGGACTGTGCCGGACGTCATCATGGCGCCTCTGGAGATCCTAGGCGGGGCATCCATTCCGATGATCCTCATGAGCTTTGGTGCTTCCCTCAAAGGAGACTCACTTCTGGACAATGACCGGCTTCCTACCATCACCGCGACAGTGCTCAAGCTTGTCGCTATGCCGGCCATCGCCCTTGCTGCAGGCCTAGCCTTTGGCTTAAGCGGTAGCGAGCTCTATACCGCACTCATCTTGGCGGCGCTGCCCACGGCACAAAACGTGTACAACTACGCCGCAACCTACCAGACTGGTGAGACCGTAGCGCGCGATACGGTTTTCCTCACCACGTTCCTCTCACTGCCAGCCATGCTGGGTATCGCGGCTCTCTTCGGCTAGGGCATTCCCTATCCTTCGAGCTTCTCTCCCAGCTCCAGCCATTCCATCTCGAGCTCCTCACGCTCGGCGGCAACGGCCTTGAGTTCTGCGTCCAGCGTCGACAGCTCTGCGGAATCACCCTGCCCAGAGGTCATTTTCTCGGCGGCGGCAGCCATTTTCTCGTTCAACTGTGAGGTTTTCTCATCAAGCTTGGCCATCTTTCGCTCGAGTGAATTCATCTTCTTGGTGAGTTCACGCTCTTCCTGGGAGCTGAGACGCTTGGTGGGGGCTGCGGCGGCAGAACCTCGTGCCGGTCCTTGCACGGAATCTGCTGCTGAGCTGGAGGCAGCGTCCGCGGCAGGTTCCGAAGACTTCTCCCCAAGATCAATAACACCGCGAGACGCGGTGGCCTCCATCTGCTGGCGGCGCCGGAGATACTCCTCGATACCACCGGGAAGGTTGGTGAGCTTGCCATCGCCGAAGAGCGCATAGGTATTGTCCGCGATGCGTTCGATGAGGTAGCGATCGTGCGAGATAACCACCATCGTGCCCGGCCAAGAATCCAAGAGGGATTCCAGCTCTTGAAGGGTATCGATATCAAGGTCGTTCGTGGGCTCATCGAGAAGCAGTACGTTCGGCTCCGCCATAAGCACACGGGTCAGCTGCAGTCGGCGGCGCTCACCTCCGGACAGATCACCCACTGGAGTGCGCTGGCGCTTGGCGGAAAATCCCAGGCGTTCCGCCAGCTGAGAAGCACTGAGTTCCTTCTTTCCCAGATGCACATAGGTGGCGACGTCCTCGACGGCGTCGAGAAGCCTGCGTTCTGGGTCGAGGTCATCAAGCTCTTGCCGCAACCAACCAAGGCGCACGGTTTTACCTTCGATACGCTTACCTGCGGCCAGCTCCACCTCACCTGCGAGCGCCCGCAGCAACGTTGTCTTACCTGAGCCGTTGACACCGACAAGCCCAATGCGCTCACCTGGGGCGAGGCGCCACGTGAGGTGATCCACCAAGGTTCGACCATCCGGCGTCGTAACTGTGGCATCCTCGAGTTCAATGACAACGCGCCCTTGGCGCTGCTTGGAGAAGGCCATGAGCTCAACTTTGTCGCGCGGTGCGGGAACATCCGCAATGAGTGCCTCAGCGGCCTCGATGCGGTAGCGCGGCTTCGAGGTTCGCGCCGGTGCACCGCGGCGCAGCCACGCGAGCTCCTTGCGCGCCAGATTCTGGCGGCGTTGCTCCATGGCATCGGCCTGCCGGGCTCGCTCAGCGCGGGCGAAAGTCCAGTCATTGTAACCGCCCTCGTACGCATCAACCACGCCATCATGGACCTCCCACGTGGTCGTAGCAATGGTGTCGAGGAACCAGCGATCGTGGGTGACAACGATGACCGCTAGCTTGCGGGCAAGCAGGTGCTTCGCCAGCCACTGCACGCCTTCCACGTCGAGGTGGTTCGTCGGCTCATCAAGCACCACCACATCAAGGTCCTGCACCAGCGCGGCCGCAAGATTCACGCGGCGGCGCTCACCACCGGAAAGGGATCCCACCGGGGTATCGAGGCCGAGGTCGACGATACCGAGCCCGCCGAGGACATCACGCACCTTAGCATTGGAGGCCCACTCGAAGGTTTCCAAACCGAGGGGCTCGATAATGACCTGGGCAATGGTGAGCGACTCCTCCACCTCAAAGCGCTGCGTCACCACCGCCATGCGTAGATCCGAGTTGTGCGATACTCGCCCCGAGTCCGGCGGCTCAATGCCCGTGAGGACCTCCAGCAGCGTGGTTTTACCACCACCGTTGACGCCGACGATACCGATACGATCACCGGTTTGAACACCGAGAGAGACCCTGTTCAGGAGGGTCTTGAGTCCAAAGGACTTGCTTACATTTTCCAGGTTGATGAGGTTCGCCATAACGCCTTCATCCTAGTGGGTGGCAGTATCAATTAGGAAAGATCGACGAGGCTTGCGCCCGTGGCAGGAGCCGTGGTCACAAGTCCACGAGTCCCGCGGTTATCAGCGCACACACTGGCAACGACCTCAGCCGCCGTCTCCTCGTCCTCGCATAGAAAGGCACAGGTCGGGCCAGAACCAGAGACAATGCCTGTGAGCGCGCCGGCAGCCTCACCAGTATCCAGAATCTTGCGCAGGTCTGGGCGTAGGGACAATGCTGCCGGTTGAAGGTCATTGTGCACAGCAGCGGCAAGCTCCCGCGGGTTGCCGCTGACGAGTGCTTGGCCCACAGCCTCTGTATCGAGGTGCGGAGCGCTTCCTCGGCCGGCGGCTCGCAGTTCATCAAGTTTGTGAAAGACCGTCGGGGTGGATAGGCCTTCGGAATTGGTGATGATGGCCCAGATGTAACGGCCACGCGCCAGCATCGGCGTGAGCAATTCGCCGCGGCCGCGGCCTAGTGCGGTGCCGCCCATGAGCGTGAAGGGCACGTCAGAGCCCAACTCGGCGGCGAGTTCGAAGAGCATCTCCTCGGTGACGGGTTCGCGGCCGAACTCGGTGCTCAGCGCATGATTGGCCAAGAGCAGAGCCGCAGCAGCATCGGCCGATCCGCCCGCCATGCCGCCGGCAGCGGGGATGTTTTTCTCCATCGTGAGGGTGCCAGTCGCCGGCACCATGAGGCGCTGCGCCACCAGTTCCACGGCACGCCAGGCCAAGTTGTCGATGGATGCCGGCACCCCCGCCGAGTGAAGCCCAGTGACCTCCACGGTGGTGTCCTCGGCCCAGCGGTAGCTCACTCGATCGTGTACGTCGAGGGACTGAAACACGGTGGCGAGCTCGTGAAAGCCGTCCTCGCGCGCCTGGCCAACCCCGAGGTGCAGGTTCACCTTGGCATGGGCACGGGCCTGCCACAGGCGCGGGGGTGTTGTCATGGGATTGCTCATGAGACTTCCGCCAGTCGGACAAAGTCCTCCACACCAAGCTTCTCACCGCGCAGGCGCGGATCTATATCCGCAGCACGCAGGGCTTCTTCTGCCGCCGCGGCGGAGCCGTAGAACCCGGCTAGTGCGGCGCGGAGGGTCTTACGGCGCTGTGCGAAAGCAGCATCAACCAACGCAAAGAGACGCGGGCGGAGGGCCTCGTCATAGGGGCGGGTGCAGTCGATACGCACCAAGCCCGATTCAATCTTGGGGGCGGGCCAGAACACGTTCTTGCCTATCGTCCCGGCCTGCCGCACCGGCCCATAAAAAGAGGCCTTCACGCTGGGCACGCCATAAACCTTGCTGCCGGGCGCGGCAGCAAGACGCTCGGCCACCTCGAGCTGAACCATAACGAGTACGCGACGAATCGAAGGATAAAGTTCAAGCAGGTGCAGGAGAACCGGAACGGCGACGTTGTATGGGAGGTTGGCCACGAGTGCGGTGGGCTCCCCCAGCTCCCCGGCCTCAACGGCGAGGGCGTCCTTTTCTACGAGGGTCAGGCGATCCGCTTGCTCGGGAGCACGCTCAGCGACGGTTCCCGGAAGCTTGCCAGCCAGGCGCGGATCGATTTCCACGGCCGTGACATGTTCGACCTCTCCCAGTAGGCCCAGGGTCAGTGATCCCAAACCCGGCCCAACCTCCACCACGCGGTCCTCAGAGTCAAGGTCCGCGGCGGCAACGATGCGCCGAATGGTGTTGGGGTCATGCAGGAAATTCTGGCCCAGCTTCTTTGTCGGTGTCACGTCGAGCTCGGCAGCAAGCTCGCGTATCTCCACCGGGCCCAGCAGGAGGGGTTGTGTCATGTCATCCAGATTAATACGCCGAGCACTTAAAGCTTTAGCGCAGGCCGAGCTTCGCGGTGCAGGCAGGCCATGCGCCCCAGCCTTGAGCGGCCTGGACCTTCTGAGCTACGGCAATCTGCTGCTCGCGGGTGGCCTGCCAGGCCTGTGGTGCGTATTCATTGCCGCCGAAGGCAGCCCAAGTGGACGGGGTGAACTGCAGGCCGCCGGAGAAGCCGTTACCGGTATTGATGGACCAGTTGCCAGTGGCTTCACACTGCGCGATGGCATCCCAGACCGAGCCTTCAGCGACGGCAGGGGCGGTGGACTTCGGCTTAGTGCCGCGCGCGATGAGGGCGGCGATCGGTTCGGTATGGACGTCTTCCTTAATGACGTCGTTCGACTCTTCTTCGCCATTCACCGTTACGATCTTGCGGGTGACGGTGCGGGAGCCTGGAGTGCCCTCTTCGCGGACCTCCTCGGTGCCCTCTTCCAGCTCAGGATCATCCACATACTTAGCCGGCGCATCGAACTCTTCAGTGTTGTCTTCCTTAGAGACCGTGACTCGATCCACGGTGATGCTCATGCCGGCGGTGACCGGGGTATCAAGCTCTGGGCTGACGCGGTCATCCTTGTCCACGGTGATGCCACGTGCCTCGAGCGCATCCTCGACAGTCTTCGCCGAGACGCTTGCATAGGAGACGGAGCCTCCGTCGGAGACCTTGACAATCTTCGGAGAAACTACCTCGATGTTCATCCCTTCGGTCACTACCTCGTCGTCCGCGATTTCCTTCGCCCCGGAGGTTACCGCAGCTCCCGGCACAATGCCGTCGAGGCCGCCGAGCAGATCAGAGACGGTGAGATCGGTGGAGGACAGCTGCGTTTCCACGCCATCAATGGTGACGGCAACCGGCTTGGCGGTGCGAACGGTGATGGAGTCGCCGTCGGCAAGCTGCTCGGAGAGGGCCGGGTACACCAGGTCCTCACCGTCTACGCTGACCCCGGCAGCCTCTAGGGCGGTGTTGACGTCCCCAGCAAAGGTAGCCAGAGTGGTAGTTTCACCGTTGACGTCAAGCGTGATGTCCTTCTGCGCACCGACGGCGACAACACCGCCCACGGCGAGGGTGCCCAGTACACCGCCGGTTGCCATGCGCAACGGCAGGGAGCGGGAATTGTTGATTCGCTTGATCTGCTTCTTCGGGGACATAAACCTTTTCTCGTCTCTGCAGTATGACGTGCCGAGCATGCGCCCGGCACCTGACTCTGCGCGACAGAATGCGCGCCCCGGCAATCTCAATGCCGGGCTAACTTTGGATAACGATACGGTAACAGGACGTAACAATCGAGAAGTACGTACACGCCGCTACCACTGGCAGAACACTCGTCACAACAAACACGCCTGCCACCTCTGAGCAGGAGGTTTAGCAAAAGTGAAGATCCTCACACCCCGAAGGTTGCGGCGAAAGTTTCCGTCACCTCCGCAGCAAGTTCTTCCACCTGCTGTCCACGGGCCTCCGCGACACAACGATAGGTATGTCCGATAAGCGAGGGCTCATTGCGCGCCCCGCGAAAAGGCTCCGGGGTCATGTAGGGAGCATCCGTCTCGATAAGCAGCTGACCCGCCGGCGCTAGGGCCGCCGCCTGACGCATCTCCTCGTTTCGCTTAAAGGTCACATTGCCGGCGAAAGAGAGGATATAGCCGCGGTCGAGCGCTTCTTTGGCCACCTCCAGCGGGGAGGAGAAACAATGCAGCATCACCGTCGGTGCCTGAGCACACTCCCCCAGCACTCGCATGAGGTCCTCGTCAGCTTCACGGTTGTGAATCATAAGGGTTTTACCAACCTTGGCCGCCAGCTCCGCGTGCCAGCGCAGCGCTTCCTCCTGCACCTCAAGCGGTGCGGTGCTCTCCGGTTCGTGATGAATCCAATACGTGTCCAGGCCGGTCTCGCCGATGGCCACGCAGCGCGGGTCCGCAGCCATCTCAGTCAAGCGAGCACGGGCAGCCTCGTCGAGCTCACCCGCCTTTGTCGGGTGAATTGCGCACGCGGCATACACGTTATCGAACTCGTGGGCGGCAGCCAGGGCTTTTTCAGCCTCAGCCAAACCATCACCAACGGTGACCATGCGTTCCACTCCGGCGGCACGGGCGCGGGCAACTAAGTCGGCGTCAGAGTCGCGACACGAGGCGAGGTGCGTGTGGGCGTCGATAAGCTGGCTCAGACCTTCGGCGGGCACGGGCGTGGGGCGTGGCTTCTTCTTAGACATGGCTGCGAGTGTAGTCGCGCGCGCACGAGAATCCGCACAGCGACGGACTCCACTGTCCCCCGCGATAACATCGGCCCTCAACCGGGCTATCCGGAGCACACGGTTTCCATCAAGTTGCATGAGAAGTTCGGCTTTGCCACTGTAGGTACGTTCAAGGAAGTGACCTGCAAAGCTGGGCGCTGGCCCGACCTCACCCATTTGCTACTCATGGTTTAAGGATCAATCATGCACGTTCGTCCCGCAGTGCTTGGCGACGCCCCCGCCATCGCCGCCATCTATAACTCCGCCTCCGCTGCAACGCCGGCTGCTAACCTCGTCACCTGGCAGGAAACCGTGGAAGACCGCGAGCAGTGGCTTACACAGATGGAGAAAGAAGGTTACCCGGTTTATGTCGCTGTGGACGACGAGGAGATCGTCGGCTGGGCAGCATATTTCCAGTTCGTGACCCCCGCCATCTACTACGGCACCGCTGAAGACTCCATCTACATCGCTGAGTCTGCGCGCGGCAGGGGTGTCGGCAGCGAACTGATGGCCACGCTCATGGATCATGCCGCCGAGAATGAGTACGTGGAAACCATCATTACCTACATCGTGGACACCAATGAGTCCTCTATTGCCCTGCACAAGAAGTTCGGCTTTAGCGAAACCGGACGCATGCCCAACATCCACACCAAAGACGGCGTGCGCCTGGGCCTGGTACACCTGCAGCGCGACTTCGACCGCTCCTAGCGCGTTGACCGCTCCACCGTTGGCTATGCCGAGTCGCTAGGCTGAAGCCGGTGTGAGCGGCTCAATTTCCTCTAACTCAGAGAGGATTTTATCTTCCGCGACATCCAAGTCGTAGTGCGACTGGAGACCTAGCCAAAATTGCGGAGTCATTCCGAAAAACTTGGCCAACCGCAGTGCAGTATCAGCGGTGATAGCCCGCTTGCCGTGGACAATTTCATTGATCCGACGAGGCGGAACTCCAATCGATACGGCGAGCTTGTGTTGGGTTATCCCCATCTCCTTAAGGAAATCCTCCACAAGAATTTCACCTGGATGCACTGGGGGGAGCTTCTCAGTGGTAGTCAACGATCTCAACCTCCTGTGGCCCTGCGGCGGTCCATCGGAAACAGATCCGCCATTGACTGTTGATGCGAATGCTGTACTGACCCTGCCGAGCACCCTTCAACGCTTCGAGTCTGTTTCCCGGAGGTATTCGGAGCTCATCCAGCCTCTGGGCATAACCCAGCTGCCTCAGCTTACGGAGAGCAACCGTGTGAATACGCGGGTCGATGGAAGGTACTTTCTCACGATTCCATAAACGCTCGGTGGCCTTGTCCGCAAACGACTGGATCACTGCTTCACCCTATCCCCCCATGACGCCTCGCGTCAATAACGCAAGGCGTCAAATGCTTCTTCATTGTAGCTAAAAAGGTATCTTGTCAGCTCTGAATTCGCTAGCCAACAAGCTCGTCGTCGATGTATACCCGCGTCGTGGCGCGCAAACCCGCGAAAAGCATGCACAGCGACAGCGCCATGAGACCGACGAGCACGACGGTCCAGTTTCCGGTTGCACCGCGCACTACGCCAACGAGTAGTGGTACGAGGCCGGCGAGGACATAACCGCCGGGTTGGACGAAGCCGGAAAGACGCGCGGTGGTCAGCGCGGTGCGCGTGCGGGCGGTCAACAAAGCAAGGACCAGTGGGAAGCACATGCCGCCTATCCCCATGAGAGTGGCCCATGCCAACGGTGCACTATCGGCTGCAAGAAGCACCCCAGCCCACCCAGCGCAGGTACAAAGCGCAAGCACGACGGGCACAGGGGCAAGGCGATCGAGACGCGAAATCAACCACGGCATGACAATTCCGCCGAGGATGTTGAAGACACCGATGATGGCCAGAGCCACGCTCGCGGTGTTCTCACCCACGCCTTTTTCTACGAGCATGCGGGGCAGCCAGCCCATCTGCACATAGGCCATGGTTGATTGCAGTCCAAAGAAGAAGAGCATGGCCACAGCCGTGGGCGAGGTATACATGGGGCGCGGGGCGCCCTCGCCGTCGACAGCTCCGTGGGCAACATCGCGTCCGGTGCGCGGGAGCACGACCATCCACGCGATGAGTTGCGCGATGGCGGGCAGGCACCACACCCACAGCGCACCCTGCCACGTGTTCTGGGTGACCGCCGAAAGCGGCCCCAGCGCACTCGATACCCCCAGCATCGTCGTGTACGTCGTCATGAGCGCCACTAGGGTGCGTCCCGAGCCATGTTGTTTAATCCACGCTGGAAGCAGGACATTGGCCAGCGCGATACCGGCGACAACGCAGACTGTCAGGACCACAAAGAGCGAAAAGCTGCTCACCCATGGGCGCAGCGCCAATCCGGCAACGAGTGCTACCGTGCCGGCCGCCAAGGTGCGGCTCAGCCCTACGTGACGCGCGATGGGAACAGCAGCCAAGCCCATGACCGCAAAACACAGGCCTGGCAGCGCGGTGAGCAGTCCGGCTGCACCGGACGAGATACCGAAGAATCCCTGAATCTGTCCGAGAACCGGCGCTACCGAGGCAATGCCGGATCGCAAGTTCACCGCCGTGAGGCACACGACGGTGAACAGCAAGGCAGGCGCGAGTGTGCGCCGGAAGCGCTGCCCCACAGAACCTACTTCTGTACCGGGGCCCATTCTGGGCCGGTCTCACCGAGCTCTGGGTCAAGTTTGCCCACGAGCGGCTTCGGCTTCTGCAGCGTGGTGCCCGGCGTGACGTCGATACGCTTCCACGCCGCCTGCTGTGCGGTGTAATCACCAGTGATGATCGGATACGGGTGGTTCTCCGGCGGAAGGTTCACACCCACGACCTCGACCGGCATGTCATCGACAACGTCCTCAACCTGTGGCTGTGCGGCCCATACACCCTCACGCCCCAAGGTCTCGTGTACCTTTTGCGCGGTGAAAGGCAGGAAGGGGGTGAGCATGACGTTGCAGTCAGAAACCACCTGAAGTGCCGTCCACAGAACGGTAGCGAGGCGCTCGCGGTGCGTCTCATCCTTGGCCAGCTTCCATGGTTCCATTGCGGCAACGTAAGCATTGGCCTCACCCACGACGTGCATGATGGAAGTCATAGCCTGCTTGAACTTGGACTGCTCAAGGAAGTCCGCGGCAGTGGCGAAGGTGTCCTCCGCCAGCGCGAGAATATCCTTGTCCGGCTGCTCCAGAGCAGCCGGGGCCGGTACCTCGCCGAAGTTCTTAAACGCCATTGACACCGTGCGGTTGACCAGGTTGCCCCAGCCGTTGGCCAGCTCGTTGTTGATACGGCGGACAAACTCATCCCAGGTGAAGTCGGTGTCATTGTTCTCTGGACCGGCCACTGCGATGAAGTAGCGCAGGGCATCGGGGCCGAACTCCTTGAGGAAGTCCTTGACGTAGATGACCACGCCCTTGGAGGAGGAGAACTTGGAACCGGACATCGTGAGGTATTCCGAAGACACGATCTCCGTGGGCAAGTTCAGCTCACCGTAGGTGTGCAGCTGACCACCCTTTGCTCCCTTGCCCGCGTAGCCTAAGAGCTCCGCCGGCCAGATTTGGGAGTGGAAGGTGATGTTGTCCTTGCCTTGGAAGTAATAGTGGCGGGCCTCCGGGTTCTGCCAGTAGTGCTTCCATGCCTCCGGGTTGCCGGTGCGGTGTGCCCACTCAATGGAGGAAGACAGGTAGCCGATAACCGCATCGAACCACACGTAGAGTTTCTTCGCTCCGTTGTCCTCCCAGCCCTCAACCGGGATCGGGATACCCCAGTCAATATCGCGGGTCATGGTACGCGGCCGCATATCCTCCAGCAGGTTGAGGGAGAACTTCAGCACGTTGGGACGCCACTCTTCGCGGGTCTTCAGCCACGACTCGAGGGCGTCTTTGACCGCAGGCAGGTCCAGCAGGAAATGCTCGGTGTCGATGAATTCCGGCGTTTCCCCGTTGATCTTGGACACTGGGTTGATGAGGTCTACCGGGTCCAGCTGGTTGCCGCAGTTATCGCACTGGTCACCACGGGCACCATCGGCGCCACACAGCGGGCAGGTGCCCTCAATGTAGCGGTCCGGCAAGGTACGGCCCGTCGATGGCGAGATAGCACCCTGGGTGGTCTCCTTGAGCATGTAGCCGTTCTCGTAGAGGCCCTTGAAGAGTTCTTGCACCACCGCGTAGTGATTGCGGGTGGTGGTGCGGGTGAAAAGGTCATACGACAGTCCGAGGCCCGCCAAGTCGGTCACGATCTGACGGTTGTAGCGATCCGCCAGTTCACGAACGGTAACGCCTTCCTTGTCCGCTTGGACCAGCAGCGGGGTGCCGTGCTCGTCCGTGCCGGAGACCATGAGGACATCCTTGCCGCGCATTCGCTGAAAGCGCGCAAACACATCGGAAGGAACACCGAAGCCCGCCACGTGTCCGATGTGGCGGGGTCCGTTGGCATAGGGCCAAGCAACATTAACGACAACTGTCTCAGTCATGGCCCCTACTCTATCGAACACCCCCTCACCGTATGTGCAGTGAGGGGGTGTCAATACGTGTTCGCTGTCAGGCGCGAACTTACCGGGCGCGACTAGTTCTTGTGCATGCGCTGATGGCGGCGGGCCTTGAATGCCTCTTCGCGCTGGAACTCGCGGTGCAGGCGGCGCTCACGGGCTAGCTTGCGCTGGAAGGCTTGGGCCTCACGGTACTCCAAGTAGATAACGTCGTTGCTCAGGTCCTTGTAGATAGCGAACATGAGGCCGACGACGATGAAGAGGAAGGGCAGGGCTGCCACGATGGTGACGTTCTGCAGGTTGGACAAGGAGTCCTCACTGGACAGCAGAAGCGTCAGACCAACGGCCGCGGTGAGCACACCCCACGTGGCGGACAGCCACGGCTTGGCGGTGGTGGCACCGGACTGGGACATGGAGCCCATGACGGTGGATGCGGAGTCGGCCGAGGTGATGAAGAACGTGGCCAACAAGATTGCGGCGACGATACCGGCAATGAAGCCTCCCGGAAGGTTCTGCAGGAGGTTGAAGAGCTCCTGCTCAGCAGAATCACCGGAAATGGAGTTGCCGTTCTGCTCCATGTGAATGGCGGTGCCACCGAAGATGGCGAACCACACAGTGGACACGCCAGCCGGCACGAGAAGCACGCCGATGCAGAACTCGCGAACGGAGCGGCCACGGGAAATGCGCGCCAGGAACATGCCCACGAACGGGGACCAGGACACCCACCACGCCCAGTAGAAGATGGTCCAGGTAGACAGCCACTCAGCTGCCTCACCGTTGTTGGACTCAGCGGTACGGGCAATCATCTCGGTGAAGTTGGCCAGGTAGTTACCGATCGAACCCGGAATCTGGTTAAGGATGGTGACCGTCGGGCCCAAGATGAACACGAAGATGGCCAGCAGTGCGGCCAAAATCATGTTGGCGTTGGACAGGTACTGAATGCCCTTGCCCACGCCGGACATAGCGGACAAGATGAAGGCTAGGGTCAGAACAAGCACGATACCAATGACAACGCCCTGGGAGGGGTTGTCAATCAGGCCCGAGGCCTCAAGTCCTGCCTGGATCTGGGTAGCACCCAGGCCCAGGGAGCAGGCGGTTCCGAAGACGGTGGCGAAGATGGCCAGGATGTCAATGAGCTTGCCCAGAGCACCGTCAGCGGCGCGCTGACCGATGAGCGGTACGAAGGCCTGGCTAAGCAGCTGCTTACGACCGATACGGAAAGTGGAGTAGGCAATGGCCAGGCCCACGATGGCGTAGACGGCCCAGGGGTGCAGGGTCCAGTGGAACATCGCGGTGGCCATGGCGGTCCCCACCTCGTGCTCGCTGTGGCCCGGCACGCCGTTCTTGAAGTAGTTGAGCGGCTCGGAAGCGCCGTAGAACATGAGGCCGATGCCCATACCGGCAGCGAACATCATGGCAATCCAGGACACCGTGGAGAATTCCGGCTCTTCATCGATGTGCCCCAAGCGAATAGTGCCAAACTTCGACATCGCGATAAAGATCACGAAGACGACGAAGATGGTGCCAAACAGCACGTAAGCCCAGCCGAAGTCGTTGACGACGAAATTCAGGGCGTTGCTTGCGAAAGCACCGAAGTTATCCGGTGCGGCCAGGCCCCAGGCCACGATGGCGGCCACAAGAAGGCCAGCGATGCCAACAATGGACCAGTCAATCGGCGAATCAATGCCGCCGGGGCCGAACTCCTCGGTTTCCTTGTCCTCTGCGGGCACCGAGTAGGCCCCCGGGTTGAAGGCCTTGTTGGTGATCATGTCCTGGAGCTGGCTCGTGGCCGAGGCTGCCTCGAGGCGCTCATCGACAGTGCGATACTCATCGACCGTGCTTTGCGAGCTTGTCCCGCTCGGCACGGCTGACGAGACCCCCGTGTCCTTTACGTTGTCTGCATTGGTCGAGTCTGTCATAGCCTCAGACCTTGCTGCCCCGCCACCAACTAGTCAACTTGCAGACGCGCTAAAGGTGCACCGTATCGCACATATCCGCAGAAAAATAGGCAGGAGCCCGTGCTTTCCGACGTCCCCTTTTCCCCACCGCGGTCCTGTCCCGAACTGGGACTGCGCAGCTGACAGAGGATTTTAGACCGTCTCACCGCGTACTCACAGATCGATCACGTAACGATACGATAACGATTAGGGAAAGAGAGACAGCGGTCACCACACAACGTCGATGCTGCACAACCACACATTCCCCCACTGCGCGGGAACGGCGGCAGGCTAGTCGCGGGCAGCGAGGTACGCGTCGTACAACTCACGGTTCGACCATTCAGTCCCCGCGGCTGCTTGCTTGCAGGCCTGCTTTGCGCGCACGCCGCGCTCCACCTCAGCACGGACCTCAGCAAGTAGCTCCTCTAGCGACGCGGGCTCAGCAGCACCACCTTCAATCACCACGGTGATTTCGCCGCGCGCATTCTCTTCTGCCCATTCAGCAAGCTCACCCAACGTTCCGCGCTTGATCTCTTCATAGGTCTTGGTCAGTTCGCGGCACACCGCAGCGCGGCGTTCGGCGCCGAGGATCGTGGAGGCGTCGCCAAGCGTCTGCGCTAGCCGGTGCGGCGACTCGAAGAAGGCAATAGCGCGGCGCTCCCCTACCAACGACTCCAACCACGCTTTGCGTGGACCAGGCTTACGCGGAGGAAAGGCATCGAAGAGAAAGTGCCCCACCCCCAAGCCTGAGAGCGCCAAGGCCGTGGGCACCGCGGACGGACCAGGGAAGCAGGTGACGGGGACACCTGCCGCCACGGCCGCATCGACGATGGAATGACCAGGATCAGAAACCAACGGCATTCCTGCGTCGGACACGACAAGAACCGTCCCGGTTCGCGCGGCGTCGACCAGCATTCGTGAGCGCTCCGCCTCATTGTGATCAAAATTGGAGACCACCTTGCCTCGAATGTCCACGCCCAATGCTTGGGCTAGGTTGCGTACGCGGCGGGTATCTTCCGCAGCGATGACATCGGCGTGCCCCAAGGCTTGCATGAGGCGTGCGGAGGCATCGCCAGGATTTCCTAGGGGCGTCGCAGCGAGGATGACACCGCGCGGCAAAGGATCAAGCTGAAGACTCATACACCCCAGCATGGCACACGCACGCTAAACTCTTCCGAGTGAGTATCGCAACGTCCATCGCCCGACCTGCCCGGAAGGGCCACACCGCCGCGCCCGGCCGCCATACCCGGCCGGCGCCGCCTGCGCCCCGCCCCTACGTCTGGACCAGTTCCGACACCATTAGCACCGCCATTATCGCTGTGCTGGCCTTCATCACGCGCTTTGTAGGCCTCACCAGTCCAGTATCGGAAGGCACCCCGGTCTTCGACGAGAAGCACTACGTGCCGCAGGCCTGGGACATGGTGAGCAGCTGGCACAACCTGTTCCTCGGCGGAATCGAGTCCAACCCCGGCTACGGTCTCGTGGTTCACCCACCGCTAGCAAAGCAGATTGTCGCTCTTTCCGAGTCTGTCTTTGGTTATACCCCGATGGGCTGGCGTTTCATGACCGCCCTCTTCGGTGTGGGCACTGTACTACTCACGATGGCCCTGGCTCGCCGCTTGTCGGGTTCCTGGCACGTCGGATTCTTAGCTGGACTGATCGCCGTATGCGATGGCGTGCTCCTCGTCTCTTCGAAGTTTGGCATGCTGGACATCTTCCAGGTCTTCTTTGTTGTCGCCGCCGCTTGGACGCTTGCCCGTGACCACCAGCAGATGCGTGAGCGCCTCCACACCGCTTTCATCACGGGGGCGATGGGTACATCTGATTTCGGTCCCCGTTTTGGCTTCCGCTGGTGGCGTTTTACGGCCGGTGTTTTCTTGGGACTGACGTTGTCCGTGAAGTGGTCCGGCCTGTACTACATCATGTTCTTCGGCCTCATGAGCGTCTTCTCTGACCTAGCTCTGCGCCGCATGTACGGTGTGCGCCGCTACGTCCTTGGCACCCTCATCCGTGACACTCCGGCGGCTCTCGCCTCCATCGTTGTGCTGCCCATTGCCCTGTACGCCTGGTCCTGGCGTGCATGGTTTGCCGATGAAACCGCCGTGTACCGGCACGCAAAGGTGGACGGCACGATCGACGAAGGTTCGTGGCTCCTCAATCTCCCCGAACCTATTGCAGGCTGGTTCTACTATCACAGCTCGGTCTTGGAGTTCCACGCTTCATTAACCTCCTCTGGCGGCCATAGCCACCCGTGGGATTCCAAGCCATGGGCGTGGCTCGTGGCAGCGCGCCCTATTCTCTATTACTCCTCTACCGATCTCACCTGCCCCAATGGTGGTGACTGCCGCAAGATGCTCTATCTCTTCGGCACCCCCGCTATCTGGTGGCTCGTCATTCCGGCCGTGTTGTGGGGCCTGTGGTCGCTGCTCGTGCGACGCAACCGTGCTTTCCTCATCCCACTCGTGGGCGCAGCTGCCGGTTTCCTCCCCTGGCTCATGGTCTTTGACCGACAGATGTACTTCTTCTACGCCACGGCCTTCATCCCCTTTGTCATCGTGCTCATTGCTCTCGCGTGTGGCCAGATGATTGGCCGTGGGCCGGAACTCAGGTGGCCATGGCTCCGCTCGATCTTCGGTTCAACGATGCCACTGGGTACCTTCCTGACTGTGTGCTACGCGGCGCTCGTGGTCGCCATGTTCGCGTACTTCTCCCCCATTCTGTACGGATTTCTCATCCCTGAATCGTGGTATCAGTCGATGATGTGGCTGCCATCGTGGAGCTAATCCCACCTCACAGGATGTATCTGTTCCCCTAACGCTTAACGAGGACTCGCAGTCAGGGCGCGATAAACGTCCCGCAGCACAAATCCCCTGTCTGCAGCCCACGCCCAGCCCAGGCCCACTGCAGCCAATCCCGTGGCCACAAGGATGTAGATTTGGCCGGCCCCCGCCGTTCCCAATGCGAAATCGCGCATGGTGAAGCCACAGAGGAAGGCAAACATCGTGCAGGCGACCGGCAGCAGGCCAGGCGCTGAGGCCGGCCGCCAAGCTGCAAAGCCAAGGCCGCTGGCTAGTCCAAAGCGCAACGCAGCTGCTTCCATGAGCAGGCGTGCACGTTCCGGATCCGCACCTTCTGCCAGAGTTCCTTCACTGCCGGTGGTGGTCAGCCCAGACGCGCTCACCACGACCACCACTGCCCACACAAGAAAGACCACGGACAGCACTGCCAGGCTTATTCTCGCAAGAGCCACGGAAGCTTGACGTGCGCTCGAGGCCCGCTGCCATTCCGGTTCCACGCCCGCAAGGATGACCTCTGAGAGGTCCCGAGGGGGGTGCCCTGCAGGTTGGACCTGGCTCAACGAATGAGACAGCGCAGCTGCTTTATCACGGAAGGCCGCACATTCCGGGCATCCGGAAAGGTGGGCATCGATAACATCCGGAGCAAGCTGCGGCACTTCACCATCCAACTGCGCGGAGATTGCCGCCTGCACCTGCTCATGCTTCAGCACGGTTCAACACCCCATCTACGCTGGCGCGACCCGAACCAAACACGACAATCATGAGTAAGGACACCATGAGCACCAGCGGATACTCGATACCACCGTCCGCAGTGAAGAGGCCATTGCTCAAATGCACAAAGTAAAGAGCACATGCCATGAGCAGCGCCAATGCGCCGGCCACGAAGGTGGTCAACAGGCCGACGACCAAGGCGGCACCACCAATCATTTCCGCAACGCTGGCCAAATAGGCCGATAGCTGCGGCTGCGGGATTCCCCACGCAGAGAACTGCCCGGTGGTTTCGTCCATGCCAGCAAAGAACATCTTGTCCACGCCATGCGCCACGAAGATGACGCCCAGCACTGCACGGAATATGAGCAACGCGGCATCGCGAACAGCGGGTCGATTCATGATTCATAGACTACCCTGGATGCCCACTGCCCTACGAAAGGACTCCCGCGCCATGAGCATCTGGACCACCGTAGATTCACCACTGGGTTCACTGACCCTCGTCGCCAGCGACGACGGCTTAACCCATGTCTATTTTCCTACTGAGAGCCCTGATCTGGATGCGGTCCCGCAATCCCCACGCGCAACAGCAGCGCCTAGGTCTGCCTGCGTACCCGAGCGCGTGCTCTGCTCCGCAACGAAACAACTCATCGAATACTTTGGCGGCACCCGCCACCATTTCGACGTGCAACTCGCCCTGCCTACTCGCCCGCTGTCCTTCCGCGATCGCGCCCACCGAGCTCTCGGCCTCATTCCCTATGGGCATCGGTGGAGTTATGCGCACCTAGCACAGGCCGCAGGAAGCCCGCGTGCGGTTCGGGCAGCCGGCAGCGCCTGCGCGTCCAATCCGCTGCCGATCGTGGTTCCTTGTCACCGAGTAGTGCGCGCCGACGGGCTTATCGGTTCCTACCGCGGCGGCGCCGAAGCCAAGGCTTTCCTCCTAGAACACGAAGAACACCACACTAGGATGGCGCAGAGCGGGAACCGCTGAGAGGTTTGCGCAGTCTAAGAAGGTATGACTGTTACGGAAATGACGAACGATACTGGACCTGTGTACGACGCTGAAGGACTGGGGCGCCCCGCATGGGCGATGACCTCACCGCTGTTACGCCATTATTACGACACTGAATGGGGCATGCCCGTTCACGAAGAATCCGCTCTTTTAGAGAGACTGTGCCTTGAAGGATTTCAAGCAGGGTTGAACTGGGAGCTCGTGCTGCGCAAGCGTGATGCTTTCCGCGAAGCCTTTGCCGGTTTTGATGCGGATCTGCTCTCCAGCTTTGGGGAGGAAGAAATCGAACGCCTCATGGAAAATGACGGCATTATCCGCAATCGCTTAAAAATCAAGGCCACCCTCACCAACGCTAAGGCCACGGTGGCATTACGCGAGGAGGGCGGGCTCGATGAGTTCATTTGGAGCTTCCTGCCAGAAGACACCATCGCTCCTGAATGCGAGGAAGATATTCCCAAATACACGCAGGAAGCTGAAGACATGTCCAAAGCTTTGAAAAATGCAGGATTCAAGTTTGTAGGGCCGGTGACCTGTTTCTCCCTCATGGAGGCCATCGGCATGGTGGATGCCCACTTGGTGGGCTCACACCGCCGCGGCACCTCCGGTATCTGGCCGGCCTAACTAGCCCACACGGCGCGCCGCAAGGTCATCGCGGCGCTGACGTGGAGAGCTATGCGGGCCGTCGAAATCACCGTCAGTGTCATCCTCGTCGTAGACCGGCAAGTAATCGAAGTCAGGGCTCTCATCATCAATCTCGAGGACGAGGGCACCTGGGCGTCGCAGGTTTGGCGGCAACGATTCAGCTGGGTTTTCTGCGTTACGCACTCCAAGGCGTGCACGGCGCAAATGGTAGACGCGGCGGCGCAGCAACTCCTGCTCGCGGCGCACTTGGGAGCGCAATGCGACGAGGTACACAGTGGTGATGACACCGGCGATTCCGGCGAGCCACCAAGCCCAGCCGCCAAAGACGATGCCGAGACAAACCGTGGCAACCACGGCCACGGCCAAGCCTATAAGCGTGCGCTGGCGGCGCTGGTAGCGGGTTGCGGATGCTTCCTTCTCCTTTACCGGATCCCAGCCGCCGCGTCCGAGGCGGCGCTGTGCAAAGGCAAGCTCCTCAGCGGAAAGCTCGGTATCGGTGTGTGGGTTGCGCTCCGGTTCTTCTTCCCCGTCAACGGCCTCGCTCATGGGAACAGCAGCTGATCCGGAAGAGACGGCATCATCGAACTCTGCGGAGTCCTCAGCATCAGTCTCCTCAGCATCAGCCGTACCCTCATCAGTGACAGCAGCACTCGCGGCAGCCGGGGCATCGATAGCCCCCGGATAAAGGAGATCAACCGGGGACGTGAAGGTCTCATCGAAGTCGTAGGCATCCTCTGCCACTGAGGTGTGGGCCGGCGTGGTAAAGACCTCAGCTTCAACGGGATCGACGTCTGCGTCGGGCTCCTGGATGCGTTCCTCTTCCACGATGACGTCATCCTCAACGTCGTCATCACTGGTGTCCTCGGCCGCGTCTGCATCTGATGTGGCATTCTCAGCACCGACGGGGACCGCCGCCACAGAATCAGCCGTGGTGGCGCCCTCAGGGGTCTCGACCACTTCGCCGTCGATCGTGTCCGCCACGACATGGCCCTCAGTCCCCTCACCGGAACCCTTACCGGAGGCGGCATCAGCAGTACTGGAATCCTCATCCGAGGCATCATCAGCCAGCACCAACTCATACTCGGCATCCTCGTCCTCGGCAGAGACGCGGGCGCTGGGCCGGATATCCGCCTTACCCAATCGTGGCTTGCGGCGGCCCGGTACGGAGCCAGAGTCGCCTTCAAAGAGCACGCGGGTCTCCTCAAAGGCCTCACCGGTGTGGCTCATGGGACGCTGGGAGCGCAGCAGCCACGGAGCAAGAATGAAAAGCCACACCACAATGACGAGGATGATGGGCACAGTGGTCATCATGAGGAAGGTTCCCACTTTCCAGGGTCGACGAAAAGGGAGTACAACTAGGCCCCCACTTTAGCCTCCCTACTACCCGATTCGGGCATTGTCGGCCCCAAAATTACAAGGTTGTGACTTAAGTGAAAGCAGAGGTCGACGGCCTTTATGCGATACGACCACTACTACGCAGGCGCTCGACGGCACTCGATGCAAAATCCTCTCGATTGAGCGCCAAAAAGTGGTGATCACGCCACGCACCATCAATATGCAAATTGCGGCGAAGGAAACCCTCATCACGGAAACCGTTATTGTGAAGGACCTTGCCGGAAGCGGGATTGCCCGGAAGATAGGTCGCGGTCACGCGGTGCAGACCAACCCGGTGGAAAGCATGATCTACCCCCAATGCGCAGGCCGCAGTGGCAATACCCGCGCGGTGTACCCCTGAATGTACCCAGTAGCCCACCCAGCATTCACTGACTC
This sequence comes from Corynebacterium sp. HMSC05E07, assembly GCF_001807225.1. Lineage (NCBI taxonomy): Bacteria > Bacillati > Actinomycetota > Actinomycetes > Mycobacteriales > Corynebacteriaceae > Corynebacterium > Corynebacterium sp. HMSC05E07. The sequence goes on from NZ_KV788211.1 coordinate 47,444, forward strand.
CTCCGTGCTGGATGTTTCCCAAGGTCAACTGACCACGAAACTGGCCGTCAACCTCGATAACAAGGGGGACCACGGTGCCGGAGCGGGCTGAATCACGCAGGAACATCAGGTGGTTCCACCACGCGGACTGAGAATGCGCGGAGTTCCAAGAAGTGGGCAGGGTTGGTTCCACCGGCTTGAGAAACTCACGATCCTCAATTCGCTGCTGCCGCCAAGCTCCGCCATCACCGCGCATGAGCGGCCGCAAACGCACAGACAGTCCGTGTGGAAACGCCGGAGTTGGTCTCATGCGAACGACGGGAGTGGCCTCAGGCCAACCAGGATGATTCGGGTTAACCTCACCGCTCGCAGGGCTCGACAGCCGCCCAGCGGCATTTCCAAAGGGATCCAGCATGGGCCTAGCTGCGCTGGGTCAAGAACAAAACGTCAACCACATCGCCTGGTCGGATCTCCGTGACTTCCTCCGGAATACGAATCATGGCGTTGGCCTCTGACAAACCGGCAAGCAGGTGAGCAGGTGCGCCCGCGGCCCCACCGAGCCCTTCCACAAGGTAGTCAGAGGTTTCAGCGTCACGCATCAAGCGCGCACGGATAAAGCCACGCCGGCCCGGGCGAGACTCAACGTGGTTGAGCACACGAGCGCGCACCACTCGGCGCTGTCCGCTTCGCTTGCCCAGGGATAGCCTAATAAGCGGGCGAACAAAGACCTCAAAAATGACCAGCGCAGAGACCGGGTTCGAGGGCAACAGGAAGGTCGGGATACGTTCCTCTCCCAGCAAGCCAAAGCCCTGAACCGAGCCTGGGTGCATGGCTACACGTGAGGTATCGACGTCACCAAGCTCATCGAGAACCTCACGGATCTCGTCTGCGCCTGCGCCACCCACGGCACCGGAAATGACGAGAACTTCACTACGCGCGAGGTGGGTTTCCAGAGCTTCGCGCACGCGGCGCGGCTCGCCAGCAGCAATACCCACGCGTTGCACGTCGGCGCCGGCCTCCTTCGCTGCAGCCGCCAAGGCATAGGAATTCACGTCAAAGACCTGACCCAAGCCCGGTTCACGGTCAATATCGACCAACTCTTTGCCATAGGACACGATGGTCACGCGCGGACGTGGATAGGCCAAAACTTTGGAGCGGCCTACCGCAGCGAGTAGGCCAATCTGTGCTGGCCCCAGGACGGTCCCAGAGGACACTGCAACGTCACCCGGCTGAATGTCATCGCCCACGCGACGGACAAAGTCACCCGAGCGCACTGGACGGTGCGAGGTTACGCGCTTGCGTCCGCGATCAGACCATTCGAGGGGCAGGACAGCGTCGGCAAGCGTCGGCAAAGGTGCACCCGTGTACACCCGCACTGCCTGCTTAGGCTGAAGGCGCAAAGGCTGACGCGAACCTGCCGGTACCTCACCGACCACAGGTAGGGAACGTTCAGTCTCCGGTTCTGAGGCAGGATCACCCGCCTCATCCTCTGCCGGCCGCGGGCGGGGCTTAAGTGCCTTCTCCCCGCCGACATCAACTGCACGCACTGCATATCCATCAATCGCTGCCTGCGGAAAGCCCGGCAGCGGCTGATTCGCCTGCACTTCCTCAGCGCACTTGAGTCCCAGGGCATTCGCGATGGCTATACGCACCGGCTCCGGGGTCACCGCCGCATCAAGAATGAACGCCATCTGGTCATCGACCGAACGCATACACCGCCTACCTTCGCTGTGGAGTCTGTGGGGGATGGACTAAAGCTTAATGTGCGGAGGCTAGCCCTTCAGGCCGTTCTCCGCCTCATACTCATCCATGATGTGCTTGAGAGCCTTGTACAGCGCAGGGCCATACTTCTCATCACGCAGGCCGAAATCCACGTTTGCGGGAATATATCCACCCGGGTTACCCAGGTCATGGCGCTTGCCTTGGTGAACCACGACGTGAACCGGGTGGCCTTCCTTAATGAGAAGCTCAATGGCATCGGTGAGCTGCAGCTCGCCGCCCTTGCCCGGTTTAATACGGCGCAGGGCATCAAAAATCTTACGGTCCAGCAGGTAGCGGCCTGTCGCGACCAGATTGGACGGAGCGTCCTCCGGCTCCGGCTTCTCCACCATGCCCACGACCTTTTTCACGCCAGGGACATTGGTGTCCTCTACGTCAAAGACGCCGTAGTTATAGGTTTCTTCCCGGGATACCTCGAACGCGCACAGCACACTGCCGCCAAGCGCTGCACGCACGCGAGCCATCTCACCCATGACGGTCGCGGGTAGAACGATGTCATCTGGCAACATCACGGCGAAGAAGTCTTCGTCCTCGTCCAAAACGGACTCAGCCAAGCCGACTGCATGCCCCAAACCAAGGGGCTTCTCCTGTGGAACGGAGATGGGGTGAATCAGTTGAGCGGCACGCTTAACCTTGCCCACCTGCTCATCCTTGCCGCGAGCGTCAAGAGTCTCAACCAGCTCGGGAAATTCCTCAAAATGGCGCATCACTTCCTGCTTATTAGGTGCGGTGATGACGGCCAGGCGCTGTGCGCCTACGGATGCGGCTTCCTCCGCAATCAGCTCAATACCCGGCGTATCGACGACAGGGAGCAGCTCCTTCGGCACAGTTTTGGTGGCGGGCAAAAAGCGGGTGCCCATGCCAGCTGCGGGGACAACAACCGTGGCGATCCCAGTGGGGGAATCCTCATGTGCAATAGCCATAGATTCCAGTTTACAATGCGCCGACCACAGCTCCGCGGTGCGCTACGCCAGCGATCTATGATTTATATCCATGACAACCTCCCCTAAGGCTGTTCTCAGGGCCCAGCTTCTTCAGTCGCGCCGAGCGCGCAGCCCCGAGCAGCGCGCTCAAGATAACAAGGCGTGGTGCGCCGGGGTTCGTGCACTTCTCACGCCTGCAATGCGGGTCGCAGCGTACCACCCGCTCGGCACTGAGCCGGGTGGCCCAGAGCTGGTGGACAGCATTGCTGCTGCGTGTCGCGAGGTCTATCTGCCGATTTCCGGCACCGATGGTCAGCTGCTGTGGACGCTTTACGACGGCCCAGATTCCATGCGTCCGGGTGCTCTCGGAATTCCAGAACCTGTTGGCAAACGCCACACCAGCGCGGTGCTGGCACACCTTGATCTCATTCTGGCGCCCGCCATGGCGGTGAGCCCATCAGGCATGCGACTGGGAAAGGGCGCCGGTTACTACGACCGCGCATTGGCTCCCCTCACGACTGGCCAGCCGCCTGTGGTGGCTCTCGTGCATTCCACCGAAGTACGTGAGGTTCCCTTTGAGGACCACGATCGTCCCGTCGATGGCATCCTCACTGAGCGCGGGATGAGTTGGATGTAGCGACCTGGGAACCGTACGGAGCTCTGCACAGTCTAAGAAGATATGGAACTCGTTCATATCCTGCGCACACCAGGGCACCGACGCAGCGTGCTGATTCGGCGAACTCTGGCCTGCATGCTGCTCGTGGCTGCTGCCGTGAGCGCTCTAGCCTCTACTCGTGAGCAGCCTCGCACCGTGGTCATGGCACGCGAGGTAGCTGCGGGCGAGAAACTTGCCCAGGGTGATGTTGCGGTGGCTCGTGTCCCCTCGTCTCTTCTTCCCGCCACAGCCCTGGGAAGTAACCCGGAGGAGGCTGTCGGCCGAGTTCTCGTGGCATCGGCTGGTGCAGGTGAAATCCTCACTACTACGCGGCTGCTGAGCTCCGACCTCGTCGCGGACTTCGGGATGTCAGATGCCCACCTCATCCCTTTGACCTTGGCGGAACCGGAGATCGCATCCAACCTGCATCACGGCGATACCGTTAATATCGTCGGCGGCACAGACTCCCGCGATGTGGATGACGCGGTCGCTCCCGATGATTATGGTTCCTCCGCACAAGGCGCCACAATCGCCAGCGGTGCACGCGTCGTCTCGGTTGAAGCGCCGGACGCTGGCGCCCGCACACGCACACTCCTCGTCGCACTACCCGCGCAGGCCGCTGAAGCCGTCGCCGCCGCGTCCCTGGCGCAACCGCTCACGGTGGTCATTGTTGGAGACCGCGCTCACACATAGTCAGGTTCTGTGTTTGTCAGCGCCTTTTCTCGGATGCCTGTCTCTGCACGTTGCCTCCGTTAACCTGCGCGGATTAGTGTGTTTATGTCCACTCAGGCGCCACAGCCCACTAGCCCACAGGGAGCTGCCGGCAGTGCGCCAGTCAGTGGCCTCTCATCGCAGTAGTTTCCCGCTCCGTCTCGCCCCTCTTTCCCGTTAGCCCACCACAGCATCGAATACATCGCGGTGGGCACGCTACGTATGGCGCACTGCACCGACATCCCTACGAGGAAGGTTGTAAGGCGATCGAGGCTTTCATCAGAAAAGGACATTCACATGCTCAAGGGTTTTAAAGACTTCATCATGCGCGGCAACGTTATTGAGTTGGCCGTCGCAGTCATCATTGGTTCGGCGTTCACCGCCATTGTCACCTCCGTGACGGATCACCTCATCCAGCCGCTCATCAATTCCTTCGGCTCCCCGGAATTGGGTCGTCTGGGCTTCAGCATCACAGATGACCCGGCAACGTTCCTCGACTTCGGCGCTGTCATCACCGCCATCATCAACTTCCTCATCATCGCGGCTGTGATCTACTTCGGCATCATCGCTCCGATCAATGCTCTAACGGAGCACGCCAAGCGCCGCCAGGGCGTCGACCCAGAGGAGTCTGCCCCGACCAGCGAGCAGCTGCTTGCGGAAATTCGTGACCTGCTTGCTGCTGAAAACGGTGGTGCTACGGGGTCGAACGCCGACGCAACCAAGTAAGGGACATAGGGCGTACATCGCACAAGGGCCGGCCATCCTGTGGAGGAAGACCGGCCCTTTTCGCATGGTGCGAACGTGCTACTGGCTTACTGAGTGGCACCGAAATGCGGCGGCATGTTCTCCCGGTAGAAGGCCTCACCGGTGGGCTCGTCGTCGTTTCCAACGAGGCCGTCATTATCGAGCGCGACGCTGCGCAGTTCGTCTTCTCCTCCGTTTTGTGCGGCCTCGCGAGGATTCACGCTGGGCGCATCGAAGCTGCGGTCATAGTTCTCCGCAGTGGACGGGCGCTGTACGCGGCGGCGACGGCGCGCAGGCCGTCGTTCAGATTCAGCCATTAGACGCTGGACTTCTGCAGCTGGTCAACGAGGTGGTGCACCAGCGGCGTCAGCGTTGCCATGCCGTCACGGACCGCAGCACGCGAGGAAGCAACATTGACAATAACCGTCGAACCGGAGACACCGGAAATACCGCGGGACGTGCACGCATCCACCGCACCACACGCCTGACCAGAGGATCGCAGGGCCTGTGCCACACCAGGGACCATCTGGTCCAAGACTGCGCGAGTGGCCTCCGGGGTTTTATCGCGCGGTCCCACGCCAGTACCACCGATGGTGAGCACGAGGTCCACGCCACCCACGACACCAGTTTCGATGGCTTGGCGGATCTTCGACTTCTTCGAACGGACGATCACGGCACCATCAACGTTGAACTCTGCTTCCGACAGCAGCTCGCCCGCAAGGCGGGAGGTGTCTTGTGCAGTGTCATCCGGGTAATCCGTCACGATGACAACGAGCGCACGCCGCGGCGCCTGCACGCTTTGTTCCTGTTCACTGGCGAAAAGGAAGGCGTCATCGGGTTCGTTGACGTCATCGAGCATGTTTGTGGTGTCGGTTTTCTCTGCCAAGGGAGTGTCTCCTTAAGGCTAAAGGCTCAGCCTGGTCTCGGGGTGGTCTCTGCGTGGTCTGTGTGCGGCGGTCTCTGTGCGGCTCCAAACACAGCGCCCACGTCAACCGCCTGGCTATGTGTAAACTTACTCGCTCGCCAGCGTTACCTCTACCTGTCGCGAATCTTCGCTGTCCTTGGTCGTCACTTCAAGGGTGACGGTCGCACCGAACTCCTGAGAACGTGTGGCCGCGATCAGCGAATCGGAGCTCTCAATGAGGCGATCGTTGACTCGGGTGACAATATCGCCGTCCTTCAAGCCTGCCTTGTCAGCGGGGCTGTCGGGTTCCACCTCGACGATTTCTGCACCATAGACAGTGCTTTGCGCGCGCACCTTCACTCCCAACGTGGGGTGCTTGACCTTGCCGTTGTTAATGAGCTCATCAGCCATGCGCTTAGCAAAGTTGGACGGGATGGCAAAGCCCAACCCAATGGAGCCACCTTCAGCGTTAGCGCCACTGGACAGGGAGGCGATCATCGAGTTCATGCCGATGATATTGCCTTCCATATCGACCAGTGGTCCGCCGGAGTTTCCGGGGTTTACCGCGGCGTCGGTCTGGATGGCGTCGATAAGCGAAGACTCCCCGCCTTCCTGTGAAGCGCGCACTGGACGGTTCTTTGCTGACACAATGCCGGACGTCACCGTCGCATTGAGTCCCAGCGGCGAGCCTACTGCGACGACTTCCTGGCCCACTGCGGCGGAATCAGAATCGCCGAACTGCAAGAACGGCAGGTCTTTCGCATCATCGATCTTGATTACGGCAACGTCTGTCGTGGCATCTGAGGCCACAAAGGTTGCGGAATGATGCGAGCCGTCATTCATCGTTACCTCAAGGCGCCCGCCTTGATCCGCTCCCGCGACCACGTGGTGGTTGGTGAGAACATAGCCATCCGGGGAAATGATTGACCCAGAGCCCTCAGCACCACCCGAGCGCGTCATACTAAAAATCGACACCACTGCTGGGAGCACCTTCGAGGCCACCTCCTCCACGGAGCCATCGGCAGGCTCTTTGCCCGTGCTGTTGACCACGGGTTGCTGTTGCAACACCTCATTGACCGTCGACGTCGAATCCTTGTCATTGTTCATCGCGCCGACGACAGCGCCGGTCACACCACCCGCAGCGATGGCACCTACCATCATTGCCAACGCGGTGCCTAAGCCAACTGTGCGTTTGGGTGTGGACTGCTTGTCAGTAGGAACCATGTGAACACCAGCATTCTGTTGGCCGCCGAACACTGGCTGATTCTGGGGGTTGTGACCGGTGCTGGCAGCGGTGCCGAACGCTCGCTGTCCGGCATAGGGTTGCTGCTGCTGAGTGCTGTGCGCGTTGTAGCCGTTGCGTGGCCGCGGGCCACCAAAACCATAGGAGCTGCCGCCGCTATACGACGTCTCCCCGCCCATGGATTCCTGGCCGGCGTACGGAGAGTGCGGTGCCTGAGGCACATACGGGGCCGACGCCCCCGAAGCGTCATTGGACCCTTTCTGCTCAGGGTTGTGGCTGGGACGGTTCCCAAAGCCTTGCGGGGTCTGTGCCGCAGAGCGCGGCTGGTTCCAGCCAGTCGACTCGCTCCCCGCCTGAGTGTTACGGGGTTCCTGCGAGTTATCCATGTTCGAGTTCCTCACGTTCATGTCATCTAGTGTGCACTACAGCGCTGATGCGGATCTGTTAGTGCACTGCAATTCTGCTACTAGAAGCTGAACGTTTCCTGTATACCATGAACTGGGATGTTAGCCTCTGGCTAGCCTTGGTTGAACCACCGCTCCGCAAAGATCTGGCCACGGTCAGCGGGGGTATCCTCCTGAAACTCATTAGGCTGTTCTTCCAGTCCGTCCACCATGGCATCTCCTTCCGTGGGGCGGCCCGGCAAAATGACTTCCATACGCGTTCCGCCATCCGCGGAGTCCTTGATGGTGATGACACCATTGTGACGCTCAACCACAGCCTTGACGATGGCCAAGCCCAAGCCGGAGCCCGGCATCGAACGAGCTTCCGCAGAGCGGTAGAAACGCTCGAACACCTTTTCCCGCTCCTCTGGAGCAATACCGGGGCCAGAGTCATCGACGCGCAGACACACCTTGTTCGCTGCCACCTGACGCATAGACACGCGGACCGTACCGGTAGGCGGAGACCACTTGGCCGCATTGTCCATGAGGTTGAGCGTGGCACGACCCAAGGCGAAGGGATCGCCATCGAGCACCCACGGGATAAACCTCACACGGAAATCCACATCGGGGCGGCGACGACGTGCTCGGTTGAGAGAGTTCTCCAAAACCTCATGCAGCTCCACCGGCTCCGGTTCCTTCTCCGTTGCGTCCTCTCGCGCCAAGTCCACGAGATCACCAATAAGAGTGGAGAGCTCAGACATCTGTGCCATCACGTCGTCTTCGAGGTCGCGGCGATCTTCTTCGCTAATGCCGAAACCACCACCGGACTTGTTAAGCATCATGAGTAGCTCAATATTGGTACGCATGGAGGTTAGCGGCGTCTTGAGCTCGTGACCGGCATCGGCCACGAATTGGGACTGCTGCACGCGCGCGTGCTGAAGGGCGCTCAGCATTCGGTTGAAGGACACCGTCAACTGCGCCATCTCATCGTTGCTGACAACTTCAATCGGGCGCAGGTCATTGGTCTGGGTAACGTAGTCTGCCGCGCGCTTCAGGCGCGCGATCGGCTGCATTCCTGTCTTCGACACCACCATGCCCGCAAAAATTGCCAGCAGCACGCCGAAGGCAACGATAATCAGCAGCGCTGAGCCCACGGCAGAAATTAGTTCCTCAGTAGCGCTAAGGCTCTTAGCCACGACCACCGTGGCGCCGCCATCGTGAGATTTAGCCAACACCCGCTCGCCATTCACCGTACGGATGGAGGTTTCCGTCGTGTCACCGTCACGCTTGAAATCCCCGCCCACCGGGAGAGCATCACCGTAGGCAAAAGTGGCCGAAGGAGGCGAAATGGAGACCCGTGTCTCGGGGTTGTACAGCTTGAAGGACGCGATTTCTTGGTCGATATTGCCGACGAAGCTGGGATCCTGCGCTTGACGTATCAGCACATCGGCCTGTTGCGCCATGAGCTTATCCACGCTCGCCGTCATTGACGCTGCCACCAGCCAATAGGTCACCAATGTCATGACTGCAACCGATACAGCAACGACAACGCCTGTCACGAGAGAAAGGCGCCACCGTAGCGGCGCCCGTGAAGCCCAGCTGCCGCGGCGGGGGGACATGGCCACCTGCGCGGCGGCCGGTGAGGCTTCAGAAGGCACCGCGTGAGGCGCGGGCCTTCGGAGAATCACGCGATAGCCTCCCTCATCACGTAGCCCACGCCACGCACGGTGTGGATGAGACGCGGTTCGCCATCTTCCTCGGTCTTCTTACGCAAGTATCCAATGTAGACCTCGAGGGCGTTGCCCGAGGTGGGGAAATCATAGCCCCACACCTCTTCGAGGATGGTGTTGCGGGAGAGCACCTTGCGCGGGTTTTCCATAAGCAGATGCAGGAGGGCAAACTCGGTACGGGTCAGAGAGATCTGACGGCCGCCGCGGGTGACCTCACGGGTGTCTGCATCCAGCTTGAGATCCTCAAAGCTCAGCTGAGTTTCAGCCGGCGGCTTTGCACCAATGGAATCAGCAGCAGCGCGACGGACCAAGGAACGCACGCGCGCGAGCAGCTCCTCCAACGCGAAGGGCTTGGGCAGGTAGTCATCAGCACCCGCATCCAAGCCAGCAACACGATCCGAGACACCATCACGAGCGGTAAGCACAAGAATCGGACGGTCCCAGCCCTCACTACGCAGAGTGCGGCAGACCTCGAGGCCATCCATGTTTGGCATCATGACATCGAGGATGAGTAGATCAGGGTTATCGCTGTGCACTGCTTCGACGGCCTGAACACCATCGGCGGCCAGCGCCACATCGTAACCATTGAACTTCAGAGATCGGCGAAGCGATTCGCGTACGGCTTGCTCGTCATCCACGACTAGAATCTTCATAGAACCAATTATGTCTTATGAAGGGCATTTTAACGAAGCGAAACGTATTATTTCGCCCCCTTCAATCCCCCCTTAAGGACGAAAATCACCCCTCCGGCTTCATACCCCCCTTCCTCAACCCCGAAACGCGCTGCTCAATGACGGGGTGCAGATAGAAAAATCCCCGGCATAATCACTCAGTTTGAATGACTACGCCGGGGGTGCTGTCACAGCAGCAGGCTTAAACGCCTTAGAACTGCTCGACGTCGATGAGGCCGAGCTTGGCAGCCTTCACCAGACGGCGCGGGATACGCACGGTCTGACCGTCGATGGTGACTTCCTGGAGGGCGACGTTGTCAGCCTTCCACTGGGAACGGCGAGAGTGGGTATTCGCGCGGGACTTCTTAAACTTAGGAGTTGCCATCTTTTCCTATCCTCCTTACGCGTTCTTCTTCTTACGGCGAGCCATTGCACCGAAGCGCTGGTTGAACTTCTCAACGCGGCCAGCGGTATCCATGACGCGCTGGGCACCAGTCCAGAACGGGTGGGACTCAGCAGTCACGTCGACGACGATGAGCGGGTACTCGTTGCCGTCTTCCCATTCAACGGTGCGGTCGGAGGTAGCGGTGGACTTGGTCAGGAAGGAGTGGCCGGTACCGGCGTCCTTGAAGACCACCGGGTGGTAATCCGGGTGGATATCTTTCTTCATATGTCGATTCCCTCAGGGTTGAACTACGGGTCGGTTCCCTCTCTCCACACCGTGCGTGGGTGCATCACTACACGTCGCAACGCCACAGTGTGCGTAAGGATCGTGCCCGAGTTGGGTCTCAATGCTTACAAACTGTGCGGCTCTCGCCGACAACTCGGAATATCCTACAGGGCCGAGGTACCAAAACCTAAATCGCGGCTACGGCCCAACATTTCCTTTATATCTCCAGCCACACAGGGCCTCAGAGGTTACACACCTGACGGGCGCTACACATGCGCTCTCGTCGCCAGTTTCGCCTGCTCTTACAGCGAGGTGAGCAGGGCAAGAGCTGGCACGCTATGCTTAGCGACGCCTCCCCGTCCGCACGCCCCTCAGCGCGGCCAACCGCACGCGCCTACTCGATGGCTCAACTGATCGGCGATTAGGTTCTGAGCTGGCTGGCATGTAAGATTTCCCCTTGCTGTTGTCAAAGTAATCGTTTTACGCCCTCATCAACTGGTGTTCAACGGATTAAGCCTCCTGCTCAACCTCACTTTTCGAGCGCCGCACCTCACCGCGGATTAGGCACTCCGTTAGTCGCTTTCGATGTGGGCGGCTAGGAGAAAGAAGACCCATGTCGGCTATTTGCCAGGTAACGGGCCGCAAGCCGGAATTCGGCAAGCAGGTCTCGCACTCGCACCGCCGCACCTCGCGCCGTTGGAACCCCAACGTGCAGCGTCGTCGGTACTACCTGCCCTCCGAGGGCCGTACCATCACCCTGAATGTTTCCACCAAGGGCATGAAGATCATCGACCGTGACGGCATCGAGTCCGTCGTGGCCAAGATTCGCGCACGTGGGGAGAAGATCTAAAGATGGCACGTAATGACATCCGTCCAATCATCAAACTGAAGTCCACTGCGGGCACCGGTTACACCTACGTGACCCGCAAGAATAAGCGCAACAACCCGGATCGCATCACCCTCAAGAAGTTCGATCCGGTTGTCCGCAAGCACGTCGAATTCCGCGAGGAGCGATAATTTATGGCTAAGAAGTCTAAGATCGCCAAGAACGAGCAGCGCAAGGAAATCGTCGCCCGCTACGCGGAGCGTCGCGCCGAGCTCAAGGCAATCATCAAGAACCCGAACACTCCGGACGACGAGCGCCTCGAGGCGCAGTTCGAGCTGAACCGTCAGCCGCGCGACGCCGCACGCGTTCGCGTCCGTAACCGCGACGCTGCCGATGGCCGCCCGCGCGGTTACCTCCGCAAGTTCGGTCTGTCCCGTGTCCGTATGCGCGGCATGGCTCACCGTGGTGAGCTGCCGGGCGTTCGCAAGTCCAGCTGGTAAAGGGGGAACCACACAATGGCTGTCAAGCGTAATAACCACAAGAAGTTCCGTATGGAGCAGACCCGTCGCCCGAAGAAGAACCCGCTCAAGGCCGAGGGCATTGAGAAGGTTGACTACAAGGAGATCAAGACTCTGCGTCTGTTCATCTCCGATCGTGGCAAGATCCGCTCCCGTCGCGTCACCGGTCTGACCCCGCAGCAGCAGCGTCAGGTTGCTACTGCCGTCAAGAACGCACGCGAAATGGCTCTCCTGCCGTTCACGTCCCGCTAAACACTAGCTGGTTTCAACAGCGCACTTTTGCCGCTGTACTCGTGACTCACTAGGACAGGACAAAAGAGCTTTCAGGCCGCCGCCTCGTTCCTCATTCAGAGGAGCTGGGGCGGCGGTCCTCGTTTTCACCGCTACAACTGACGTAACCTCGCACCACCCGCCACATGGCCATCGGTGGCTGTACTGCTAGATTGAAGAACGAGAAATACCCTGACAGAAAGGGGCCTGAGAACCTATGTCGCTGCACGAATCCTTAACTGATCTAAGCGAGCTAGCCGCACACTGCCACTCCCCCGCGCACGCCCGTGGCCTGCTGGAAGAGGCCCAGGACCTCATCCGCAATGCTGCTGCGCACCGCGCGGATGGCGTCGAGCTGGCAGCGTGGTTTGCCCGCGTGGTCACAGATCTCGTGCGCTCTCCGGGCCTTTGCAGCCCTGTACGTCTCACTGGGCCTGCCGCCCGGGGCGATGTCTTACCATCCATGCGCATTACGTGGCTAGGAGAAGACCCTCAGCTGGAGCAGGTAATCGCCGATGCTGGCCTTAACTGCGCCGCGGTTGAAGCATCTGCCGCCACCCGTGCCGATGCTGGTCTCCCGTTGGGCGCTGGCGGCGAGGATGAGCTCTACACGGATGTCTTAGCCAAGCGCCCAGCTCCGCTGAAGCTCGTCGATGGCCTGCCGGACCGTTCCGCTGACGTCGCCATCCGCCCGACTCTGCTGGCCCCTGTCTCCGCCATCGCGCGCTGGGCCGCGCCCGCCCCTCGCCCTACTCCGGATCGTTTGGCCATCGGAGTGGAACGCGAGCTGCTCACCGCCAGCGAGGCCGAGGGGCTCAGCCTCGCCTGGGGCACGGGCGTGGCACTTGAGCTCGGAAGGTGGTACAAGGGCGTCGACAAGCACGGCGTTGTTCTTGGTGACCTTCCCCCACTCGATCGCACCGCCTATGGCTCTGCCTGCCGCACTGTTTCTGCAACTGTGGAATCCATCGTTGCGCGGCACGGTAGTGTAGTAGGCATAACTAAAGGGTAGGAATTAAGCCCTTCCCGCTGTGCGGAGTACGATAGTTGAATTGAAAATAATTAGTGAGTGACGCTCATCGAAGGGAGTCCGCCTGATGGCAGGTACCGTTGGCAGGCCGCGTAAGAACAGCCCACGCCGCCGTGGCAACACCGCGCGCGAGGAGATCTTAGACGCCTCGTCCGAGCTGTTCACCACACAAGGTTTTGCCACGACTTCAACCCACCAGATCGCCGATGCCGTGGGTATTCGCCAGGCCTCGCTGTATTATCACTTTCCGTCCAAGACGGATATTTTCCTTACCCTGCTCAACTCCACTATTGAGCCCTCACTCGAATTGGCAGAGGAGCTCGCTGCCTCAGACGCCGCACCGGCCCAGCGCTTGTGGTCTCTCGTTGCGGCAGAGTCGCGCCTCTTGCTGACCTCCGCGTGGAATGTGGGCCGGCTATATCAGCTTCCGGTGGCTAACTCCCCGGAGTTTGGGGAGTACCACGAGCAGCGTGACCGTCTGAAGGAGCATTTCCGCTCGGCGGCCGCCGGGATTGTCGGTGAAGATGATCCGCGCGTTGAGCTCCCCTTCCACATCGCCCTATCCGTCATTGAAATGCGCCCCAATGATGGCACCGCACCCTTCGACGCTTCCCAGCGCGTGCCGGAGCAATCCGCCATGCTGGCGGATGCCGCACTGGCAGTCCTCGGCGCCACCCCTCCCATCGATGCAGAGGCCACGACCCTGGAACTGCTCAAGAACCGCAATGACTCCATTTCCTCAGCCGCTGCTGCCGCCGCCGACCGCAAGAAGGCCGCACGCTAGCAGCCCTCGGCGCCTTCAGCGTCCGTGACGAATGGCGTAGTGCGCCAGAAACGTCTTATAGGGTTTGTAGACCTTCTCACCGTCGGCTTTGAGGTTGTCAACGAGTCGATCCATTTTGTGGTTCGTCTTCTTTTCCGTCCATTCCAGGGCGTCCGCAATCTCGCGCACGGATGGAATATCAGCATCCGTTGAGCCGGGCTTCTTGAGGTAACTCGCTAGCTGCCGCAGGAGTTCCTCCTGCTCATCGTTAGGTACGTGGCGAGTTCGGGTGCGTTCTTCTTCCTGCACCTGCTCGCGCTTGGTGCGACGAGCATAATTGCTATTCTCCACGTCAATGTAGAGCTCATAAGGGCACTCGGGGGTCTCAAAAGTGATACGGGATGGTCCGGGCGGAACGGCGGCCACTGCCCGCGGGCCGAGGTCGATTCGCGAGAACCCCTTAACCCCACGCAGCTCGATGCGTAACGGGATGTGGCTGCCCACGTTACAAATCATCCAGCCCTGGCCGGCGTACCACAGCTGGAAGAGATGACGGTGCAGGGTGAGATCACCTTCGCCCACACGAAAATCACCGGCGCGGCCGACAACGACTTCCTCCCCCGGTGCAACGATCCTCACGCCACCAATGAGATCATCAATCCGCAGCCGCGGGCCGCGTTCCGCTTCCTGAAGCGTATGTGGTTGTTGCGTGCTCATAGTCACCTCCGTCGGGGGCACAACTTGGCAATCATGCCCGGAAAATTGTCTTTCAGTCTAGCGCCAACTCCTATGGAGCTTCTGAAAGAGCCTTCCGCTAAGCCACAACTGCCCAGGTCACCAGGAAAATAAGGAAGATTACCACGACGGTCGCAGCGATGAAAAGTGCATTCGTGTTGTCCTTCTTGTCCGGTATGCGTGAACCTGACGGCACCGCCGGAGTTACAGGCGTTGAAGGATCAATGTGCTCCGTTGACGAGATGGGGTTTGCCGGTGTGAAAAATCCGGTTGGCCGACTGTGTTCTGTCGGCCCCGACGGCTCTGGCCACAGCTGCTGTTGCTGCTGCGATATGCGCGGTAGCGGAGATTGCTGTTCGGGTTGCGAGGGTGGTGTCACACGGGCCTCTGGCCCCGGTTGTGACTGGGCCTCTGGTGTGGGCACGTGCTGCCTAGGCAGTGCGGCCGGAGACGAGGTCGAGCTCGCTGCCTTGTCGAGAGCCGAGATGAACTCCTGCGCCGTGGCATAGCGGCGCATGGGCACGCCATCGAGGGCTTTATCTAATACCTTCTGTACGTGGCTAGCCACTCGCGCGGTTTCCGGAGCTAGGAAATCGGCAAAGGCCGCACTCGTCAGATCGGGGAGGCGACGCTCCCCTATCCACTCGCTGCGGGGCATCGTGTCTTTGAGATGATGCAGAGTCAACATTTCAAAGGCGATGAGTGCCAAGGCGTAATCGTCTGCACGGGCCGAAAGATCATCATCGCCATAAGCTCGGCCATTGTTCTCGGGGGCCAAATACTTTTCTGTTCCTACGATGTGCCCAATCCTTGTCAGGCGGGACTGGCCTTCCTGAATGCTGATGCCGAAGTCCGTGAGGACAGCTGGCGGGAGACTACCTGGACGCTTCCGAAGCAGAATATTCGCCGGCTTGACGTCGCGGTGTACCCAGCCAGGATGTAACTCGTGGTGCATGTAGTCCAATGCCGAGGCAATCGGCTTGAGGTAATAGACAACCTCATTCACGCTAAAGCCTCGTCCAGTGCGGGCGCGATCCTTAATCGCATGCGCGAGAGTGCCACCGTCAATAAAGGCCATGACCATAACGTCGTCACCACGCGGAGTTGATTCCTTGGAGTAGAACTGAACCACGCCGGGATGGCTTCCGATACGGGTCAGCGCCTTCATCTCGTTGTGGAAGCGGGCGCGTGAGGCTTCATCACGGACATCATCAAGCAGCACCTTGACCGCTAGTTCTCGGGAGAGATCTGGATCCGTCGCATGAAAGACCTGCCCCATGCCGCCTTCACCCAACAGGTACACGGTGGTGTAGCGCTTATGCTGGGTAAGCCACTGAACGAAATAGGAACTAGTCACCTGACCATTGCACCATATGCAAAGAGTGCGCTGAGTCTGCCATGTCCCGTCTCCCCCGAATGGAGGGTACTCCCCTCGGTTGATGCCGGTTCGGGCATGCTCGTTATGATCGCTGTTGTTCTCAATCGTCTTTCCAAGGACTTTATGACTACCCCAGGATTTGGCACGAACTCTTATTCCGAGCAGCACGACCTCACCCCGGCTTCTGCTCACCCGGCTTCTGCTGCCTCTGAACAGCGCAATAATGTGCCGATCATGTGCGCGATCGCCATCCTCGTCGCGCTCATGATCTCCGGAATCGTTATTTGGAACGACGTGCGCTCCACCAGCCAAGAAGTACCTGTGGCAGAAGAAAACTCCGACACTGCCGTGGCCTCGGAAGATCCAGAGCTTGAGCCCAAGGACAGTGCTGCGGAAGAGGCCTCACCGATCACAGACGCCGCGGCGGATGCTTCCGACGTTGCTGCGGTTCCGCCCGGCCTGACTGCCGCCGGTTGGTCCGATTTCCCGGAGGCACGCTGTCAGAACCGTGAATCGATGGTCTTCGCAGCAGCTGGCTCCGACCCGAATTCACACATTGTTATCTGCGAGAGTCACGATTCCCTCGTCTACCGCGGTGTGTGGTCAAGCGGCGCTGCCTTTGGACCGGCAAGAGGCAACGGCACTGATTTCAGCGCTGCCATCGTGGATCCCGCAAGTGGCGCCACCACTGGTTCAGTATTGACTATCCGCGGCAAGGACTATGCCATCGACGGCGATACCGGAGTCTTTGACGTGTACTGGCCGAAATAAGGGTGGGCGAGCTTCTGCCTCGACGTTATACCGCTCCTTGCTGGCAGCCGGCCGAAGGCCACTCCACGTCAGCGGACTCCAGCTGAGACACAAGGCGAGTGAGCATCTGTTGGGCATCGCCGTAGTCTCCAGATTCAGCCTCGGCATAGATAGCCACGGCTACCGTGCGGCCGCCAAGGGTGATAAGCCCCATCTGGCGGGCCTCATAGGAACCATCGGTAGCTGGGCCCCATCCACCTTTCTTCACTGCACCTTCAACGCCTCCAAGGCCATAGTTTTGCGCCGGATCGGGTTGCCCCATCGCCGCGAGCACTGCCTCCGCGCCATCCATACAGCCCAGTGCGGCCACGAACTCAGCTTGTTGGACCACCGACCACTGGGTTTGTCCAAAGGAACTAAAACCTTCGCGCGGCGGAATGGCCGGCACCGTGACCGTTCCGATGACGGCCTGCGTTGCCTGTGCTGCTTTCTCGCCCCCACCGAGTGCGGACCACAGCGAATCAGCAGCAGCGTTATCGGAATACGTGATTGCTTGAGACACAGCACCGGAATCAGCTACCCCGGCACGCTCAGCGGCGATGGCGAGGGGAACCTTCGACGTCGACCATGCGGCCACTGGGTCGGTGATTCCCGCGGCAAAGACTTCGTCAGCACCGGCCACGGCGATGCCGGTTCCGGGGTTCTCCGCCGCGATGGCGTCGAGGGCTTCCTGGGGGCTAGCCGCCTCAATCACGGGAACGTCCTCCATCGTGTCGGGGGCGGATGAGGTTTCCGGCAGCGTAGGCTGCGGAGTCGAGGGGCCGAGTGCTGACGGATCCTCGGCAGAGTCATGGGAGGAGACGTCCCCAATCGTGCAGGCGCTGAGCAGCGCTACCGACACGACGGTCGCGGTAGCAAGCGCGGAATCGCGCAGTGTCAACATTCGGCGCATTAGAGGATGTACACGATCGCGTTGTTGCCACCAGTGCAGGTGACAAATTTGCCGTTATCGGAGCAGTCCATCGTGTAGGTCTGCTTGGTCACCGGACTGTAGGCGGAAATCGTCGCGTTGAGTTCTTTGGTATCGACATAGTGCTTCACGTATTCATCGCGCACGATGTTGGCAAAGGCCTCGGAGGTAACCGTGGAACCGCGGTATATGCTGTTAAAGTTTCCGCCCGGTTCGTTGTTGCGGGCAGCGTCGTTCACGGGCTCAGCACCAGCTGGGAGCTCAGGGTGCTCAGGGCGTTTCTTCGGTTCGGAGCTCGTAGTCTGTTCCGAAGAGGTCGGTGACTCCGCGGTTCCCGCTGTAGAGTTTGCTTCGCCCTCATCGCCTGTGGCCTCCTCGGTTGCCTGCACGCCCGTGGTCAGTGGCGGCTGGGCCTGATGTCCAGAGGTGGAGTTCTTAAAGAAGAAGAGGTAGCCCAGCGCAGCAATGACGAGGAGAACGGCGAGGATCAGAACGGCGATGAGAACCATCTTGCCGCCGTTGGAGGAGCTAGAGTGTGCCGTAGCCTGCTGCGGGTATGCGGCAGGCGAACCACCAGCGGGCACTGTCTGCTGTCCCCACTGGTTCTGCTGTCCTTGCCAGCCCTGCTGACCTGGGTTTTGTTCCTGTGTAGGAAACTGCTGGGTCGGATGGGCAGCGCCCTGCTGTGCGAAGGGATTGGAGTACTGACGATTTTGGCTCAAAGGGCCTGACTGGGGCTCAAAGTCCACAGTCTCCGGGTGGGTATCCTTGCGCGACGAGTGCGGTTGGCCGCCGTGTTCCTGAGGGTGGGGCGCGCCGAATCCATGGTTGCGTTCTGAGTCAGTCACCGAAACCTCCGTTTCTACAGTGCCTGCAGCGTCGATGTCTGGAGTGGTTGCCGCTACAGCGAGTACAGTGCCTCCATCTTTGCACAGTGGTGACGGATATCTTGCTCAATTTCTTAGCGCAGTCACGAGAGCGCGGGGAATATCCCTCAAAAGTGGCGAGCACCGCGCGGGATTAGGCGGATACGGTTTAAGTTGTTAGAGACACCTCTCACGCATGCGGAAAGGCGGGTACGGACCCATGACATTTCCTTCTGGCCCCTCGGGCACACCATCTGGACGCTCAGGAGGTAACTCCGGTTTCGGTACCCCTCGTCCCGGCTTTGGTTCTCCTGCCGGGAGTTCTGGGGGTTCCGGCCATGGTGGGCCGCCGCCCTTCGGCAGCCGCCCCCAGAGCCCGGGGTCGTATCCGGGTGCTCCTACTGGCGGTAGTAGCGCCAACGCGCAGCCCGTTTTCGGTGGCGGGTCGACGCCTCCCCCGGGTCATGCCCAGTCGGGCCAACCACAGTCGTCGTTCCACGCCCCGAACCAGCCCCCGCAGCAGCCGCAGACACCGCAGTACTCCGCCCCGACGTCCCCGCAAGGCGCCGGCAAAGGAAAAGGCAGGTTCAGCGGCGCGATCGGCGCGCTCATTGCCCTCCTCGTTGTCCTCGCCATTGTTTTAGGTGTTGGCGCGTGGTTGATCTGGGGCCGTGACTCCGCCGATGCTGCACAGGCGGGGGCGTCCTCGGAGCAGACGTCGACAGCCGCGCTTGCCGGCACTCCGATTAGCACGCATGGCAGCATCGACACGGATCTCACCGAACAGGATGCGGTTATCGCACGCACTCTGTTTCCGGATTCCTATGTCTCCCACGGAGGCAGCACAAATATTGCTGATGTGCACCTGGCTGAGGGGCAGCGCCAACTCATCGCAGTCTTTGGGTTTATTGATAATCGTGAGAACTCCAAGGCTGCCAGCGCTACAGTTACCGTCAATGGAAGTGATGGCGCAGAGCTTGCATCTTTCGAGGTCCCCGTCGAGGAAGCAGTGGAAATGCCTATCAACGTGGCGAATCACCAGACACTGCGTTTTACCTTTACCTACAAGGATTCCGCCGGCAATCCTGCTGAGAACACCGGCTTCGCGGTGGCCTCACTGCACGCGCAGTAATAACCCGCATACCACGCAGGCCGCCCCTCAACCAGTGCGCTGCACCGAGCTGAGGGGCGGCTTTGTCAGGTCCTGCGCATACCGTCAGGACAAAGCTTTCAGGGAATTTAGTGGAAGAAGTGGCGCGTACCGGTGAAGTACATGGTCACACCGGCCTTCTTCGCGGCCTCAATGACCTCCTCATCACGGATGGAACCACCGGGCTGAACAACGGCCTTGACGCCTGCCTCAAGGAGGACTTCGAGGCCATCAGCGAACGGGAAGAAGGCATCGGAGGCGGCGAAGGAGCCTTCAGTACGATTGGTGCCGTCCGCCAGAGTGTTGGCACGCTCGACGGCGAGCTTGGCAGAGTCCACGCGGTTGACCTGGCCCATGCCCACGCCCACGGTGGCGTTATCCTTGGCCAGCAGGATGGCGTTGGACTTCACCGCGCGCACGGAGCGCCAGGCAAACTCGAGCTGTGCCAAGTCGGACTCGTTGAGAGCCTCGCCCGCAGCCAGCGTCCAGTTGGCTGGGTTATCTCCCTCTGCCTGGTAAGTATCCGGCTCCTGGGTGAGCACACCACCGGAGATGAACTTAACTTCCTCCTCCGGCGCTTCGTGCTCTGCCTGCAGCACGCGCAGGTTCTTCTTGGCCTTGAGGACGTCAATGGCGCCCTCCTCATAGGACGGGGCAACGATAACCTCGGTGAAGATCTCCTTGACCTGCTCGGCCATCTCCACGGTCACCTCACGGTTGACGGCGATAACGCCACCGAAGGCGGACATGGGGTCGCAGGCGTGTGCTGCGCGGTGAGCAGCCGCAATGGATTCCTCAGACACGGCAATGCCGCACGGATTCGCGTGCTTGATAATGGCCACACAGGGACGCTCGTGATCCCAGGCGGCGCGCCAGGCGGCGTCGGCGTCCTGGTAGTTGTTGTAGCTCATCTCCTTGCCGTTGAACTGCGTCGCATTGGCCAGACCGGTGGTGCCAGTGCGGGTCACGGTTGCAGACTGGTGGGAGTTCTCACCGTAGCGCAGCGGGGTGGTCGCCTCGCCCTCACTGAGCTGGTCTACGAACCACGCGGAAACGGCAGCGTCGTAATCGGCGGTGTGCAGGAAGGCATCGCGCGCCAAACCGCGGCGCTCATCCAAGGTGAAACCACCATTGGCCACAGCGTCGGCCGCATCACCGTAGCGAGCCGGGTCCACGACAACCGCCACGGATGGGTGATTCTTTGCGGCCGCGCGGACCATGGAGGGGCCGCCGATGTCGATTTGCTCGACGCAGCCATCGAAGTCCGCGCCGGACGCTACGGTCTCACGGAAGGGGTACAGGTTGACCACGACGAGCTGGAACGGCTCCACGTCGAGCTCAGACAGCTGGTTAAGGTGGTCGTCCTTGCGGGTATCCGCCAGGATGCCGGCATGAACGCGCGGGTGCAGGGTCTTGACGCGGCCTTCGAGGCACTCCGGGAAGCCGGTGAGCTTTTCTACCGGGGTGACCTCAATGCCCAGATCCGCAATCTTTTTCGCGGTGGAGCCGGTAGAGACGATTTCTACTCCGGCCTTGTCGAGGGCCTGGGCAAGGTCCTCCAAACCGGTCTTGTCGTAAACGCTAATCAGTGCGCGCTTGATGGTCTTACGATCTTCGCTCATGGTGTGGGGACTCTAGCCTTCCTTGCGGTTGTTGCAGTTGTTACAGCTCAATGGTCAGCGCCGCATCCTGCGCGCGGGATGCCCGCAGAACAGTGACGATGAGTTCTCTTTCGACCACTTTGATGCGCTCGTGCAGGCTGGCTTCGTCATCGTCAGGCAGCACTCGCACGGGTTCTTGGGCGATGATGGCGCCAGTATCGACACCGGCATCAACAAAGTGGACTGTGGAGCCTGTGACCTTGGCACCGTAAGCCAGCGCGTCGCGCACGCCGTGCGCGCCCTTGAAGGCAGGCAACAACGCCGGGTGGGTGTTGATGGTGCGACCTTCGAAGCGGTCCAGAAAATCCTTCCCCAGAATCTTCATAAATCCCGCAGAAACAACAATGTCTGGCTGCGCAGCATCTACTGCAGCAACCAGACTCTTATTCCATTCGGCACGGTCAGCACCCATTTCCACGACCTCGGTGGCGATTCCCGCCGCCTGTGCGCGTTCGATGCCCTTACAGGGCACGTCCGCAATGACTTTGGCTACGCCGTAGTGTTCGTCCTGACCATCGAGGATGGCCTGCAGCAAGGAGCCGGTTCCAGAAACGAGAACCACGACGTTGAGGCGGGCAGAAGTAGCGGGCTGGTGCGGTGTAGTCACGCGCTACAGCCTAGCCGCTGCGAAGCCTAAACAGGGAATTTCTTACTCCTTGGTGGGGTCCGAGTGCACGTGCTTGGCGACGTCCCCCTCATCACCCTCATCACTCACGCCACCGTGGTCCTCGTTCGCATCACTGATCTCTGGAGCTTCCGGTGTCTCATCCTCCGCCGGTGTCTCATCCTCCTCCGGCTCCTCAGGGTCTAGTGCTTCCTCAGGGTCTGCCGCTGCTTCAGCGTCATCAGTCTCATCAGCGAGCATGGCGGATACAGGCACTGCAGTCGCGGCTTCAGAATCAACTTCGGCCTCGACCACATCAGGTTCAATAGATTCAGACGTCTCAGTGGGCTCAGAGGAGTCAGCTGCAACGGTCTCTGTTGTGGTCTCTGTTGTCGCAGCGGGCACCGCAGCATTCTCGACATCGGCCTTGACGCCGGCAGTCTTGGCTTCGGTTCCATCACCGCGACGCCAGGCCATCAACGCATTAGCCGCGGCGAAGCCGACCCCCACGACAAGGCACCACAGTGCGCTGAGCCCCACCGCAGTCCAGAGCTCGGGACCGGTATAGCCGTAGGCCCCAAGGGTGCCGGAGACACCGTAAACGGCAGCCAACGCAGTAATGGCAGCAACCACAGCCGCAGTGACGGCCACCTGGAAGTTCACCAACGCTCGGCGACGAGCAAAGGCCACAGCAGCAGCCAGAGCGGGCAGTGCAAGGAGAACCACAGCCCAGGAGCTAATACTCGGAGGCACGGCGGCTGCCAGCGGCAACGGCGGCAAAGGCACCATGTGACTGCTAAACAGGCTCACGCTACTCTCCGGCCCGATGTGCAGTTCCGAACCGCTCAGCACGGAACCCGCAGCCACGACGGCGTTAGGCAGGTACAGAATGCTCACAAAAATCAGTCCGGCGGTACCCAGGGCATCAAGCGCCGGATACTGCGCCAGCATCTCAGCCTGTCGCGGCCACCCCAGTGCCCACAGGACAACAACGAGGACGAAACCACTGACGACGAGGTATCCGAGGTAGCTGAGACCGATGCAGGAGGCGTCGACAAGCACGTGCGGCACCCCGCTACGCTTAGCCAGCGCCTTCCACAGACGCGTGCCCATACCTCCGATGAGCGCCGCGGCATGCAGGAGAAGCATGCGCGGAAGCACCACATAAAGCGCCGGTGGGGACACGTCATAGGCCTTACCAGCGTCCCACAGCATCAGCCAGGCCAGACATGTCAAGACGAGCGGTACGGCAAAGACACAGCCGGTGAGGACAATCAGATCATTAATACTGACTTTGTCCTTAATCGCTGTGCGCACGCGGGACCCCACCAACCAGGCCAGCAGCACCGCAGGTAAGGCCGGCAAGAAACCAAGATCAACGCCTCCAGCACGAATTGGCGCGAGGTTAAAGACCATCCAGGCTTCCGCCACGATGGTGTTGAACCATGCGGATGGCGAGCTCGTCAGCAACAGCGCGGCGATGACCACGACAATAATGCCCAGCACCACCACCAGATTGGGGACGGCAACCACCATGAGCATGCGGCGGATACGCTCCCGCAGCGTCGTAGGCCCCTGGGCGCGGCGCGCCTTAGCCTTAGCGGACTCCACCCCTTTAATTCGCTGAGCCGGCGCGCGGCGATCGCGGCGGGAAGAACGCTTGGAACGCTCGCCATCCTGGCCATGTCCACGCACCTGAGTGCGCGGCCGGGTTGCCGACCGTGACTGGGGACTCGTTTTCTTATTCATTGGCGTCCACTTTGCCACGCCCTACTCCCCCAACAGGGGTGGCGCGGCGGGGCTAGACCCAAATGATCGCTTGGCCGCAGGTGGTGGCCGAGAAGCCACACAGAGACAGCCCACACAAACAGCAAAATCTCAGCCCACAGACACAAGTCCTCAGGTAAATGCAAATATTCTTGCACTACCCCCGTTGGGTAGTCACACTCATCACAACAATTAGCTTCAGTACCATTACTGTTAGGATGTGCGGCACTTACACAAGAAAAACCGCAAACTGGGTTGCTCTAACTTTCCTGAGACGCTACTGTTACATCTCGTTGGTAACAGGAAGGTCACAATCGGATAACCAACCGGCCGGGAACGTAACGTTGACGCCGGATGGACGATGGTGAATGAAGACGGAAGAAGAGTTCATGCGAAGCAAGACTCAGCGGAGCGCAGGTCGCCACCGCAAGATCACCACCTCGCAGACCGCGAAGGGACGCATTGCAGTCGTCACCGTCGCTGCTGGCGCCGTGTCCACCGCAGGTGTTGGCGGCGCAGCCGCAGGCACCATTCAGTCTGGCGGCACTGAGGAGACTAAGACCCAGCCCATCGACTACGCCCTTCAGGCAGATACCGATCCGCTGAAGGACGTTCAGACGTCCATCGAGGATGCCGCACCCCAGATTCTCGCCATCGCCGAATCCAAGCCGGTTGAAGACCTCTCCGCGCAGCTCGACAAAGCCATCCAGGCCGCCGACGCTCGCGCTGCAGCCGATGAAGCTAACCGCGCACCGTCCGTCGCCCGCCCAGCTGAAGGCGTCTTCACCTCTGGCTTCGGCACGCGCTGGGGCTCCTTCCACTCTGGCATCGATATCGCTAACGCAGTCGGCACTCCCATCCTTTCCGTCATGGACGGCACCGTCATCGACTCCGGCCCGGCTTCCGGCTTCGGCCAGTGGATCCGCATCAAGCACGATGATGGCTCCATGAGCGTCTACGGCCACATGCAGACCCTCGACGTTGCTGTGGGCGAGCGCGTGCATGCCGGCCAGAAGATTGCAGGCATGGGCTCCCTTGGCTTCTCCACTGGCTCTCACCTACACTTCGAAATTCACCCCACGGGTGAAGGCGCCGTAGATCCGATTCCGTGGCTGGCAGAGCGCGGAGTCGTCATCTCCTAGAACCCCAACTCTTCTCAACCTTCCACCAGCCCCGGCGGCTCAGAGCACTCACGCTCTGGGCCGCCTGTGGCGTTAAAGCCTCCCCTCCGCCGCGCCTCGCAGAAGATCTCACCCGGGGCCAAAGCGTTACCCCCAGCTAATACACCCTTGACTCGACTGATGGTTACCCGGTAACTTACCGGGTATGCAACGCATTTTAGTGATAACTCCCCCGGGAGGTGACCATGTCCGTAAAACATTCCGTCCTCGCATTTCTCAGTGAGGAACCCGCCACCGCCAGCCGAATCAAGACCCGCTTTGCTGAGTCCTTTGATGACCTCTGGCCGCTCAACATGGGCCAAATCGCCCAGACCTTGAGCCGCCTCGAGCGCGACGGCCTCATCACCGTCGACGGCGAAGTTACCGGCCCCACTGGGCGGCGTTCCACGAATTACGCCCTTACTGACGCCGGCCGGGACGAGCTAGCCGGTTGGTGGACGTCAACAACCAACAAAGACGCTATCGAGCGCGACGAACTCGTCCTCAAAGTAACTCTTGCCGCACGGCGCTCCGATGTGGACGTCATTGCTGTGCTAGACGCCCAGCGCTTCGCCACCGTCCGCCAGCTCCGCGAGCTCAACCGCCAGGCCGCTGAACTCCCCGCGGAACGCAGCGCCCAGCGCCTCGCCGTCGAACGCCACATTTTCGACCTTGAATCCCTCTCACGCTGGCTCGACCGCGTGGAATCCCTCGCCAACCCATCCACCCCCACCGATACTGAGGAGGCCCCGCAATGACTCCCACTTCTGTGTCAGCCACACAGCACCTGCCCTTCCCGCTCGAGCTGGAGAACATCACTTGTGTCTTCGGCAGCGGCGCTCGCCAGGTCACCGCACTGGACTCAGTCAACCTCCAGCTCTCCCCCGGCGAGCTAGTAGCCGTTATGGGTCCTTCCGGCTCCGGAAAATCTACGTTGCTCAACGTGGCGGGGCTCCTACAGCCACCCACATCGGGCCGCGTGCTTCTCGACGGCGCCGATGCCTCCCAACTCTCCAAATCCAAGGCCGCGCTTGCCCGCCGCCGCCATCTGGGCCTCGTATTCCAGCACTTCAACCTGGTCTCGTCGCTCACTGTCGGCGAGAATGTCGCCCTTCCCCTAGAACTGGACGGCCTCAATCCTGCGCAATGCCGCGAAGCAGCTGAGGAAGCACTCAGTGAGGTCGGCCTTGACGGCACCATCGACCGCTTCCCCGAGGAGATCTCTGGTGGCCAAGCGCAGCGCGTCGCCATCGCTCGCGCGCTTATCGGCCCGCGCAAGGTGCTCCTCGCTGACGAGCCCACCGGCGCCCTCGATACCGCAACGAGTGAGGACATCATGAAGGTCCTGCGTTCTCGCATTGACGCCGGCGCATCAGGTCTACTGGTCACCCACGAGCCACGTTTTGCCGGCTGGGCAGACCGTGTTGTCATGGTTCGCGATGGCCGCCTCACCGGCGAGGAGGCTCGATAACATGCCAGCGATCACCGCCGCTACCCGCCCTACCCGGCGCGACCTGTGGCGCCACCCCTGGCGCACTATCGCTGCCGTTATTCTCATTGCCTTACCCGTGGCGCTCGTGGTTGGTTTCTCACTGTTTCAACAATCAACCAACCTGGCTACTTCGCTCTTTTCCGCGGATCGCAGCATTCAGGTGCGCCAAGACCAGAAGGACGTCACCAACGCGGAGGTGCCCCAGCTAGCTGCTGACATTCTTCCCACGGGTTCCACTATCTCGCCCATCACTACCTACTACAGCACCTCGATTCTGCGGGGCGAGAGTTCCACCAACTCCTGGCTCGCCCAGTTCGATGTGGAAAACCCTCCGGAGAAGATTCAAGGGGTCGTCGATAAGCTCGGCCTCGGCCCCAGCGAGATTGTCCTCTCCCGCAAGTCTGCCCGTGACCTTGACGCAAAGGTGGGTGATACCGTCTCGTTCCTCGGCCGAGGCATTGAGGGCGAGCGTCACGCCACAGTGGCCGCCATCGGGCCCGATGACGCCGACTTCGTCACCGCCCCTGCTTTGGGTGATACTCCGAAGCACACGTCCACTTCCTCACATACCACGTGGCTCATTAATGGCGATGAACCCCTTACCCCGGAGATGCAAGATAAGGCCGCCGAGAAGGGCCTTGACTTGTGGGGCCCAGAGCTCGGCACATCCCTTCCGACTCAGAGCGATCACCCGTCGGTGTCGGAAGCACTCGAAGCCATCGTCTTCTTTGTGTTCTTCGCCAGCATCTACATCATTGCTGGCCTGCTCATCCTTTTCCTCCTTGCTCCTGTGTTCACCCTCGCCATGGGGCGCAATACCCGCCTTTACGCGCTCATGTCGAGCCAGGGCGCGTTGCCACGCCACATCATGCTGGCGGTCATGGCCTACGGCTTTTTCATGGGCATCATCGGTGCCACACTCGGACTTGCTGTGGGACTGAGTGGCGGATGGATCGCATGGATGGTGCGCTACCCGGACTTCCCCATCCGCTTGCCCTGGGCTGAGTGCATAGGCGCTTGGCTGGTCGCCGTCGTTGGTTCGGTCATCGTTTCCATCGTCCCGGCGTGGCTGGCGCAGCGCAGTGCCTTAGCCCAAGCGATTCAGGGCGGGGCTCCCGACCGTCTGCTGCGTTTCCGGCCGTGGATGGCCATCGGCCCTGTGGTGCTGCCGCTGCTCCTACTCTTTAGTTTCACCAAGATGGGCGAGTCCTTCCCTACCCTCATCGTACTTTTTGGCGTTATCGCCATCGCTGGCTCGGCACCGGCTCTCGTGTTCCTGTGTTCGATGGTTGTTCGCCGCGGGCCTTTGCCCCTGCGCCTTGCCGGTCGCGGGCTCACTCGTCGCAGTATGCATGCCTTGCCGACGGCCATCGCTATCGTTGCCATCACCTTCACCACCACAGTCTTCGGCGTATCCATCATGACAGCCAACGCCAAGAGCCGCGCCGAGGAGCGGACCGTTATGCCAGAGACCTCCGCACTTATTCAGGGAGGACTGTATGGCGAACCGGTAAAGGAGTCGAATGAGGACGAACGTGCGGCTGCCGAGGCCGCAACCAACACCTCCCCCGGCTCTATTCACCCCTACTACGTCTATCCTTCCCAAAATGCGTCCTACTGGGATCAGGATGGGGGAGAGGTCTACCGCCTGAGCACCGAGTTTGATTTTGTGTGCACGCAGGTTGATACCACGGTTCCCGTGGAAAGGGCTGTCTTCATCGACTCTCAAGGCCGCCGCACTGACGAATCGCCGGAGGCCCGTGAAGAGTGCGCGCACGAGATGATGACCATGTTTGTCTACAACCCATTGACCAATGACTCACGGCTTATCCAGACTGACTCCACGCAGCTAGATTTGTGGCACTTCAACTCGGAGCAGGACCGCCAGGCTGCTGCCCGCACGCTCGATGCCGGAGGCATCGTCCTTCCCCACAATTCCCACGTGGGCGAGCACACTGAAGGCACGGTCACCGTGGATACCTTTAAGGATTTCTCGGCTACAAAGAAGAGCGGCACAACCTCTGCCAC
Source organism: Corynebacterium sp. HMSC05E07 (assembly GCF_001807225.1). NCBI lineage: Bacteria > Bacillati > Actinomycetota > Actinomycetes > Mycobacteriales > Corynebacteriaceae > Corynebacterium > Corynebacterium sp. HMSC05E07. Next base: position 75,804 of record NZ_KV788211.1, read on the forward strand.
CGTTCCTATCGCGGAGGCCCTGCCCACCATGGCGCGCGATATCGTGCTGGTAAGCCCGCAAGCAGGCGCGGCGTTGGGGATGGAGCCGTTCTACGTTGGCCGAGCGATTGCCTTCAACGAGGTTCCGGATGACAAGACACGCCAAGAGCTTGACGACGTCGCCACCCAAGCCTCCCACTCCCAGTACTTCTTGAGCTGGGCCTCGACGCCCGTCGAAGACGTGCGCTTCTACCCCGCACTCGCTATGGGGCTGATCTGCCTGATTGTGTTGGCGCTCATCATTGCCAACGCTGCGACGAGCATGCGACAGGAGAACAACGTTTTCCAATCCATCGGTGCTGAGCCCGCACTCATGTCTCGAGTATCGGCATGGCAGACGTGGCTGGTGGCCATAGCAAGCATGCTCTTCGGTGTGCTGACCGGTCATATCGGCGCCTACGTCTTTGCAGACAACCCCCGCTATCTGTTCGATCCACCGCCATACGCGCTGCGCGGACAGGATTACTTCGTGCCGGACTGGTGGTCACTCCTCGCAGTGCTCGTTGTTCCGCTGGTGCCTGCCGCACTTGCCGCCGCCGTAAACCGCACACGCGAAGGAGCAGCACTGACTGCCCGTGACCGCAGTGAGAGTAGGTCGTTGACATAGAGCCCCTAACGTGGCCCTACTGCCACGCAGATGTTCTCAACCTCTGCCCTGGCTCACCATCAGGTGCGCCAGGGCTTTGGCCATGAGTACACCCCCATTACTCACCCCCATTCTTTAAACCTTTACTTTACCCTTGTAACAATTTTCACTCCCGTCACACGCGTAACATGCAGGGCTGTTCGATAGTTTTTCGAACAATCCCTGTGTTTACCTGCAATTTCTCCCATTGCGCAGGGGGTCTGCCCGGGATAGTTTGTATCTCGTTGCCACACGGACTCACACGATGGCGTTAAGACGCCGGCGTGTCGCTGGCCGCGCGGCGGCACCGCGGTTGTTAGGACCGCAGCCCATCACTCACAGGTTTCATGCTGAGGGCCCTACCTCAGCAGAAGTCGCCGATACAGCTAGCCAGAGCAGTTCATAAGGACGTGAAGTTATGAAGCGCACCCTCTGCGCACTCGCCGCCGTGGCAGTTAGCGCCGCCGCTACCGTCACGGCTCCGGCGTTCGCCGCCGAACCAGCGGCGAGCGTAGATGTCTCCGACGGGTCCTCCAAGGGCACGGTCACTACAGACGTCAACGAAGAGTCCCAGTCCGACCTTTTCAAGGCTTTCACTGGGCTCCTCATCTCCACGGCCGGTGCTTTGAACGGCGCATCCGTCCCCACGGTCAATGCCACTGAGAACGGCTATGACATCGTTCTCGACCCTTCCAGCATTCCCGGCCTCGCGGAGGCCTTCGCCCCTGAGGGCGACCACTCCGGCCTGACCCCTACCCGCGGCCAGGATGCTGACGGCAACATTGTGGTGTTCCCAACGTCCGGTACGTTCACCTCTGGCTTCGGCCCACGCTGGGGTTCCTTCCACAACGGTATCGATGTGGCGAACCCGGTTGGCACCCCGATTTACGCCGTCATGGACGGCGAGGTCATTTCTTCAGGCGCAGCCCAAGGCTTCGGCAACTGGATTCGCATCCAGCACGATGACGGCACCATCACCGTCTACGGCCATATGCCGAGCGACCAGCTCTTGGTCAGCGTAGGCGACCGCGTCGAGGCCGGTGACCAGATTTCCGTCATCGGCAACGAGGGCCACTCCACCGGCCCGCACCTGCACTTCGAGGTTCACCCAGGCGGCGGCGCAGCTGTTGACCCAGTGGAGTGGTTCGACGAGCGCGGCATCCTCATCTAAAGCTTTAGAGCTTTTCCATCGGCACACCGCCGATGAGCATGAGGCGGACTTTGCCCGCTGAACCGAAGTCCACGGTAACCGTTGCGCGCGCACCGGTTCCGGAGGCCTCGATGACCGTGCCCAGCCCGTACTTCGCGTGGTTGACGCGGTCCCCTACAACTAAATTGAGATGGTTATTCTTCGGCATCGACGTTGCTGAAGCTGGTTTGCGCGGGCGCTGCGAAGGGGAAGACGCAGCGCCCCGCGAGCCATAGCCGCCGTGGCTGCCACCGCCTCGGGAACGGAAGAATCCGCTCTCAGAGCCGAAGCTACGCCCGTATTGGTAGGAATCATCTCCACCCCACGCGCCGGACAGCGAACTGTCTGGTTCTTCACGGCGCCAGTCGATGAGGTCCTCCGGGACCTCGGCGAGGAAGCGACTGGCCGGGTTCGTCACCGGGTTGCCCCACGACGACCGAAGAATCGCGCGCGTGAGGTAGAGCTGTTCTCGAGCGCGGGTAATACCCACGTAGGCAAGGCGGCGTTCCTCACTGAGCTCTTTCGGGTCACCTAAAGAGCGCATGTGCGGGAACTGGCCGTCCTCCCAGCCGGTGAGGAAGACCACCGGGAATTCCAGGCCCTTTGCAGTGTGCAGAGTCATCAGTGTGACGACTCCGGATTCGTGGTCCGGAATCTGGTCCGCGTCTGCCACGAGCGAGACTTTTTCAAGGAAGGCTTGCAACGAGCCCGGCGCGGCCTCTCCTTCCGCAAGCTCAGGAGTCTCTTGCGCATCCGCCCCCATAAAGGCCATTTGGTTGGCTGCCTCTGAGCTGAATTCACGAGCCACGGACACCAATTCGTTGAGGTTATCCAGACGGGCGCCGTCTTGAGGGTCGTTGGAGTTTTCCAGTTCGGCGCGGTAGCCAGTGGCATCAAGCAGTGCATTCAGCAGCTCCCCTAGGTCCGGCTGGCCGGTGACCTCATTGGTCATGCCCGGCAGCTGTTCACGCACGCCGTCCATCATCTCGTTAAATTTGCTCACCGCATTAACTGCGCGTGTTCCCAGCCCAGCGACTTGTCCTTCCGCAGCGTCCCGCAGAGCAGCACCAAAACTGACACCCAAGTTCTCCGCGTGGAGAGCAATCTGCGCTTGGGCTTTATCACCGATCGCGCGCTTCGGCACATTAATGATGCGGCGCAAACTCACCGTGTCATCTGGATTATCCATAATGCGCAGATAAGCCACGAGGTCTCGAATCTCGCGGCGCTCATAGAAGCGTGTTCCGCCTACCACCTTGTAGGGAATGCCGGAACGTACGAACACGTCCTCAAGCGCACGGGAGGCATTATTGGTGCGGTACATAATCGCGATATCGGAATAAGCCGTGCCCTTATCAGCCAGGGAATCGATTTCAGAAGCGATATAGCGAGCTTCATCGTGCTCGTTATCCGCCACGTAGCCCACAATCTGCTCGCCTTCGCCGTGTGCCGTCCACAGATTCTTCTTGCGGCGGCCCTCATTCTTGGCAATGACAGCATTCGCTGCATTCAAGATGGTCTGGGTCGAGCGGTAATTCTGCTCCAGAAGAATCGTGTGCGCTTGCGGGTAATCACGCTCGAATTCTTGGATATTACGGATCGTGGCTCCGCGGAAGGCATAAATGGACTGATCCGAGTCACCCACCACACACAATTCAGGAGCATCATGGGGAAGCTCTCCCCTTCCTACCAAAGCAGAGACGAGAGCGTACTGCGCGTGGTTGGTGTCCTGGTATTCGTCGATAAGCACATGCTTGAAGCGGCGACGATAGAACTCCACCACCTGCGGGTGCTGGTTAAAAATACGCACGACCTCACCAATGAGGTCATCGAAGTCCACCGAATTCGCCGCGCGCAGGCGGCGTTGATACTCCTCGAATACCTTCGCCACAGTGAGTTCGAAGGGATTCTTCGTCTTCTCCGCTTCAGCGCGTGCCTCCTCTGGAGAGATAAGTTCATTCTTGCGGTTCGAAATTTGATTAGCCAGAACGCGAGCAGAGTACTTCTTAAGGTCCAGCTGCATGTCTTTGGCAATCATGGTGAGCAACCGGCGCGCATCATCGCCGTCATAAATGGTGAAGTTCGTATTCAGCCCCGGCACGAGCTGCGCATTGTTGCGCAGGATGCGTACACAAATGGAGTGGAACGTAGACACCCACATGCGCTCAGCCACCGGGCCGACGAGCTGGCCGACGCGCTCCTTCATCTCTGCAGCTGCCTTGTTGGTAAAGGTGATAGCGAGAATCTGCCAAGGAGCTACCCCGCGCGAGCGCATAAGAAAGGCGATGCGTCGCGTCAACACTGCCGTCTTGCCGGATCCTGCACCGGCAACAATAAGCAGCGGCGAGCCAGAGTGGGTTACGGCCTCTGCCTGCTGTGGGTTAAGTCCTTCCAGCAGTGGATCAACGCCCATTTCCGGCTCTTCTGGTTCCGGTTCCGGCTCCATTGGTGGCTCCGCCGGCAGACCAAACAAGGCATCGTCAGCGGCAGGCTCCGACGGCGCAGGGCTAAACGGTGAAGAGGACTGTGGCGCGGAGGGACGAGGGCTAAAAGGAGATTCGTTGTTCATAATGCTCTCCAACCTACTAGCCCCGCTGGACATTCCCCGTAAACCACATGTCACCTGCACCAACCACGGAACCACCAGAAGCGATTCCTTTTTGTTTGGCGGGGTGGCAGAATCTGATGCCATGAGCTCTTCACATGCTGATTCCTCCTCCGCAAGCGTGAACCCGGAGCACCACGACCCCAATGTCGTGGACAACGGGCTGAACATCCGCATGCCCTCCGGCACGGACGATCCCTTGAGCGACGCCGAAATTCAGCGCTACCGCGAGGAAATCAACCGCCTCGACCGCGTCATCCTTGATGCCATCAAGCGCCGCACAGATATTTCCCGCACAATAGGTAAGACTCGCATGAGCTCTGGCGGCACCCGCCTGGTACATACCCGCGAGATCGCCATTCTCAATGAGTTCCGCGATGAACTAGGCGAGGAAGGCCCCTCCATTGCCTCCGCTTTGCTTCGATTAGGTCGCGGCAAGCTGGGCTAGACCCGCCGGACAGGACCGCTCAACAATGAAAATTCTCTCTCGCATTCTCTCTACAGTCACCGCAGCTGCCATCGCTGCGAGCCTCTGGGCTCCTGCAGCACAGGCCCAGTTGGGCTTGGCGCAGCTCAGCTCAGGGTCATCGCAGCTTGATATAGGTGGCCTCGCTGATGCCTTGGCTCCCACAGGGGATGGCAGCATCTCGCTTCCAGGAAACCTGCAGCCGGAGATTTATGTCGCCGACCGGAATGCTGCTCAGTACTTCACCAACGCTGGACGCGTCGAGCCTGGATCTGCAATCTACAACCACGACGAACAGAAGAAATGCTCTGCAGGTCATATTGTGGGCGATGGGCACAACGTTTTTGTTGTCACCGCTGGGCACTGCGGCAATCCCGGACACCGCTTCTTTTACCGTGACCGCGCGGGGAAACCAGTGTTATTCGGTCAGATGACCGTAGAGACCAAGAACACCAACCGGGACGGTCTTATCTCTTCTCCTGACATCGGCCTCATTCAGATCACCAACCCCGCCGCGGAGTACTCGGCGACACCAGCGCTCAATGGCAAGGTCAATGGTTGGTTGTCCCTCGAACAAGTCGATCGGATAAAGCCAACTATCTGTCGCATTGGTGCTACCCGCGGGTACTCCTGCGGCAATTACCTCACTGCGAAACCAGAGATCGGTGCCTTCTTCTTCGGAAACGACGGCTACTTCGGTGATAGCGGCGGAGCAGTCTATGCGCTCATTGATGGTCAGTACTACCCCGTGGGTATCTACTCCGGCTCTCTGACCACAGATAATCGGATTACGATGGCTATGGAATTAGGCCACATCATGAATCACTTCGGGCTCAAGGTCTATTCCTAAGAATCAGCCCTGCGTTTAAGGTCACTGTGGGGATCCGCCACCTCGTCAACTGTGTCGTCACACTCTCAAACTTTTCGGTGTGCCCCGTGGACAGCCGCGGACTGCTCTCCAACTGAGAACAGAGGCATTCAGCATGCGCTAAGCTCGCGGCATGCGCCTTCCCTCCCGCCTCGCGGCCTCTCTCATCGCGATCACCTCCGCCGTAGCGCTCAGTGCCTGTGGCAGCTCTTCTTCCACGGTCGCAACGATTACCACGACTACGCTGAGCCTTCCGGGTGCAGGCGCCGGACTGGAGGGCGGCGGCGCCCCTGATAATGAGCAGCACCCCGATACGCAGGCTTCGGAGAAAGGCTCGGACAAGGTCCTCGATGGCGACGCTTTGTGGGATAATACCACCGAAATCCCCCAGGCCGAGCGCCCCGAACCACGCGTTGACCTAGCTCAGCCCGAAGCAGCCGAATACTTCATGACGGCAGGAGTGCTAACCCCGGGGGTTGCAATCTACAATCTCGACAATGACGGACGCTGTTCCGCAGGCCATTTTGCGGGTGACGGCCAACGCCTCTTTATTCTCACCGCAGGCCACTGCGGCGATAAGGGCGATACGTTCTATTACAACGACACCGCCGGAAACCGCGTCAAGATTGGTGAGATGGTGCTCGAAGCACGCAACACCAACACCGAACAGATCAACTCCGCCGATATCGGCTTGATCGAAGTTTCTAATCCCGCAGCCAAGGTATCCACATCCCCGGCTCTCAACGCACCGTTGATCGGTTGGATGAGCCTTGACGAAGTCGACCTAGCACACCCCACCATCTGCCGCGCCGGGTCCACGCGAGGAGTGTCTTGTGGTAACTACATTGGGCGAGATGCTGACCAGGGGTTGTTTGCCTTCGGTAACGACAGCGACCGTGGAGACAGCGGCGGCCCCGTCTACGCCGTCATCGATAACGAGCTCTACGCCGTGGGCGTCATGTCATACGTCGTTGATGAGCCCGATAACCAGAAAGCCGGCGCCATGGAAATCGGCAACACAATGCAGCATTTTGGTCTTACCCTCTACATCTAACTCCCCCGGCAGCGTCGCGCGTTCTGGACTACGGTAGAAACAGTAAGTTTCATGTCTGCTACCTGCCAGAAAGGCTTTTGCAATGGACATCACCGCACAGCCGCAGTGGGCCGCGCTCACCTCGCTCTTTGAAGAGAAGAAGGACCTCAACCTTCGTGAGCTCTTCGCCAACTCTTCTTCCCGCGCCGCCGATTACTCTTTCGACGCCGCAGGACTGCACGTGGATCTGTCGAAGAACCTCATCGATGAGGACGTCGTGGCCAAGCTGGTTGACCTCGCCCGCGCAGCCGACGTCGAGGGCCGCCGCGACGCCATGTTCGCCGGCGAGCACCTCAACAACACCGAGGACCGCGCCGTCCTCCACACCGCGCTGCGACTGCCAGTGGACAAGGACCTGAGCGTCGATGGCCAGGACGTGGCTGCCGACGTCCACGAGGTTCTCGGCCGCATGCGTGATTTCGCCACTGCCCTACGCTCCGGCACCTGGCTGGGGCACACCGGCCACACCATCAAGAAGGTCGTCAACATTGGCATTGGCGGCTCCGACTTGGGCCCAGCCATGGCTGCCAAGGCCCTGCGTTCTTACGAGGTAGCGGGTATTAGCGCCGATTTTGTCTCCAACGTGGACCCAGCGGATCTCGCCGCGACCCTCGACGGCCTCGATGCCGGCTCCACCCTCTTCATCGTGGCCTCCAAGACCTTCACCACCCAGGAGACTCTGGCCAACGCTCACGCCGCTCGCCGCTGGCTCATCGAGCAGTTTGATGGCGATGAGTCTGCCGTGGCCAAGCACTTCGTAGCGGTATCCACCAATGCGGAGAAGGTCGCAGAGTTCGGTATCGATACCCAGAACATGTTCGGCTTCTGGAATTGGGTAGGCGGGCGCTACTCCGTCTCCTCCGCCATCGGCTTGTCGCTGATGTGCACCATCGGCCCACTGGACTTCATGCGCTTCCTCGAAGGTTTCCACGCCATGGACGAGCACTTCCGCACCGCCCCGCTGGAGCAGAATGTACCAGTACTCATGGGCCTGCTCGGTGTCTGGTACTCCAACTTCTTCGGCGCTCAGACCCACGCCGTGCTTCCCTACTCCGAGGACCTCGGCCGCTTCCCGGCTTACCTGCAGCAGCTGACTATGGAGTCCAACGGTAAGTCCATGCGTCGCGATGGCACCGCCGTGACCACCGGCACCGGTGAGATCTACTGGGGCGAGCCGGGCACCAACGGTCAGCACGCCTTCTTCCAGCTGATGCACCAAGGTACCCGCCTCATCCCGGCGGACTTCATCGGCTTTGCCCGCCCGAAGGAGGACTTCCCCACCGCCGACGGCACCGGCTCGATGCATGACCTGCTCATGGGTAACTTCTTCGCGCAGACCAAGGTTCTGGCCTTTGGTAAGACCGCTGAGGAAATTGCGGCGGAGGGCGTTGATGAGGCCATCGTGCCGCACAAGGTCATGCCAGGCAACCGCCCCACCACCACCATCCTGGCGGAGGAACTGACCCCGCAGACCCTCGGCGCGCTCATCGCGCTCTACGAGCACATCGTGTTCACCCAGGGCATTATCTGGGACGTCAACTCCTTCGACCAGTGGGGAGTGGAGCTGGGCAAGCAGCAGGCCAACGACCTCGCACCAGCCGTGTCCGGTAAGGAAGAGGCCGCTTCCGGTGACGGTTCCACCGATGCCCTGATTGGCTGGTACCGCAGCCACCGTTAAGCACTGCTTGGCGACGTCTCACCAACCCCCGATCGATCAAACGGTCGGGGGTTTATACGTATGAGAGGACTGGATTGTTCTGCGGGATCACCAACGTCGCGGATGCCTCGTGGGGCGTCCGCGTCGGCGGTGTTGTTGTGGGGAGTTAGCCTGGCGCGGCTCGTGCTGCTGCTTGCTGGTAAGCGGCTTGGGTGGTGATTGGTTCTGCCCAGGGCGGGAT
>NZ_KV788212.1:0-215 GCF_001807225.1 Corynebacterium sp. HMSC05E07
CCAGGCATCCAACTGATTCTTGAGTTTCGAAGTATAGGACTCGATAAGGCTTAGCGTGGCCACATCATGGCCACTATCCACCGCACGCTGACGGGCGGTGCGTTGCTTACCAGTGAACTTGGTAGCCCCAAACCAGACGTGGTGCAGGCGTGCGAGTTCGGCGGCATCAGCAGGTGCCGCACCGAGTGCGCGTAGGTGTTGTTCTCCTCCTCCCG
>NZ_KV788212.1:235-43334 GCF_001807225.1 Corynebacterium sp. HMSC05E07
AGGAGAAATAGGTCTCTAAATCCCCCATGAACCAGAACACTAAACCACCCCAGGCAACCCCGCAACCGGAGAAAGGAACTCTAGGCGGCTTTGGCCTCCCGGCCCAGCTCAAGCGGCACGCGCAGCAGCGGATCCAAAGCCACAGCACGAGTGCACGCACGCACGATCTCTGAAGGCGAAGGAATCATACGCAGTTCTACCGCTTGGTCGGTGTTGTGCCGCACGGCAGACGCGAAGAGCTTCGGGGCAGCCGGATCGTCGGAGAATGCGCCTCCTGCCACCACGAGGGTGTCCGGTGCATGCTCAGCCACGAGGGAGGCGGCGATGGTGCCGAGGGAGCGGGCGCGGTCGTCGAGAAGCGCACGCGCATCTGGGTCCTGCACCGCGTCCGGGAGGGACTCTGCGCCTGCCGCGGTGAGCACGGCCTGGGTGGCCAGGGAATCCGGGGCAGTGAGCTCCAGCGGGGCAATCTCATCGCCGACGGTAAGCGCCGCACCTACCGTGTCATCCGCATAGAGCACCATGACAGGCTTTTCCGCGCCCATCTCCGTGGACTGCGTCTCCGAGCCCAGGATGGCGGGGATGACGGAGGAGACCACCACCGGCACGCCGAACTGGTACTGCACGCGGCTTGTAATGTCCATGCTGTCCCAACCCAGGTTGTGGGCGGTGACGTGGCCAGACTCGTCGACGCTACCGGACGTGGTCACCCCGACCGACACGAGCCGGCGGTCCACGCCAGTCATCAGACGGTTCATGCCTGCGATGATGTGCTCGATGATGTCGCCCTCGCTGAGGCGGGAAACCGGGGTCGCCACGTCCTCCTCGCAGAGCGTGCGGCCCTTGGTGTCGAAGAAAGCGATGCGCGTAAATGCCGTGCCCACCGCGATGCCGCCCAGCATCCAGTCATTATCCGCAACCTCCAGCGGAACGGTCGGGCGCCCACGCCCCCGGGACTGAGTGAGGTCAGTGCGTTCACGGATCAACCCAGCGCCCAGCAGCGCAGCGGTGGCGCGCGTAATCGTGGGTTGGGAGAGCCCAGTGGCTTCCACCAGCTCACTGCGGGTCACGACAGGATTGAGTCGAATGATGTGGAGGCACTTCGCCGCAGGGGTACGGGGGCGGGTGAACACGGGGCCGGACTTAATCATGTCGTCAAGTATAAATTCAACAGACCGCATTGTCTAATAGAAATTGGGTTCCAGTAGACATCATGGTCTAGGGGCGGGGCTGCGATAAGGTTGAAGTCATGAAATCTGTTGCTGTGTACTGCGGTTCGGCCGCCGGAAACTCGGAAGCTTATGCACAGGCTGCTCACGATCTTGGGGAGGAGCTCGCACGCCGAGACCTCACCTTGGTCTACGGCGGCGGCGATGTTGGGCTTATGGGCATCGTCGCGGACGCGTGCCTGGCGGCGGGCGGACACGTCATCGGGGTCATCCCGCAGCAGCTCGTTGACGTCGAGTTATCTCACCAGCACATCACGCAGCTCGAGGTCGTGGACACGATGGCGCAGCGCAAGACCCGCATGGAGGAACTCGCCGATGCGTTCGTGTGCTTGCCGGGAGGCGTGGGCACGTTAGAGGAGCTCACGGAGGTCCTCACCATGCAGCAACTGGGCAATATCGACGGTCCGGTGGGCCTGGTGGATGTGCAGGGCTTTTGGCAGCCCTTCGTGCACATGTATTCGGCGATGGTGCAGGAGGGCTTCGTTCAACAGCGCTTCCTTGATGCCCTCGTGGTGGAGCCGACGCCGGTTGGTGTGCTGGACGCTTTCGGTTCCTGGACCAACCCCGGCAGCAAATGGGGCAACAATTAGCTAACAACCTGGTAAAAAGGCGCGGCTGGGTTGGGCGAATGGGGAGGTTCTTCGTTAGACTTCGCCCTTATGAGTTTTGACCAGAACGCAGAGCGCCAGCCGTCGCTGTTGGACGCGTCGTGCGATAACTTCGTTCACGATCTCGCGCAGCTCACGCCTACCGACGCCACCGCGTGGGGCATTCCCGGCTTCGATGGGGAGCTGGAGGATTTCTCGCCGGAGTACTACTCCGCCGTGGCGGATCGCACCCGTGAAATGCTGGCGGATCTCGACGCCCTCGATGACACCACCGACGAGTCTGATGACGATGATGACTTCGACGAGGTGGATTACGTCACCGCCGAGGTTTTGCGCGATCGTCTCTGCTTGGACATGGACTTGCACCACGCCGGTGAGGACATCCGCTGCCTTAACAACATCGCCTCTCCGGTGCAGACTATCCGCGACACGCTCATGCTCATGCCGCATGACACTCCGGAGCAGCTCGACGCGTTGCGTTCACGTCTGTCGAAGGTGCCGGCGTCACTTAACGGGTACAAGGACTCCCTGATTGAAGCGGCGTCGCGTGGCATGGTGGCACCGCAGCGCCAGATCTCCGACGTGTTCGTGCAGAGCGAGCGGCTTGCTGACGCCGGCTCCATGCTCGAGGACCTTGGCCTCGACGCTGACTCTGCAGAGGTCACCAAGGCTAAGCAAGCGTTCGGTGAGTTCGCCGACTGGCTCTCCAATGAGCTGCAGCCGAAGGCCCCGTCGCAGGATGCGGTGGGCCGCGAGCGTTACGAGCGCTTCTCCAAGCTGTTTGTCGGTGACGCCGTGGACCTCGATGAGGCCTACGACTGGGGCCTGGACCAGGTGCGCTCCATTAAGGCGGAGCAGGAGAAGATTGCCCGTCAGCTCTATGGAGCTGACGTTACGGTCCGTGCGGCGATGCGCAAGCTCAACGAGGAGGAGCGTTACCAGCTCCACGGCACGGATGCGCTGGTGGAGTGGATGCAGTCCACGGCGGACCGTGTGATCAAGGACCTCAACGGCACCGCCTTCGACATTCCGGACGAGGTGTGCGAGATTGAGTGCTGCATCGATCCGGCTGGGACCGGCGGCATTTTCTACACCTCGCCGTCGGATGATTTCTCCCGCCCGGGCCGCATGTGGTGGTCGGTTCCTGCTGGTCAGGAGCTTTTCCACACCTGGCAGGAGCTCACGACCGTCCACCACGAAGGTGCGCCGGGCCACCACCTGCAGATTGGTGCCGCGCTGACGCAGCCGGACCTGAACTTGTGGCGCCGCGCGGTGACGTGGAACTCCGGCCACGGCGAGGGCTGGGCCCTGTACGCCGAGGATCTTATGGCGGAGCTGGGGTACATGGATGACCCGGGCTTCCGCATGGGGCTTCTCGACGCCCAACGCTTCCGCGCCGCCCGTGTCGTCGTGGACATCGGACTTCACTTGGGCAAGGCGCTGCCGGACTGCACCACCTCCGGCACCTGGGATAAGTCCCACGTCAAAACCTTCATGCGCGAGAACACCGCGATGGATGACGCCAACCTTAACTTTGAGGTCACCCGTTACCTGGGCTGGCCGGGCCAGGCCCCGTCCTATGCGCTGGGCCAGCGCCTGTGGAAGCAGACGCGCGATGCGGCCGTGGAGCAGGGCATGGAGGTCCGTGACTTCCACTCGGAGGCCTTGGCGTTGGGCTCGGTGCCGATGTCCATTCTGCGCGAGACCATCTTGGACTAAGATTTGCCAGACTCTTGGATTTATCCACACCTGACTCTTGGATTTATCCACTAGTGGCTCTGTAATTTATCCACCTTTTGGATAAACTACTCGGCATGTACCTTCCCCGAATCGTTGATGCCGAAGTCGAGAGAGGGCTTCGCGTCGCCGGAGCTCTCTTCCTGAAAGGCCCTCGTGCGAGCGGAAAAACTTCGACGGCGCGCCAGTTTGCTAAGTCTGTCATCCAACTTGACCGTGACACTCCAGAAGCAAACCTTGCGCGCATGCAACCGGCTTTGGGGATTCAAGGCTCACGGCCGCGACTAATCGATGAATGGCAGGTTGTTCCTGCAATGTGGAACGAAGTGCGCCATGCGGTCGATGAGTCGCGGGAAAAGGGGCAGTTCCTCCTCACGGGTTCTTCGACGCCTGAGGACGATGCCGCTCGGCATTCGGGGGCTGGGCGTATTCGCTCGATCCAGTTGCGTACGTTGAGCTTGGCAGAGCGAGGAGATTTGGCTGAACGCGTATCACTGGGCGCGATCATTAATGGCAGTCAGGATCCTACCGCTGGGACAGACGCCACTGTGGAAGACTATGCCCGCTGGATTGTTGCCGGTGGCTTCCCGGAGTTTTTCGGCCTTGATCCTCTAGATGCCCAAGAGGCGATGGAATCCTATATCACGGAGATGAGCGAGCACGATTACCCAGAGCTTGGCGGTCCGCGCCGCGATCCGCGCCGCTTCCAGTCTTTTCTTCGCGCGTATGCGGGGCTAGTTGCCCAACCGGCCACCGCTGCAGCGATTCGCAAACGCATTGGCGAACTCAGCAGTGCTGCCGCCATGCCGGCAGCAGAAACTGTCAACGTTATTCATGATTTTGCTACACGCCTGTTCCTAGTTGAAGACCAACCTGCGTGGTCGCCGAGGACGCGATCTAAGACGACTATGGTTCAAATGCCGAAGCGTCAGCTCGCGGATCCTGGTTTGGCAGCTGCATTGTTGGCGGTTGGGCCAGAAAAACTGCTTGGTGATTTAGAGACCTTGGGGATTCTCTTTGAGGCGCAACTAGTGCACGATCTGCGCGTTTATGCGCAAGCATTAAGGGCACGCGGAGTATTCCACTTGAGGGATATGAAGGGGCGCGAGGAGATTGACGCGATAGTGGAACTCCGGGACGGTTCGTGGGTGGGATTTGAAGCAAAGCTTTCTCACAACGAGGTCGATGCAGCGGCGGCACATTTGTTAAGAGTGGCAAAGAAGGTGTCCTCGCCACCGTCCGCTCTCATCGTGGTGATTCCGAGTGGTCCGGCCTTCCAACGCCAAGATGGGGTGTGGGTAGTTCCACTAGCGGCGCTTGCGGAATAAACCCAAGATTTGGGGCAGGTAGCCGGCCACGACGAGGACGATGATGAGCCGGATGATCTGCACCGCCACGACGGCGGGGCCGGCGCCGCCCTCCGCGGACAGAGCGAGGACGGTTTCCAGCGCGCCGGGCGAGGTGGCGAGGTAAGCCTCGAAGTAGGTGATGTGCAGCCACGCGGTCAGCGGCAGCGCGGTGAGCGCGCAGACGCCGATGACCACGACGATGAAGAGGATCGTGGCGGGAAGCTGCTTGGCAAAGGACCGCAGCGCCGGCACGGAGAGCCCGCCGCCGCAGACCCAGCCGATGGACATGAACGCCATAATCTTGAACACAAAAAGCGGTTCCAAGGTGTGCCCGGCAGGCAGGATCTGGGAGACAAGCACGGTCAGAATCAGCGGGCCCAACACCGCGGAAGCGGGCAGGCGGACGAGCTTGCCCAGGCGCTCTCCGAGGATCGCGATGGCGATGGTGAGCAGCACAATCCACCAGGTGACCTCGCCCTCGATGCTCATGTCGACACCGTGGCCAGCGGGGGCGTCGAGAAGCGAGACCACCAGCGGCAGGGACACCGACACCGCCAAAAGGCGCAGGTATTGGGTCAGCGCGACATAGCGATAGTCCGCCCCGAGCTCACTGGCCAGGGCTGGCATGAGCGAGGCCCCTCCCGGAAGCATCGATAAAATGCCGGTCTCCCAGGAAATGTCCTTCGGCTGGGCGCGGTGCAGCAGAACGCCACCGCTGACGCCGATGAGCACGGTGATGAGGGACATTGTCACTGCCGCCGGCACGAAGCCGAGGAGCGTGGAGGCAGGCACGAGGGTCAGCGGAATGCCGGCCATCATTCCGATGAAACCGCGGGCCATGGCGTAGAAGCGGTCATTGACGGTGAGCTCGGTGCCCGTGGTCAGGGCCATGGCTCCGGAGACCACGATGGCGCCCAGGATCCACGCCGCGGGGACGTGCACGTAGCTGAACAGCGCCCCGAGGGCTGCAGACCCCGGGGCAACAATGAACCACCGTGCACGCATAGACATGCCGTCGAGTTTAATAGTGGCCATGGACTTTGGATTGAGCGGTTGGGCCATTCTCACCATCGGCGCGGGCGTGGCCGGCTGGGTTGACGCCGTGATTGGCGGCGGCGGGCTCGTGCTTATCCCGCTCATCATGGCGGTGGCACCCCAGCTTGCGCCGGCGACGGCGCTGGCGACAAACAAGGTGGCGGCGGTGTCGGGAACGGCGTCGGCGGCTTATACCTTGGTCAAGAAAGTGCGCCCGCCGAAAGGTGAACTCATCCGAATGGGGCTCACCGCGCTCGTGTGCTCCGGGCTGGGTGCTGTGGCAGCCGCGCTCATGGACAAGGACGTCATGCGCCCGCTCATCATCGTTCTTATGGTGGCGGTGGGTATTTTCGTGGCGTTTCGTCCCGAGTTCGGTAGCGGCAACGGGGAAGGCCGGCGCGGTGGCTGGCGCACGTGGGCAGCACTCGGGGCCGTGGCGGCCATCGCCTTCTATGACGGCATCTTCGGCCCTGGCACCGGCATGTTCCTCATCATGGCGTTTACCGCCATCTTCTCTCAGAACTTCCTCACCTCCGCGGCGATGGCGAAGGTGGTCAACACCTGTACGAATGTCGGCGCCCTGGTGGTTTTTATCGCGGGTGGGCACGTGTTGTGGGCGCTGGCGCTCGTGCTGGCGGTGGCCAATATCATCGGTGCCCAGCTGGGCGCGCGGACGGTACTGGGCGGCGGTGCGAAGCTCATCCGCTACGCGCTGCTCACGCTCGTGGTCGTGATGAGTGTGTACCTGTCCTGGCAGCAGTGGGGTTAGAGACGGTTCTTCGTTTTCGCCGTGGCCACCGCGTTCCACGGGTCCTCCGGCCACGGGTGCTTGGGGTAGCGCCCACGCATGTCGGCGCGCACGCCGGCATAGGGCCCGGCCCAGAAGCTGGCAAGGTCATCGGTGACAGCGAGCGGACGGCCGGCGGGGGAGAGCAGGTGGAATTGCACGCGGTGGCCGCAGTATTCGGGGGATTCCGCCAGGCCGAAGCATTCCTGCAGTTTGATGGACACCACGGGCCGCTCACCGGACCAGTCGATGCGCGCGTTGCGGCCCGAGGGCACAGGCAGGCGCTCAGGGGCGAGCTCGTCGAGGTGGCTGGCTTCGGGCCAGGGTAGAAGGCGCTGCAGGGCGGGGTACATGTCGGGCTTCTGCCCTTCGGCCAGCTGGCGCAGTTCCGGTTCGAGCCACTCTAGGCTGGCGCTGTCACTATCGACGTCCGGCCACGGCTCACCATAGGCCGCCCGCAGGTGGCGCAGGCGATCGCGCAGGTTCTGGGCCTTCTCGCTGAAGTGGAACAGGCTCAAACCCTGGCCAGAGTTGCGCAGGGCCGCCACGGCTTCGTCGCCGGAAACCTTCACCGGGGTTTCAGAAAGCACGATGGCGCCGGCTGCGCGCACGCGCACGCCGCGGACCTTGGAGCCGTCGAGGAAAGCGCGGGTCTCCTCGGTGACGCCGACGATATCGAGGGCGTCTTGTTCCGTGATAGGTTCGGCCGCGCGGATGATGGCGTTGCCGGCATTGGACAGCGAGACCTCGGCGACGGCGAGCCACTCGTGGCCGCGAAGCCCCCGTGCGTCAGCGGAATCAAGGACCCGGGCGCGGGTGCCGCTGGCCAGAAGGTGCTCCTTGTCCGCCACACGTTTGGCCACGAACTCGGGGAAGGCCGTGGCCACGACCACGCCGGGGTCCACCGGACCCTTGTTGGGCACGAGGTGCGCGAGGCGCTTCGGATCGGAATCATCGAGGCGCGCAATCGTGCTGGCCGCGCCAGCACCGTGCTGGAGAAGCGCGGCTCCCCAGCGTGGGTGCGTCGGCAGCAGCGCCAGCTCTTCGGTGGCGTGGAGGGAGGAGAGGGTGCGGTGGGCGTCGGCAAGCGCGGCGGCGGGAGGGGGATCCAGGAGGGGGAAGTCCGGGCCCGCGCCCCAGCAGTCCATAAAAAGTGCTGCCTGCGTGAGGTCAGCCGACAGGATCTCCGGGGTGACGTGCGGGGAAAAGTGCTGGTAATCGTCTTGTGAGTAGCAGCGGATGACGGTGCCGGGCGCCTCACGTCCGGCACGGCCGGCGCGCTGATCCGCGCTGCTTTTCGACGTCGACACCGTCACCAACCCACTCATCCCGCGCTGCGCATCGCGCTTAGGCACACGCGAAAGACCAGCATCGATGACGGTGCGCACGCCCGGCACGGTGAGCGAGGACTCCGCGATGGAGGTGGCCACGACGATACGTCGCTCGGTGGTGTAGAGCGCGGCGTCCTGCTCTTGGGTGGTCTGACGGCCGTGCAGGGGATAAGCGTTGTGGCCGGCGAGCGCCTCGCAGACGAGGTTGACCTCGCGCACGCCCGGCACGAAGACGAGCGTGGACTCGTGCTGCCTCGCCGCGATGTCTGCCACGCCTCGATAGAATTCTCTATCCCCCGCCGCCCGGCCGGGCACGGGTTCATACGTGATGTCGAGCGGGTAGGTCACAGCCTCCGTGGTGTGGATGGGCGCACCGCCCATGAGCTGGGAGAAACGGGCGGCGTCGACAGTCGCAGACATGGCGATGACGCGGAAGTCCTCGCGCAGCTGCGACAACTCGAGACACATGCCGAGGACGAGGTCGGTGTCGAGCTGGCGTTCGTGGACCTCGTCGATAGCCACGGCGGCAACGCCCTCGAGCTCCGGATCACGCAGGAGGCGGCGCAGCAGCACGCCGGGCGTGACGAACTCGACGTCCTGGCCTTTGCGGGAATCCCCTCGCACCGCGTAGCCAATGCGCTGGCCGGAAAGCTCCTGCAGGCGGTTGGCCGCCGCACGCACCGCCACGCGGCGCGGCGCGGTGACGAGCACGGTGCCGTGTACCTGGTTGGCCAAGGCCGGCGGGACGAGGGTGGTCTTACCCGTGCCCGGTGGGGCCTGGACCACGACGTGGCCCTCGGAAGGAAGTGAATCGATGGTTTCGAGGACCGGCAGGCCGCGGCCAATGGTGGCGAGGTCAAACACAGTGGAATTCTAGCCTTCGAGCTTCCGCACCACGCGCCCCGGGGAGCCCAGCACCAGCGACTTGTCCGGAATATCCGTGGTCACCAGCGTATTCGCGCCCACGACGCAGTCCTCACCGATGGTGACACCCGGCAGCACCGTGACATTCGCGCCGAACCACGTGTTGCGCCCGACGCTAATCGGCTTGGCAATCTCCCAGCCCTCCTCGCGCCGGCGGTGGTCATCCACGGGGTGGCCGACGGTAATGAGCGAGCAATTCGGCCCTATCATGACGCGATCCCCCAGGCTGATCGGTGCCTGGGCCAGGATGGTGGCGCCAAAATTGATGAACACGCCGCGGCCCACCGTGACGTTGCGACCAAACTCCAGGTTGAGCGGTGCATGGAGGCCGGGAATTTCAGACTCGGGCGAGAGCAGCGCGCGCAGGATCTCCTTCGCGCGTTCATGGTCGGTGTTCTGCAGCTCGTTGAGCTCCTTGACCAAGCGGAAGCCGCGTTGGTGCTCCGCGCGGACCTCCTCATTAACGCCTGGCATGAAACACTGCCCGCTGGCCATGCGTTCAAAGGATCCGGTATCAGGGTGAGTCATGCTCACCATCCTATTGTTTTGCCCTACTCGCGGGTGAGAACGTCAAGGGCGGCGCGGTGAATGAACACTTTCCCGCGGCCCTGCTGAATCTCTTCCAAAATTCCCAGGTCAACCAAGTGGGCTAACCATGCGCTGGCGGTTTGGCGCTTGACGACGCCCATCTCCACCACGTCCGAGATGCGGACGTAAGGCTTGATGAGGATTAGTTCAGCCATCTCGTGTGGCTGGCTAATGACACCCGCAGCGCGTATTTCATGTGCGGTGTTCTCCTGGATGGCACGGAGTTGGGTGATCATCGAGGAAGCGTCGTCCGCCGCCGCGTACACGCCATGGATCATGAAAAGGAGCCAGTCCTCCCACGCTCCCTCAGCCGTCACGGCATTGAGGTAGCGATAGTACTCAGCCTTATTGCCGACGATATAACCGGACAAATACAAGACTGGAAGTTCAAGGAGTTTCTCTTGGATGAGATGGAGGACATTGAGGATACGGCCGGTGCGTCCGTTGCCATCGTAGAAGGGATGGATTGCCTCGAATTGATAGTGAAGGAGCGCCATTTTCACTAGCGAATCCACGTTATGGCTGGAATAGATATAGTCCTCCCATGCCGCGAGGTGACCTTCGATAATTTCCTTGCCTTCGGGAGGCGTGTAAAGCCGCTGCTGCGTAACGGGGTTACCGATGAAAGTTCCAGGCAGGGAACGCACCTCGGCCTGGGTATCTAAGAGCGTGCTACAGACAATCTTCGCTGTCTTTTCCGATAGAGGACGCTGCGATAACGAGGACAAGCCTGCATGTAACGCGGAGTTATAGCGGAGAGCCTCCTTCGTGGCAGGGGAGGGCTCGGTATCGACCTGCCACGCTGCACGAAAGAGCTCGTCGTTAGTGGTGACGATGTTTTCGATCTCGGAGGAAGCGCGCGCCTCGCGCAGCGGGATCGTGGAGGTGATGATCTCCGGATTCGGGATGAGTTGGCACGCGGTACGCAGTTCAGCGAGCTTTTCTTTGGCGTCGATGATGGCCTTCAGCACCGGGACAGTTTCCACGACGTCCGCAGGCGGGAGGGGAGGAAGCTCGTTGTAGGGAATTTCTGGACTGTAGGTTGCCATGGCAAAAGAATAGACATGTTGGGCGGATATGTCGATTTTTTCCGAAATTTTAAACATATCCCGGCGACGTGTCGATTGCGTCGACATATCCGCGTACGCTCGTGGCAGAACAAACGTTGACGTGCCCACTACCTAGTGGGGGCACACCTTGAGGGCGGAAAGGCTCACTGACATGGCAAAAATCGGCATCATCCTTGGCTCTACCCGCGAGGACCGCGCCGGGCAGGCTATTGCTCAGTGGGTCGCTGACCTGGCCCACGGCCGCAACGTCGGCGACGTGGAGTATGAGCTCGTCGATCTCAAGGCCTTCGATGTCCCTGTTCTCACCACGTCGGTCATTCCGATGGCGGCCAACAAGAAGTATGGCGATGAGAGGGTCCAGGCCTGGTCCGATGCGATTGATGCCTGTGACGCGTATATCTTCGTCACCCCGGAGTACAACCGTTCCGTGCCGGGCGCATTCAAGAACGCGGTTGATTCCCTGGGCGCCGAGTGGGTAGGCAAGCCCATTGCCTACGTAGGCTACAGCTTCAGTGGTGGCATCCGTGCGGTGGAGGCCTGGCGCCTCGTCATGGCGAATTTCTCCATGACGCAGCTGCGCACCCAGCTCGACATCTCACTCGCCACCGATATGACGGAGGGCGAGTTCACCCCGGCTGATTTCAAGTCTGAGATCGTGGCAAACATCTGCGCCGAGCTGGAAGAAGCCCTATCCTAAAACGCATGGCAGATACAGCACGCGTCGCGGTCGTAACAGGGGCATCGTCGGGGATTGGGGAGGCGTCGGCAAGAGCATTGGCTGCCGATGGTTGGCATGTCATCGTCGGCGCGCGCCGCGTGGATCGCCTTGAAGCCCTAGCCAAGGACATCGGCGGCGAGGCCTATGCGCTGGACGTGACCTCAGACGAGTCTGTGGCGGAGTTTGCCTCCCACCTCGATCATGTTGATCTACTGGTCAACAACGCCGGCGGCGCCAAGGGCCTAGAGCCCCTCGTGGAGACGACCGTCGAGGATTGGCAGTGGATGTACGAGGTGAACGTCCTCGGCACCGTGCGCATGATTCAGGCGCTCATGCCCAAGCTGGAGGGTGGCCTCATTATCAACATGGGCTCTGTCGCCGGCTGGAACGTCTATGAAGGCGGCTCCGGATATAACGCCGCGAAGCATGGCGTGCGCGTGATTTCTCGTGCGTTGCGCATTGAGGAGCATGGCGTCCGCGTTACCGAGCTTGACCCCGGACGCGTAGCCACGGAGGAGTTCTCCCTCAACCGCTTCCGCGGTGACCAAGCGCGCGCGGAGGCCGTCTACGATGGCGAACTTAATCTCACCGCGGAGGACATCGCCGAGGCTGTGCGCTGGGTGGCCTCCCTGCCGGAACATGTCAACATTGACACCATGACGATTAAGCCGCGCACGCAAAGTTAAATTATCTGTTTCGCTGCAGGTGAGATGCTTCCTACACTGACGTGCGTAAATATCAACGCATGTGAACGTGGGGGTGTTAGGTGGCTCTCAGCGCCCTAGTGGCCTTGATGGGTGTGTGGTTCGCGGCGATGGCCTCGCCGGGACCGGATGTGGTGCAGATAATTCGTTTAGGTGCGCGTTCCACGCGCGCTGCCGTATGGGCAGCCATTGGCAGTACGACGGGCTTGGTGGTGTGGACGGTGGCCTCGCTGGCGGGGTTGACCGCGCTGATTTCGACGCATCCTGTCACCCTCGTAGCACTGCAGGTTGCTGGTGGTGGCTATCTGCTGTGGATGGCTTTTTCTGCCATTAGCGGTGGCATTAAGGAGCGTCGGGCGCCGGCGACTGTGGTGGGCACCGAAAAGAGCGCCCCACAGCCGCGCGGATTTACCCCGGACGGGATCATCAAACTTGGTACCGCGTACCGCATGGGCTTGGTCAGTGATCTCTCTAACCCCAAGGTGGTCATTTTCTTCGGCGCTATCTTTGCCAATTTTATTGACCCCGGCATGGGATTCGGCGCCAACGCCGTGGTGGGCTCCGTGCTTATCGTTGAAAGCCTCATGATTTTTGTCGGCGTCGCGCTGTGCACCCGTGCGGTGTCGAAGTGGATGTCGAAGAACTCAGCTAATGTAGATATCTTCAGTGGCGTGGTGTTCGCGCTGCTTGGTGTGATCATTTTGGCTGAGGGCATTCGCGGGGTCCTGGCTCTCTAAGCGCACTGGTGGCTGGGTATGCTGGGCGGCATGCTAGACGTCTCAATTAGGGGAGAATCCATCAAGCTCGGCCAGTTCCTCAAGCTGGCCTCCTTGGTCGCCACTGGCGGCGAGGCGAAGGAGCTCATCGAGCAGGGCGAGGTTACGGTCAACGGTGAGGTTGTCACGCAGCGTGGAGCCACGCTCGCGCTTGGTGACGTCATCTGTGTCGCTGACACCTGCGTTCGCGTCGCCGCCGAGGACGACGACGATGACTACTTTGACGAAGCCACGGCAGACGATGACTTCGACCCGGAAAAGTGGAGGAACCTCTAATGCCAGCTTTTGAAGCAGAAGTGGGAATGCCCTACTGGATTACTCTGGCGTCCTCCGATGTGAAGGCTTCGGAGAAGTTCTACTCGGCCGTGTTGGGCTGGGAGTTTGAGGAGGGCATCGCCCGCCTGCAAGGCCTGCCCATCGCGGAGATTGTTCCTGGTCAGGACACGTGGGCTACGTACTTCCTCTCCCGCGATCTGGAGGCCGATTGTGCCCGAGTGGAGAAGCTCGGTGGAAAGATCTTGGCGCTGGGTGCGCCGCTTGCCCTCGTGCTTGATAACAGCGGTGCCATGTTCGGTTTGGTCCAGCCGGAGCTCGATCGTTTCGTGGCCGGCGGCGAGCCGGGTACCCCGGTGTGGCACGAGCTGGCAGTGTCGGAGAACCTCCGTTCCGCTGTTGACTTCTACGGTGAGCTCTTTGACTGGGAGATCCGCGGCGATGAGGACTACGCGCTCGCGGAGGAGGAAGGCGCTGCCTTTGCTGGGTTCTGGAAGGCCGAGGGTTTGCCCAGCTTCTGGCAGACCTACCTGGGAGTGCGGGATGTGGACCAGGCAGCCAAGGCCACCGTGGACAATGGTGGTGAGGTTATCCGTGAACCTTATGAGTCCCCCTTCGGCCGCCTGTGCCTCATCGCCGATTCGACGGGTGCCACGCTGACCTTGTGCGAGGTCGAGGACGCCCCCGACGAACCCATCGAGATCTAAAGAACAACAAATGAGCACCGATACGCGCGTGGATGATGTGCGGGCAGTCGTGCGCCGCATCCCGCCCGGCAACGTCTCCACCTACGGCGAAATTGCCAAGGTGGCTGGCGTGGGCGCTCGCTATGTGGGTTGGGTGATGTCGAAGGGAGCTGACCTGCCCTGGTGGCGCGTGGTCAACAGCACAGGCCGTACCCACTCTTCTGCTGCCCAGGACCACTGGGATGCGGAGGGGATTCCACACAACGGAAATCGTGTAGTGCTGGCGGAGTGTGGGCTGGATGCGGGGGATCTGGGAGACGTCGGCAAGCATGCCCCATAAGTGAAAGGACACGTGATGCGCGCCTGGTTTTTCCTCACCGTCGCCATCCTCAGCGAGGTCACCGCGACGCTGTGTCTCAAAGTAGCGCTGGAGCACCCGGTGGTCTACGGCGTCGTGGTGGTGGGCTATATCGTGGCGTTTTCTTCGCTGCACCAGGTGCTGCGCTGCGGCATGCATGTGGGCGCGGCCTATGGCATCTGGGGTGCCACGGGCGTGGTCCTCACCGCGGGGCTGTCCGCGCTCTTCTTCGGCGAGCAGCTCACACCGCTCATGCTGGTGGGCATGGCCTGCATCATCGCTGGCGTGGCCTGCGTGGAGATGGGCGGGCGTGAGCCGAAGACAGAGCTGACGGAGGTGACGCCGTGATCTGGCTTGCTCTTGCCATCCTGATTGAAGTGGCCGGAACATTGGGCTTGCGGATGCTTGCCGTACACGGCCACAAGGCCTGGATTGCGTGGGTCGTGGTGGCGTACGTGTCCTCTTATGCTTTCTTGTCGCTCGCGCTGCGCGCGGGCATGCCGCTCGGCGTGGCCTATGGCATCTGGACCGCATCCGGCGTCGCGCTCACCGCGCTGGCCTCCTATGCGCTGTTTCGCGAGCCGTTTACGTGGCTCAAAGGACTGGGCGTGGCGCTGATTATTGGGGGAGTACTCCTTGTGGACATGGGGTAAACGCCGTGGCGAGGACTAGGCTGTGACGTGTGTTGACAAAAACTGGAGCTTTCGCGCTCGCCCTCACCGCCACCCTCGCTGCTGCGCCAGCAGCCCAGGGGATGACCTTTGACCCAAACAAGGTTCCGCCGCGCACCCAGATGACCGTGCGCTATGCCGACGGCAACGTCGTCTCCACGCCCAACAGCCACGAGTCACGCCCAGCCTTGAGCCTGGTGAAGTTGTACCTGGGCACGTGGGTGCTCAAATACGGTGCGCCGGAGGACAAAGCCCGCGTGGAGAACATGATTCGCTTCTCCGAAGATGCCACTGCGGGTGACCTGGAGCGGAAATATCCGCAGGCTATCCCGTCCATCATCGCGGAGTATCACCTGGGAGAGACCCACCACAACGGCTACTGGGGTCTGACCACGACGTCAACAGAGGATCTCGCGCGCTTCGTGGGTGTTATTTCAACGGATCCGGCTGCCGCTCCCATCATGAAGGGCATGGCCACGGCAGCGCCCGCAGCGGCCGATGGTTACCGCCAAGATTTCGGCACCGCGCAGATACCCGGCATTCTGGGGACGAAGTTTGGCTGGTCGGATGACCGCCAGGTGCATGCCACCGCGTCCTTTGGCCCGGGCTATACCGTGGCGGCGAACACCTATGGCTCCCCAGCCGACCTCACCGCGGATGTCCTTGGGGCCGTCGAGGTCCTGCCCGCAGCACCCCAGGTGCCCGCGCCACCAGCCGCGCCGACGCCGCAGGACCTGCGCGATCGAGCCTGCGAGGAGCTCAAGCGCCGTGTACCGAGCTCCTCTCATGTGTGCTAATCATACGAACCTGATATATGTTCGCCCGGGTGATTTTCACCCTCCAGCCGCGCCGCGCCGGGGGACGCCCTACAGTCCTGAAGGAACCCCTGCGCTCCCTTACCACGATCGCCGCCACCGTCGCGGCGATTGTGCAGGGCCAGTTCGACTAATTCACTGCAGGCTCACTGCTCCCGGCGAGTGTGAATAGGTGTCATCGGCCTTGGCAAGGCGGTGGGCGCGGATGCCAAGGTAGATGACCAACGGGTACATGATGAGTGCCACCAGGATGTACTGCGCAATCAGCTGCCAGGTCGCATCCCACATGTAGTTCCACGCGAAGTGGAGACAGAAGGAGACGAACAGCGCGCCCACGCCGATGCCGAGGCGCCACCACCAGGGCTTATGGGCGGCATAGATAGCCCAGCCAATGCCGAAACCGGCGATGGCCGTAAAACTCATGTGCAGGCACGGACCTGCCACGAGGCGCAGGCCCCACATTTGCAGCATGCCAATCCAGTCCGAGGTGGGGTGCATCAAGGCGCCCATGGAAGCGTAGAGGGTATTTTCTAAGACTTCGAAGCCCCAGCCCACGAGCGCGCCCACGATAAACCCGTGCCAGGGGCGGTTGAGCTGGCGGAAGCTCAGCAGGACGAAAACCACGCCGAGGGCCTTGGCGAATTCCTCCGGATAGGCGCCGCCCCAGGACATCATGGACTCCTCCCAGCCGATGCCGACGCTGAGATCGGTAAGTGGTGTGGCGGTAAGTAACGCGAGAGATACCGCGGCGCCGGCGCCCCACAGCACGCTTGCCGACGCCCACCCTTTCCCCGGCCGCGCCCACATCGGACTCCGGCTCCACAGGAAAAGGCCCAGTGCGAGGAAGCCCACGCCGATAAGCACGCTGACTAGGCCTGGCAGCGGCGCGACGAAGAAGGTCACGGCTAGGTTGAGCAGTGACCACGGCAAGCACAGGCCAATGATGATCCACAGGGTGACTCGGAAAATCTTGCTCATCGGAAGGCCTCCATAAACTGTTCGGCGAGATCGGCGGGCTCACCATCGGAGAAGATGATCTGATAGTTGAGGTCGCCTTTGGCGACGCTGAAGGCGTAGATCGGAACGACGTCATACGTTCCAAGGACAAGGATGCCGTCCTGATCCGTGACCTCCGATTCCGCCGGCATGCGTCCAAAGGATGTGGCGCGTACCCCTCGGCGCAGGGCGAGAGCATCGTCGTCGACGCCCTCGGTCACATAGGCCTCGACCAAGGTATCGCCACAGTCCCACGCCTGGTTGGCCATGGAATCATGGTTGACGCTGCACTTGAGGCCGTCGATGGGCTGGCGCCAGTCGGGGTCATCCAGCACCACGTCTTCGAGCTCAGGTTCCTGTTCTGGCAGGGCCAGGCTCAGCACTGCGGGCGTACCGAGGACGAGGACGGTTGCGCCCAGCACCGCGAAGAAGGGCCCTGTCATCTTCGCCGGCGGGAAACGATAGGAAGTCATGGGCACCACATTAACGCGTGCTTCTGACATAGAGTGAAGTGCATGAAGGATCTGTACCAATTTGTTAATGGCCCCTGGATTGAGTCCCACGTGATCCCCGATGACCGCGCCGTCGATGGCACGTTCCACGCGCTGCGCGACGAAGCCGAGGAGCTCGTCCACGAGATTGTCAAGGAGGACACCGGACGCCCCGGCACCCTGTATGCCTCCCACATGGATACCGAGGGTGTGAACGCTGCTGGCACCGCACCGCTGGCCGCCGATCTAGACAAGCTGGTTGCCGCCACCCCGGAAGAGCTGGCCCACAACCTGGGCAAACTCGAGCGCGAGGGCATTGGCGCTCCGGTGACGTTCTGGGTGGAGAAGGACTCCGGCTCCGAGGAGGCGGTGGCATACATTATTCAGTCCGGCCTGGGTCTGCCCGATGAGGCCTACTACCGCGAGGAGGCCCACGCTGAGATCCTCGCCGCTTACGAGAAGCATGTGGAAGCCATGCTGGGCTTCCTTGACCCAGCGCGCCTCTTCGGCCTCGGCGCGGAGGCAGCTGCAACCCGCATCGTGGCTCTGGAGAAAGAGATCGCGGCTGGGCACTGGAATGTGGTGGCTGCCCGCGATGCGGTGAAGACGTACAACCCGGTGGACGTCGATAAGCTGCCGAGCATTACCCGTGCCATCCTGAACGGTGGGGGCCTGCCCGAGCACCGCGTGGTGGCCATGATGCCCTCCTACTTTGAGCACCTCGAGGGCCTGTTTACCGTCGGCCGTATGGCGGATTGGCAGCTGTGGGCCACGTGGCACATCCTGCTCTCCCGTGCACCGTACCTCACCGAGGAGATTGGTAAGAACAACTTCGAGTTCTATGGAACGACTCTCTCCGGCGCCACGGAGCAGCGTGACCGCTGGAAGCGCGCTGTGGGCTTGGCGGAGAACATGGTGGGCCAGGAAATTGGCAAGGTTTTTGTGGATAAGCACTTCCCGCCCTCCTCGAAGTCGGAGATGGATGAGCTCGTGGACTACCTCACGGCTGCCTACCGCGAGCGCATCTCCCAACTGGAGTGGATGACCCCGGCCACGCGCGAGCGCGCGTTGGAGAAGCTTTCTCAGTTCAAGGCCAAGATTGGCTATCCCGACACGTGGCGTGACTACTCTGACCTGAAGTTCTCACCGAAGGGCGCGGACCTAGTGGCGAATGTGCGCGCAGGTAGCGCCTGGAACCACGACTATGAGCTGGCCAAGATTGGCAAGCCGGCTGATCGCGATGAGTGGTTCTCCACCCCGCAAACCGTCAACGCCTTCTATAACCCGGTGGTCAATGACATCACTTTCCCGGCCGCTATCCTGCGCCCGCCGTTTTATAACCCGGACGCAGATGCCGCGGAGAACTTCGGCGCGATTGGCGCGGTCATCGGCCATGAAATCGGCCACGGCTTTGACGATCAGGGCTCGCAGTATGACGGCCAGGGCAACCTCAATTCCTGGTGGACCGAGGAGGACCGCGCCGCTTTTGAGAAGCTCACCGCCAAGCTCGTGGATCAGTATCAGGGAAAGGTGCCGAAGGTGCTTGAGGGCACCGATTCCGCGGGTGTGAACGGCAGCTTTACCCTCGGAGAGAACATCGGTGACCTGGGCGGACTCGGCATCGCCGTGGTGGCCTACAAGAACTACTGCGCAGATAAGGGCCTAGACATCAACGGCCAGGTAGCACCCTTCGAGGCCGAGGGTGCCGAGCCGGAACTGGCGGAGCACGAGTACACCGGTCTGCAGCGTTTCTTCCTGGCATGGGCGCGGGTGTGGCGCACGGCTATCCGCCCAGAGATGGCGACCCAGTACCTTGCCATCGACCCGCACTCCCCGGCGGAGTTCCGCTGCAACATTATTGCGGACAACATTGATGAGTTCTACGAGGCTTTCGATGTGGAGGGCGGCATCGCGCCGGAGGAGCGCGTCACTATCTGGTAGTACCCTTGGGGGCCATGAGTGAGTGGACCATCGGCGGCCAAGACCGCCAGCTAACGCCGGAACAGCAGCTGGAGCAGCTCTCCTCCTACATGGAGGTGCACTACCCGTTGCCGGACTTCCGCCCACCGTGGGCCGGTGGTGGCTCGCCGGAGGCGGATCGCTATTGCGCACTGCTGCCGGACCGCATCGTGCAGGCCTCCATGATGGTGCTGGGCTCTGCGGTGGATCATTCGCTGCCCGGAACTGCCTTCACGGAGGGCGTGACGGTCACGGAGTCTGAGGTCGGCGCGGTCTTTACCCCGTCCGATGCTGACGGCAGCCGCTGGGCGGTATCCCTGCATTCGGGTGGCTGGTGGCGCGGTGATGGGCAGGCACTGGAGATGCAGTGGCGCCCTGAGGTTGCCGCGGCGGCGCAGCTGTCGGGCACGACCATCATTGATGTGGACTATCCGCTCGCGCCCGAGCACACCGTGGCGCAGATGGTCGAGTCCGTTCAGAAAGCCATCGACTATGCCCGCGCCCAGGGCGCTGAGCACGTCACGGTGTGGGGTTATTCTTCCGGCGCGGCCCTTGCGGCGCTGGTGCCTGCCGACGCCCTCCTGGCCACCTACCCCGACTTTGGCGCCCTAGCCAAGCTGCCGGAGGATATCCGCAATAACTACGCCATTGACGTGGAAAAGCTCCCCGGTGTTTACTCGCGCATCCTTGTGCAGACCGCGCTGCAGGACGAGATTGCTCAGCGCGTGGAGATCCCCGGGGCGGAAACAGCCGAGTACGTGTCGATGCACCGCATCTCCACCCCAGCGGTAGCTCGCCAGCGCATTACAGAGACGGCGGAGTTTTTGAAGTCCGCCGCTTCACCTGCCTAGATTGTCAGTTACTGCTCCCACTCGGGGCGAATTTTCATCTCTGAGTTCTTCCACAGCCCGGAGCGCTGGATGACCTCGAGGTCGATATCCGCCTCCGCTGGGGCCTCGCCCAGGGAATTGGTGCGCAGCTCGTATTTCTCAATCGAGCCCCAGTCGCGCGCCCAATCGTTGGTGAGGTAGCTCGGGATCTCGTAGGAGTAGTTCACAGCCTCCGCGGTAGCCATCGCACCGCCACCGGAGAAGGACTGGAAGTCCGTCAGGGAGGTCTGCGCGGCGGCGTCGGGAAGAATGCGGAACTCCGGAATCTCCGTCACGCCCGCATAGTGGTCAAAGGTGCGCTGGCAGGGGAACTGCAGCGCCACCGACCAGTCCAGCAGGGCCGGGGTCTCGGCATCGAACTGCGAGTTGATAGAGGCCAGCTCCGGAACGCGCGGCGGGGTAAATGCCATCCAGTCGTCCTCGTCGGTGGAATCATCAACCGCAACGAGGCGCACAACGTTGGCCTCCTCAGGAAGGTCCTTGCGGGCGATGCGGAGGTTGCGCCACTTGGGGGTTGCGCCGACGTCGGAAAGCTCGGCTTCACCTTTGTTCGTCACCGTGCCATCCTTGAGCGTGCCGTACTCCAAGGTGAGTTCGGTGCCCTCCTGCTCCACGCCGTTGACATCATGGTGGTAAATCTTGCCGGCGGCGGACACCGCCAGAACGGGGGTGTCCTCGGTCTCCTCCGGCAGGTTGTACCACTGTGTCGTGATGGTGGCGGTGGAGCGCTGGGATTCCGAATAGGAGCCCATGACCGGGACCTTCGTGTAGTCCAAGTTGAAGGGCAGGTGCATCTCCGAACCATTCACGCCGCGGGTACCACGCACACCACCCGCGGAGGAATCGGTGACCTCGGTGGCCTTCTCCTCGTGTTCGGCGGTGCCGGTGGTGGTGGCCTCCTTCTGTTCATTGGAGGTGGCGGCGCTATCCCCGGTGCTGTTCGCAATGGCGCCTACCGACGCCGAGTTGAGGTTCTCCGGCTCGATATCCTCCTTGATCAGGTTGGGGCCGAAACCGTAGTTGTCTTCCTTCTTGTCAACGAGCGAATCCTTGAATTCTCCCTTGACGGGCGTGAGGAAGGCGTCGTTGGTGTTGGTCTCCACCAGGGTGGAATCTGCCAGTGAGCAGGTGTCTCCACGCAGGGACGCCAGGTTGCCCTTGCCCACCGAGTAGGAATCTGCTTGGGCCACATAGCCTTTGGCAAAGGAAGCGCAGGAGAACGCCACGATGAGGGCGCAGGCGATAGCGATCGGCGCTGACATAGCACCAGCCCAGCGCGAAACCTTGGCCGCGGACGCCTTCTCAAAGTCTTCGAGTGTGCCGTTGGCCTCGGCCTTGTTCTTGCGGTAATCGTGGATGAGTGACTGGTACAGGCCAATCGCCAGTACCACCATGCCGATGGCCAGGACGACGGTATTGGCCTCAATAGCCTTGAACTGGACGGTGCGGTCCCACCACGGGATGCCGAAGGAGGACACGTACCACCAGGCATTCCAGCCGCCCAACGAGATAGCCATGAGGAAAATGACCGCGGCGATGGAGAAGGTGCGCGCACGGGGCGAGCGCAGGGCGATCTGGGAGAGCACCACGGAGCCAAGCGCGGCGATGACACCGGCAATACCTGCATAGATACCGAAGTGGTGCGTCCACTTCGTTGGGGTAAACATGAGGAAGAAAGCCGAGAGCGCCATGATGGCCAGCAGGCGCTGGGTAGGTCCGACCTCCGCGCCGACCACGCGGTGGTTCTTGATGAAGGCGTAGATGATGAGCGCCAAGCAGAAGATCATGGTGAACATGGCAAAGCGGCGCGTGAGCGAACCATCCACGGAAGGCTCAAAGAGCGTGGCGTAGCGCACGAACTCGGAATACCACGGCAGGGAGGGGCCGACCTGGGAGCGCACGCGTGTGGACTCGAGGACGCTGGCCAGGGTCTGGTCACCAAAGGCCGCCACCATAACGGCCGTGCCGCTGGCGAGGAAAGGCGCAATGAGAGCTAGCCAGCCCACCTGCGGGGCGCGCTCGCCCATGATGCGGAAGAGCGCCGGGAGGCAGACCAGGAAGATTCCCACAGCGGTGAGGCCCGTGGGGCCTGCCGCCAAGGTAATGCTGGCCACGATGGTGCCCACGGCAGCAGGCAGAAGGCGGTGCGTGGAAATCGCGCGTTCAAAGGAAGCCCAGGTCACCATGACGCCCAGCGCCACGATGGGCTCGGGGCGAATGCCGTTGTTGTAGGGCAGCCAGAAGGCCAGGAACATTAACGCCGCGGTCCAGTGCGCGAGGCGCCGGTCATTGACGCGACCGCCAAAGCGCGGCAGCATCTCCCGCGAGAGGATAAACCAAATGATGAGCGCGGAGATCAGCGATGGCAGGCGCACAACAACAGATGTGCTGGACAGCTGCGCCAGCCAGGCGACGAGGTCATAGTAGGGCGCGCCAAACGGTGCCTCAGGAACGCCGTACCAGCGGTAGTAGTTCGCCATATAGGTCGCGTGATCCGATACGCGGCCCATGGTGAGGATGAAGCCATCGTCCGACGTGTTGGAGCCGAAGATGTACCACCAGCCCAGGACTGCGGCCACCACGCCATCGAGCGGGCGAATCTGCGTCCACGTCTCCGGCATAAAGCCGAAGCGCTTGCCGTCGAGACGGTCGATGCGCCACAGACATACAAGGCTGATCACGACCATGGCCAAGCCCAGCCACATGGCGATGAGCTTCAGTGCTGTTGGTGACGAGGTGAAGCGGGAGTTGACCTCCACGTGGATGCGCAGGTCGCTGTCCAGCGCCTGCAGGTTCTCCGGAGTGTTATCGATCTCGGTGTAGACACCGGTGACCTGCGGGCGCAGGTCCTCCTCGGAGGTCTTCGAGTACGTGCCCAGTGAGACAGTGGTGGCCTCTTCGGTGGAATCGATGCGGAGGGAGGCGTCGTCAGGCAGCTTGGCCACCTGCTCCGGGGTAAGGGAGAACACTACTTCATCGAGGCTGGTCACCGACAAGCCATCCTCGCCGGCACGGACGAACATGCCGCGGTTGGAGGCCTTCTTCGACTCCGGCGGGATGGTGCCGTAGAGCAGGTCCTGGCCATCGCGCAGCTTGTCGACGGCCACCAGTGGGATCTCTGCTTCAATCTCCTCCGGCGCCACTGAGATGAGCGGTGCGTTGATGGACTGCAGGGAGTCCTGCTGCGGCCAGTCGAAGGAGGACTGGGTCTGATTGACTGGCAGCAGTGGCGTGGCTACAAAGCACAGGAAGCCGATGAGTCCGGCAATGATGGCGGTGAGCCGCAGGGACTGCGGTGCTGAGGTTTTCCTATCTGACACGGCGATCAGTCTACGTCACTGCCTCGCCTTATTGAGAAACGCTCTTAGGAACGTGCCGCCACAACGAAGGGACCGATCTGGGTGGTTTCCCAGCCCTTCTCAAAGACATCTGGGTTGAAGAAGACGGCGCGGTAGCGCACGTTGGGCTGGTTCGGGTAGATGTCTTCCGCCAAGTGCGTCTTGTAGCCATCGCCCGGCTCTTCCAGATCGCCGCGGAAAATGAGGACATCCGGCCCACGCCACGGAGATGAATCGAGAGACTTCGCAAATTCCTCTGGGTTCTGCTCCCAGGACCGCTTAGCCCAATCTTCAATCTGCAGGTTGCGGGTGTTGAACTCACCGAGCGGGTTGGCGTAGTGACTGGTGAATGCGTTGAACCCGTAGTAGGGGTTGTACGCCATGAAGAGTTTTTCATCCGTGAGCACCACGGTGTCCGCGGCTTCGTAACCTTGTGCATCGATAAACTGGCGAATCTTGCCGTAGTTGGCAGCAGAATCACTGGTGTAGCGGTCAGCGCGTTCGCCGTAGCCGTCGGTGTCGGTGTAGGCATGATCCAGCGCTGTCTCGTTGGTGGCCGGAATCTGCTGTGCGTAGTAAATGCCACCAATGCCCAAGATGAGGGCAAAGGCCGCCGTAACGCGCTTGCTCATGCTTTCAGTGAAGCGCTCCGGATACAGCGTGGGAAGGCCCATGAGGCGGACGTCCGCGAGTGCGAGGATACCGGCTGTGGCGAAGAGGACAACCACCATAACTTCGAGGCGGAATCCCAGCAGCGTGTGACCTGCCAGCGTCATGACCATGGACGCCACCGTCCACAGGTAGGTTCCTACGAGCGCGGTGCTCAGTGCGCGGAGATCTGGCTCATCGATGCGCAGCACGAGGTAGACCAGGCCGATGATGCTGAGCAGTCCGATGACGGACAGCGACAGGAATGGCGCTGGGATTTGGGTGCCTTCCTCCGGAAGGTAATGCTGCGCTGCGGATTCCAAGGGCGCGGAGGCACGGAGGACGCCGTTGATGTAGGGAGCCCAGGCAATGGCTGCGATGGCCAGTGAGCCTGCGGCAATCGCAGCGAGGTGCACGACGGGCTGCCACGTGCGCTCGGAGACGCAGACGACGAGGGCGATGAGGCTGACGATGGTGAGCGCGACAGCACCCGTGTACAGCGTGTAGAAACACGCGGAGATGCCCAGGTAGAGGGCAATAGCAAGAGTGGAAAGCCAGGAGCCGTCATATGCGCGGGAGCACAGGATGGCTACGGCTGGAACGCCCATGGCGATAACCGCCGAGTAGGGCTCCTCAGCACCGATGGTGAGCGTGATTGCAGTGGTGGTCAGCGCGATGGCGGTGGCCACGGGCAGAGAAGCGACTAGGCGCTGCCACAGCGGAACCAAGATGCAGCCGGCCACCGACAGGGAGATCAGCGCCCATGGCTGATACACCTCCCAGCCGGGCATAGAGAGAAGGTTGGCCAAGCGGCCGCCCATCCAGAACCAACCCAGGGGGTAGAAGGTGGGCAAGCCCTCGTAGTTCATGTCCGCATACGAGCTTGTCTCCGTCAGTCGCGTCAGGAACTGGGTGCGGAACACCTGGTCCACCTGGACGCCGTCGAGCCAGAGGCGCGAGGCTGATAGTGGCAGGCCGATGGTGGCCAGGGTGAGGAGCGCGGGGGAGAGGTAACACACGGCAGTGGTGAGCCAGGTGCGCCAGCGCGGGCGCTGGTTGACCGCATCTTTGTGCTCATCGAAGAGCCACCACACGCACAGAGCTCCGACGAGGCCGACAGTGAGCACCGTGCCCGTCGTGCTCAACGCACGAGTGACCATGGACGTGCTAAACGCCGGTAGAGAGACCGTCTTGAAGGCAAAGAACCCGAGAAGGGTGACAAGGCCGCCGCCGAAAGCGGCGGCGACGATGCCCACGAGGCAGGCGCGACGTGACAGACGGTCGACGTCATATTCCATGGCGGGGGACTCAGTCATGCTACAAGTCTCCCACACGCCACGGACTTAGAGGAACTTTAGAACGGTAGCTTTCGGAAGATCGCCTGTGGGATGAACTTGAAGCCCAAGGACACGTACTCGAAGAGCGGGTGCACGTAGATGGATTGCTTACCGTCCAGAACGGCCTTGACGGTGGCCTTGGCCACGTCAGAGACGTTGACGGTCAGCGGAGCTTCGCCGGCATCCGCCGACATCTTCGTGCGGACTTGGCCTGGGCGGACTACAAGCACCTTAGCGCCGGAACCGCGCAGGGCCTCACCGAGATTGATGAAGAAGCCATCGACACCAGCCTTGGAGGCACCGTAGACAAAGTTGGAGCGACGCACGCGCATGCCCGCGACGGAGGACAGCGCCACGATGGTGCCGTGGCCCTGCTCCTTGAACTTCTGCCCCAGGAGCACGCCGAGGGACACCGGTGCGGTGTAGTTGGTCTGCGCAGAAGCCACGGCCTTGGCCTGGTCCTGCCACAGTTCTTCCTGGTCGCCCAAGGTGCCGAAGGCGACGATGGCGATGTCGACGTCACCACGCTCAAACGCGCGCTTGATGACGCCCGGGTGGGCCTCGAAGTCCGTAGCGTCAAAATCGATGACCTCAACGTCAGCACCGCGGGATTCCAGGGTGGCCTGTGCCTGCGCGATGCGCGGGGAGTCCGGGCGAGCAGCGAGGGTGACCTTGGCGGGGCCGCGATCGAGGAATTCCTCGACGATGCCCAGGCCGATCTCGGAGGTGCCACCGAGAAGGAGGATGTGTTGTGCTTGGCCTACTGCATTCAGCATGAGGTGATTCCTTTCTAGTGCAGCTCGAGGCGGCGGGACATGTCGGAGGCGAAGACACCGGTCGGGTCGATGTCGTTGCGGGTCTTGAGCCAACCTTCCAGGCCTGGGTACATCGTGTGGAAGTTTTCCGCCGAGGTGCGGGACTCCTTAGCCAGGTAGAGGCGGCCGCCGAACTCCATGACGCGCTTGTCCAGATCATCGAGGAAGGCGCCCAAGCCCGGCTTGATGGGGAAGTCCACGCAGACGTTCCAGCCCGGCATCGGGTAGGACAGCGGGGCCCTGTTGCCCGGGCCGAAGAGCTTAAACACGTTGAGCGCGGAGTAGTGGCCGGACTTTTGTATATCGCGGATGATGTCCTTGAAAGGCTCGACCGCGTCCATCGGCACGACGAACTGGTACTGCAGGAAGCCATTGGATCCGTAGCCGCGGTTCCACTCGCCGATGAGATCCAGCGGCTGGTAGAACTGCGTGAGGTTCTTGACTTGGTTACGGGCTGGAGAGCCCATGAGGTAGTAAGCCTCACCAATGGCCATGAGAGACAGCTTGTTCATGGTGAAGTTCGGGAAGATGTCCGGAACGGTCATGAGTTGCGGAGCATTGAACTTCAGCGGATCCTTGGCCAGCTTCGGGGCCAGCTCCTCGAGCTGTGCCAGGGTGGCCAAGGAGCCACGGGAAATGGTGGAGCGTCCGAGCTTCGGTTCCGGGGAGATGACGTCGAACCACGCGGAGGAGTATGTGTAGTTGTGCTCCGAACCGTCAGAGTGGAACGCGACGGTCTCGTCAAGGTTATCCGTGCGGTCGGTGTCCGCGATGAAGTACGCGGTCTCCGTCTTGGTCATCTTGATCTGCGCGCGCAGGATGATGCCGGTCAGGCCCATGCCACCAACAGTGGCCCAGAAGAGTTCTCCTGTTGGATCCTCATCTGATCCATCCGGGGTCAGATGGAGGACGCGACCGTCGGCAACGAGCAGCTCCATAGAGGTGACGTGGTTACCGAAGGAACCGGCGGAGTGGTGGTTCTTGCCGTGAATGTCCGGACCAATGGCGCCACCGATGGTGACCTGGCGGGTGCCCGGCAGAACCGGTACCCACAGGCCGTACGGCAGGGCAGCCTTCATGAGCTGGTCCAGGGTGACGCCGCCGTCGACGTCAACGATGCCCGACTCCGGATCGATGGAGTGGATCTTGTTGAGGGCCTGCATGTCGATGACCAAGCCGCCGCCGTTTTGAGCGGGGTCACCGTAGGAGCGGCCCATGCCTCGGGCGATGACACCGCGACGGAGGTGGGAAGGCTTGTCGGCGTTGTCCTCAGCAACCTGGGCAACGGCGGACTTGATGACGTCGATGTCCGGGGTGGACAGGACGTGGGCGGTTGACGGCGCAGTGCGGCCCCAACCGTAGAGGGACTTCTCAGTAGTATGCAGTTCCATCTCTTCTTCTTTTGACTCGATGTGATGGGTCGATTCTCCACCCTACATAGCAAGAGAGACAGATGGCGTGAGGGAAAACGTGAGATTAGGTACACATACAAAACAAACCGGACAGGCGTACTGTCTGATCGTGTGGGGTGTGGTGATGGGCTAGTGCAGATCCATGATGTCCCGAATCTCGTCCGGGAGCTCCTCCTGAGTAGTGATCTCGGGCCCCTCATATTCGCGAAGAATCTCGTACACCCGGCCGCGTGAAGCGGAATCGAGGATCGGCAGTTCCTCAGCAATGAGCCTGGTCATGAAACCGTCGAGAGGCAGCGCGGTGTGTTCAGTGGCCAGGAAGTGGCCGTGGCGCTTGTCATCTTCGGCGCGGTCGTCGTGAGCCGCGCGCTGTGCTGGGGTGAGGTGCTCTTTTTTAGAGGAGTACATGCACGGTAGCCTACCGCCCGCCTACAGTAGGGCGATATGACTACTCCCAAGACTGACAACTACGCGCTGGATGACACCCTGCCCGGCCGCATTACCCAGGCCGCTGCAGTAGGAATTATGACGGCATTCCCGGATTGGATTAAGAACAAGACCGCGCTTGTGTGCGCCTACATCTTGTCTTTCCTCGGATTCGGCGCGCTGGTGGCTATTACTAATGCAGAAAGCCACGAGGACCGACCAGAGCCGGAGCTTCCCGACGTCCCTGCGTGGGCCATCCCCGTAGCCTTTGCCATTCTGGTACTCGGTGGCTGGTTGAACATCAAGATCCAACAGGGCATCGTGAGCTTCACCCGCCGCCGCGGTGTGTCCAAGCCGTGGACCCTGTGGGGCGCCATTGGTGCTGCTCTAACCTTCCTTTTCAGTGAGCTGGAGGCCCGCGAGCACGCCGCCCACAGCTAAAAGTGCGTATGGTGGGGCCCATGAGCTCAAAGGTCACAGATCTGGCGCAGGTCCGCGCCGATCGTGGCGACGCCGCTCGCACCTTGCTCTGCCAAGTCTCTAATGTCCGTGCGGAAGCCGAGGTGCACCGCCAGATTGGTTTCTCCGATGCGCTGACGCTGGAAGAGCTCCACCGCATCCTCGAGGTGTGTTTCGGATTGCCGGAAGAGAGTTCCCCTTGGCACTTCTTTGAACATCACGATGCTCGGGGCCAGCGCATTGATCCAAGCCATACCGTGCGTGAGTTTCTTCGCCGCGAGGGTGAACAGATTGATTATGCGTGGGGCTTGTGGGATTTCGAGATTGTTGTGGTCGAGACCTATCCGCGCGATGGCGGCACGCCAGAAGCCCTCTGTGTGGGCGGTTCTGGTTCTTTCCAGACTCCGTTCGATCTCACTGCCGTCAATGCGGAACTTACCGGCCAAGAAACAATCGATGAGGTCCTTGACCTCGTTGCCGCTCCCATCCGCGCGCTCATTGAGCGTTCGCGGCTCTATGACTTCGTACCGCTCCTTCAAGCACTCGACCTGCACCGTGGGATTAACGTCGATGGCGCCACGCTCAACCAGTTGCGCACCCTGCCGCGAGAGGTCACCAATGAGGGTAAGGATGCTTTCTGGTCCATGGCGTTGGCCTTGTCCTGTATGGGTGGGCGCGCACTGACTGATTCGGTGGTGGAGACCTCTATGGCAGCATTGGGCTGGGTGGATGATGACGGCGAGGAGCTTCATGGCTCTGACATCCGGGAATTATGTACCGCGTCTCTCGACGTTTTGGCGTCCTTGGGGGCCTATGGTGTCGATGCCGCCGCACCGGTTGATCGCCTAGACATTTACCGGGCTCTCGTGCGCGGGTAGAGTATTGCGCCGTGACTAAACCAACCTCTACCGGTGACTCCACTCTGAAGACGCAGCTCGTGCGCTTCGTATCCGTCGGCGTGTTCACCGCGGCCATTGATTATGGTCTCACCCTATTCCTTACTTATCTGGGCCTGCATCGCTCGTTGGCGAAGGCCATCGGCTGGGTCTTCGGCACGATCGCCGCCTACATCGCTAACGCCCGCTGGACTTTCGGTGCCCACGTGTCCGGTCGCACCGCGGGCGCGGTGGGCATGCTGTACCTCGCCACCTTTGCGGTTCAGAATTTCTTGTATTGGGTTCTCAACGCTCCGCTCATCAGCATGGGCTTTGAGGGAGCCCTCAAGGACACCATTGCCTTCGTCATTGCGCAGGGTGTGGCAACGGTAACGAACTTCGCTATTCAGCGCGTGTTCATTTTTAAGGACAAGTAAAATTCCTGACATGCCCAACCATGCCGAACGCCTTTCCCGGTCGAACTCCCTGCAGGCGCAGGGAACAAAGTTCGCCATCACGGGCGCAATCTCTGCGGTCATTGACGTCGGTATTACGTGGCTTTTTCAAATCGGCTTAGACCTCTTCGGCGGGGTAACGTCGCGCACCTTGGGCTTTGTGGCCGGCACCTTGGTGGCGTACCTGCTCAATCGGCGGTGGACCTTCAACGCGAATGCGTCGAAGCGTCGCTTTGCGGCCGTTATCGCTACCTACGCCATGACTTATGCGATCAATATCCTTCTGTATCGCTGGGCGTTTCCCTTCTTTGACCACAACCTGGAATGGCCGTCCTCGTGGGCGCTGGCCATGGCTTTTGTTATTGCCCAGGGTACGGCCACGCTCATTAACTTCTTTGTTCAACGCTGGGTTATTTTCCGCAGCACACGCAAGTCCTTTCAGGTGGACTAGCTCCGCAGTTGAGGGGGCGGCGGATTAGGGGCGGCGGAAATCTTCCTTGCGGCCGCGGTTGTGCAGGCGCAGCCACTCGAGGAAACCCTTGACGTCGTGCTGTTGCACTAGGAAGAACCAGCCGAAGCGCGCGAATTCCTGTGGTAAGAGTTTGCGCATGCCGCGCTGCCACAGCAGGTAGCCGCGGTTGCGGTAGGTGAAGAAACGCTTGAATTCCCCTTCCGGGTACTGCGTGTGCATTTTTCCGCCGAGGATGGGCTTGAACTCATCGGAACCGTCTGGGTGTAGGTAGCTCGTGGTCAGGGCGGTGCCGAAGTTTAATCCCGAGTTGACCAGGCGGCGGTGATATTCCACTTCATCGCCGCGGATGAACAGGCGGTAGTCCGGAACACCGATGATGTCCATAGCCTCAGCGGAGATCAGCGCGCCGTTGAAGAGGGAGGCGATTCCGGGTAGAAAGTCCCCCTCCAACTCGCTCATGTAGCGGCGCCACACCAGGCCCTGGCGCAGCGGGAAGGCGAGCTTGGCTGGTTCATCGATGTTGCACACGGCGGGGGAGACCTCGTGCAGGTTGTTCTTCTCAGCCACGCGGTAGAGCTCCTCCAACACGTGGTGGTCGGCGGGGCGGCCGTCATCGTCCGCGCACCACACCGCGTCCGCGCCCAGGGCGAGTGCAGTCAGAAAGCCCAGCGCAAAGCCGCCCGCACCGCCTAGATTGGTTTCCGAAGGAACGTAGACGGCGCGCTCGCCCGCCAGTTCGTGGAGCAGATCCTCTACTGCGTGCTCCGCACCGTTATCCACCACGATGACCCACTGCACTGGGTGCGTTTGGTTCACCACCTGCTCAAGCGAGGCGCGCAGCAGCTCTACGCGCTGGTGGGTGACGATCACAGCGGCCGTTGTTCCGGCCGGGGACAGGGTGGCAGTCATGCGTTCCATTGTGCCACCCGCATAGCTCAATACAATGTTGCCATGACTGTGAAAAGCGTCGAAGACATGTGGGCACCTTTTAAGCTCTCCCTACAAGTAGGAGACCTGACTTTGCGGGTGTTGCGTGATGGCGACATCGCCGCCATCCATGGCGTCACGGCTGCTGAGATTTTTGGAGAGCCGCTACCGGAGTACACCTTCCCGTGGCTGAAGGAGAAACCTGATCCGAGCTTCCGGTGGGCGCACCGTGCTCAGATGTCCCCGGAAGAATGGTCGCTGGACTTCGGTGTCCACCTCGACGGTGAGGTCATTGGTTCGGTAGATCTGCGGGCTCAGAATTTCCCAGACAACCATGAGGTCGAAACCGGGTCGTGGATCTACCGCCGCTTCCAAGGACGCGGCATTGGCACGAAGATTCGCCATGCGGCTGCGGTCTTCTGCTTTGAGTACTTGGGCGCGCGCCAGCTGCGCTCCGAGTGGGACCCTGGCAATGAGGCGTCTCAAGCTGTTTCGCGCAAGCTGCACTACTCCATCGAAGGCAACAAGGCAGTGCTGCGCAAAGAGGATTACCATCCGGGGCCGGAAGTGACTGTCAGTGGCATGACCGAGGAGCTGGGTGCGATGCTCGGGGTGAGGTGCCCTAAGTGACGAAAGTTTGGTCAGCCATTCGCTGAGGGCCGGCAAGATTGGCAGCTAGGGCAGTAGGAACAGCGAGGATTTCGTGAAAACAAGTGAATAGTTGCCTGTTTTCACGGAAACTTAGGTGTTCTCCTCGTTGTCGAAGCGCCGACGCAGGTCGCGCACGTACTCGCCAACCTCGGGGCCCTCGTATTCGCCCACGACGTCAGAGACCTCGCCCACCGAGCGGATCTGGCCGTGGTCGATCCACAGGGCGGTATCGCACAGTTGGGCCAGGAAGTCATTGGAGTGGGAGGCAAAGACCAGGATGCCGGAGCGCTTCACCAGGTCTTGGAGCCGCACGCGGGCCTTGGCCATGAAGGCGGCGTCGACGGCGCCAATGCCTTCGTCGAGAAGCAGGATCTCCGGCTCAATGGAGGTCACCACGCCCAGCGCTAGGCGCACGCGCATACCGGTGGAGTAGGTGCGCAGCGGCATGGAGAGGTAATCACCCAGCTCAGAAAATTCCGCGATCTCATCCATCTTGGCCTTCATCTGCTTGATGGTCTGGCCCAAGAAGAGGCCGCGGATGATGATGTTGTCGTAGCCGGAGACCTCCGGGTCCATGCCCACGCCCAAGTCGAAGACGGGGGCGACGCGCCCGCGGACGTCGGCCGCGCCGCGAGTCGGCTCATAGATACCGGAGAGCAGGCGCAGCAAGGTCGTCTTACCAGCGCCGTTGTGACCAACGAGCCCCACGCGGTCACCTTCGCGCAGGTGGAGGTTGATGTCTTTAAGTGCTTCCACCATGACCACGTTCTGGTCATTCTTGCCAATGGAACCACCAGCGGTGGAGAGCATTGCCTTCTTCAGCGAACGGGACTTGGCATCAAAGATGGGAAAGTCCACGCAAGCGTTATACGTATCAATGGAAACCATGGACAATCCTTTCTAGACCCAGTAGGAGACGCGGAAGCGCCACTGACGCATGGCCAAACCGGCAATGAGCAGGCCGACGACGGTGCAGCCAATGACGATAAACCAGTGATAGGCCGGCACATGCACACCGATGAGCGGGCCGCGGACAATCTCCATGTAGTGATACAGCGGGTTGAGCTCCGCAATGCGCGCACGGCTGGCAACAGCCTCACCCTGGTCCTTCAAGGTAGAGGTCATCCATACGATCGGCGTGACGTAGAAGAGCAGCTGGGTGAGAGCCTCCAGCAGCGGGGCAACGTCACGGAAACGGGTGGCGATAATGCCGAAGAACATGGCTACCCACACGCCGTTGACCAGCAGCAAGGCCAGCGCCGGGATGCACAGGAAGAACTCCCACCCCAGGTGCCGAGGAAAGATAATGATGAGCAGCAACCAAATGATGAGGTTGTGGCCCAAGAACAAAGTCTGGCGCCACACTAGGCGGTAGACGTGGACCGACAACGGGGCAGGCAGCTGCTTGATCAGGCCCTCATTATCAATGAAGACCGTCGAGCCCTCTTTGATTGCGCCGGAGATGAAGTTCCACATAATCAGGCCCACGGTGACGTGGGGCAGGAACTCCGCCACGGGAATCTGGAAGAGCATGGAATACAGCAGGCCCAGAGCGGCGGCCATGACGCCGGTCGCGATGGTAATCCAGAACGGGCCCAGCACCGAGCGCCGGTAGCGCTGCTTGATGTCCTGAATGCCCAGCTTGAACCACAGCTCGCGCTGGCGAGCGCCTTGCAGCAGGTCGGCGAAAGCCGCCGACATGGTCATTGACCGCGAGGCCGGCTCCTCGCCGGGTGCAGGCGCGGTGGTCATGCGGGCGACGTCGTCACGCAGGTTTTTCTTGTCTTGCACGCCCTTCACCCTAGCGCGCACGATACCTAAACACCTAGACACACGCCCGTAACCAGCGAAAACGGTGACGAGCAGGGGAAATCACGGGTTAGGAAAGATTTACGTGAGACGTATAGAGTAGGGAGGCGATCATCCGCTTGAGGAGGAAGGGTTAACCATGACAGAACAGTATGACGTCGCCAGTGTGCGAGGTCTCTACACTGGTCTGTCCGATGGCTGGACCTACCTCAATGCCCACTCTTCACCGCAAATTGCGGAGCGCGTGGCCTCGGGCGTGGCGCGGTCCTTCCGCACCTCCGCCACGGTGAAGCCGCAGGAGGATGGCGGTGGCGCACACTCGGCGCACCGCGCGCCGGGTGAGCTCAACGCGGCGGACATGTATGCCTCCGCGCGCCGGGCAGTGGCGGATCTCACGGGTGCCACGGCGGAGCGTGTTGTGCTGGGGCCGTCCCTGCCGGTGCTTTACCAGTCGCTCGCGTTGGCCTTGCGTCCGCTGCTGCGCCGCCGGTCCTCGGTGGTGCTGTCCCGCTTCGATCCGCCGGAGCTCTCCGGCGCCTTTGAGCGCCTCAGCGCGGATATCCGCTGGGCACAGCCGGACCTCGGCACAGGCGAGCTGCCTGCCTTCCAGTACGCTGAGCTCGTTGATGGATCCACGCGTTTTGTCGCATTCTCCGCCGCTCATGCACTGTTGGGCACGGTGACGCCGACGGAGGAGATCATCGATGCGGTCCATGAACGCTCGCGCGCTTGGACGCTTGTCGACGTCTCCGATGTCGCCCCCTACCGCCTCCTCGACTTCGATGAGATTGGTGCGGACATTGTAGGGGTGGACGTCGGCAAGCTCGGCGGCCCCCAGATTGCCGCGCTGGTCTTCCGCGACACGGCGATGTTCCGCCGCCTCGATGAGATCGTGGTGGGTCCGGTGTCTCCGGGCCTGGCCGGCGGTGTGGGCCCCCTGGCGGATCATTGTGCGGCCCTGGCAGGCGGTGAGCGTGGTTCACGCCGCGTGCGTTTGACGCGCTCTCTCACGGCATTGTCTTCCTACATGGAGGAACTTGCCGGGGATCTGTACAGCCTGCTGGGCACTCTGCCGGCCGTGCACATTTTGGGCGTGACGGGCGAGGCGGCTGCCGACGCCTCCGATGACCGCATCCCACGCCTCACTTTCGCGGTGCGCGACGTTCCGGCGGAGGTCATTCACCGCCGCCTCTTCGACAACGGCCTTGTCACCACGACGGCCCCGCACACACCTCTGCTGACGGAGATGGGTGTGGAGGAAATCGGCGGCGCCGTGACAGTTTCCCTGAGCCCGTTCAGCACCTACCACGACATCGAGCACCTGACTCGCGTCGTGGCGTCTTTGGCCTAAGAGGTCGTTCTAGACCTCAAGGACGAGCTTGCCGGTGACCTTGCCGGAATCGAGGGCCTTGTGGGCCTTGGCGGCGTCGGCAAGCGGGTACGTGCCGTGGAGGTGGTGCTTCACGCTGCCGTCCTCCAGCCAGGGCCAGACATTCGTGATGGTGTCGGCCACGATGGCGGCCTTGTCCTCCACCGAGCGGGAGCGCAGCGTGGTGCCCTGCAGGGTCAGGCGCTTGTTGAGCAGAATACCCATGTTGAGCTCAGCCTTCGTGCCGCCCTGCATGCCGATGGTAACCATGTGTCCACCCTTGGCCAGCGCGATGAGGTTTTTCTTGAGGTACTTTGCGCCCATGATGTCCAGAATGACATCACACTGATTCTTTAGTTCCTCGGCGAAGTCCTGCTCGTTGTAGCTGATGAGGATATCCGCGCCGAGCTCCTTACACGTCTCGAGCTTCTCATCGGATCCGGCGGTCACGGCAACGGTGGCGCCCAGCTGCTTGGCCACCTGGATGGCGAAGGTGCCGATGCCGCCCGCACCGCCGTGGATGAGGATGGTCTGGCCTTCTGCGAGGCCGGCCTCCATGGCGATGTTGGACCACACGGTGCAGGCCACTTCGATGACGGAGGCGGCCTCGGCAAAGGAGTAGCCGGTGGGGATGGGCACAAGCTGG
Source organism: Corynebacterium sp. HMSC05E07 (assembly GCF_001807225.1). Taxonomy (NCBI): domain Bacteria; kingdom Bacillati; phylum Actinomycetota; class Actinomycetes; order Mycobacteriales; family Corynebacteriaceae; genus Corynebacterium; species Corynebacterium sp. HMSC05E07. Next base: position 35,870 of record NZ_KV788212.1, read on the forward strand.
CCCTTGGGCACGGCCACGTACTCGGCATAGCCGCCGCCGGCCAGAAGTGCGCCGACCTTCGATCCAACTGTGATATCGGTATCACCTGCGTCAACGACTTCGCCGGCGACTTCCAGCCCGATAATTTCTGAAGCACCCGGCGGTGGCGGGTAATGCCCACGGGCTTGGAGCAGGTCGGCGCGGTTCACGCCGGCGGCCCTGACCTGGACCAGCACTTCGCCGTCTTTGTGCTGCGGCTTATCAGCGTCCCCCAGCTCCAGCGAGCTTGGGTCTTCCGGATTGGTCTGAATGATGGCTTTCATGCCACCACCGTACTTAAATCCAATCATCCTCGACGAGGAAAGCGTTGACCGCGATGGCGGCGGCGTTCGCTTCTCCCATGGCCATCGCCACCTGTGCTGGTGGGTTTACCACGTTGCCCACGGCCCAGATGCGCGCGTGGCTGGTGGCGCCGGCGGGGCCCACCTTGATGAGGCTTCCGCCCATCCCTGACGGAGGACTGTGGCGCTCGAGGTTGAGGTCAGCGAGGAACTCATCGTGCGGGCGGGGGATAGGCATGTAGAACAGCGCATCAACAGCATGGTCGTCGTCTCCAACCTGGACTTTTCCGTCGTGGAAGGCGGTGATGGGGCCGTCGACAAGCGCCATGCCTCGCCGGGTGAGGTGTGAACGCTGTTGCTCGTTGAGCTCCATGCCGTTGGTGAAGAAGGTGATGTTCTGAGACCACTGGCGCAGAATTGCCGCGTGCTGCAGGGAGAATTCGCCGATGCAGAGAACGCCGAGGTGCTTGTCCGCCACCTCGTAACCGTGGCAATAGGGGCAGTGGAGGACCGTATTTCCCCAGTTTTCCTCCAGGCCCGGGATGGCTGGGTGTACGTCGTCGACACCACTAGCAACGATGATGGAGCGCGCCGCGACGGTGTCCCCGTTGCTCAATGTTGCGGTCAACGTGCGGTCATTATCGGTGACAGAATCTACGGTGGCCTTCACGATCTGCACGCCGTAGCTGCGCAGCTGCTCTTTGCCGCGCTCCTGGAACTCACGTGGTGGCGTGCCTTCGAGGGCAATCACACCGTGGATTTCACGGGCAAAGCGGTTGCGAGGGGTAGAGGAATCAACAACGAGGACGCTGCGGCGCGCGCGGACCATGACCAGGGCTGCTTGAAGGCCGGCCGCGCCACCGCCGATGATGAGGGTATCTACTGTCTGCATGTTCCCGAGTCTGCCATGCAGGGAGTTTTTTTCAATGGCTTTCAAAAGATGTCATCCGATTTTCGGATGCCTTGGGTTGAACTGCAGTAAGTGGTTGGGGTGAATTCCTCTTCCCCAGGGAGGTCTAGTACTCTGAACGTGTTGCGCGCGGTGCATGCTGACGCGTGACGAGGAGGCGTGGCAGAGCGGCCGAATGCACTGGTCTTGAAAACCAGCGTGGGGAAACTCACCGCGGGTTCAAATCCCGCCGCCTCCGCCAATTTTTTCGGGGGTCATGTGGAGTGGCTTTGCTCCCTATCCCATGCGGCTGTAACGAAGCTCAGGATGCATCCAGCCAGCAGGAACCCGCTAATCTGCAGGTGCGTGGCCGAATTTCCTCCGCCGCCAGCAACAACGAGAAAAATAGAGAATGCAATCGCGACGAGGCAGTGGATGGCCAAACAGCCATGTGCCCCAAGGTGACGTTGCGGCCAAACCTTCCCGATTGCCCAGCTCACTGCTGTGAGAATGGCATAAAAGATGATGCCGGCTAAGGCTCCTGGAACAAGGTAGAGCATGGATTCATTTCCTCTCGGGGGGAATAATGGTTGTGGTAAGGAAGGCGGTTTCGTGATGTCAGAAGACAACTATTCGGCGTGGGTAGAGACTGATTATCTTTTCGGCTCCCCAGTCAATGCTCGCCGGCTATTGGAGTCTTATGAGCAAGCGCTGGACGGAAAGGCTAAGGAGCACGACACCGATCTGGATGTTTAAGAACTATCTTGCGATCCAAGTGGAGTATTCACCTTCTGGCAGGGTAGAACCGGTTTTGTTTATCTGAGAGAAATTTTGCCTATTTCCGGTAAACGTCTCGTCGGTGAGCAACGCGTAGGACAAGCACCACGAGCTTTCCGTCCAAGATTTCATAAACCACGCGATAGTGTCCGATTCGAATTCTATACAGATCGTTCGAGGCTTTTAGCTTCTTTACTCCATCCGGGCGAGGGTTAACGGCTAAGCCTTCGATTGCCGCAAGTAGGCGCCTTTGCGTCGGTTTATCGAGCTTGCGTAGTTCCTTGGCTGCGGATGCCCTATAGGTGATGCGATAGGTGGAGTTAGCCATAGATGGCGATTAGGTGAGTCCGAGTTCTTTTTTAAGGTCTTCGTGTGAGATTTCTGCGGACTCTCCTCGGGCAAGCTCTGCGGCTTGGATATCTTCGCGATCTTCTAGTGCTTCAACTGCGCGGGCGAAAAACGAAGGGGAGACAACAAAAGCGCGAACACGGCTTCCGCGACTGGTGATGGCGACGGGAATGTGCTGTGCCTCTTCAAGGATTCGGCTTTGGGATTGGCGAAATTGGCTGGATGCCACTGACATCGTTTCCATGCTGCAAATGTACATCTTGTACATTCTGTTTAACAAGACCCGAGGGATAGAGAGCTGCTACTTGTCAATGCCATCGATTCGCCCGGCAAGAATGCGAGGCAGCGCCTCCGCTGCGGTGGCCGTGACCACGACGTCGGCAAGCGACGAGAGGTCCGTGGGCTGCGGGGTGACTTCCACGATGGGGATACCGCGCGCATGGGCAATCTGTGGCAGGCCGGCGGCGGGATAGACCACGCCGGAGGTTCCCACGATGAGCAGCGCGTCCGCGGTGGACATGCGGCGCTCGGCCTCGGCCCATTCGTCGTTGGGCAAAGCCTCACCGAACCACACCACGCCCGGGCGCACGAGGCCGCCGCACACGGGGCACTCGGGTGGCGTGATGCTTTCAACTGGCTCTGTTGGGAACGCAATGTCCTCGTCATATGGCGTATCGCACTCGGTGCAGCGGAAGGCGAACAGGGAGCCGTGCAGGTGGACCACGTCCTGGCTTCCGGCGCGCTCGTGCAGGTTATCGATATTTTGCGTGGTCACCGTCATGCCGCGTGCGGCGGCAATTGCGCGGTGCCCGGCGTTGGGTTCGGCCCGCTGCGCCAGCTGGGCGCGCCACAGGTACCAGGCGAACATCGGCTTAGGATCGCTGCGCCACGCGCTTATCGACGCCATCGCCACCGGATCCACGTTCTCCCAGATCCCTGTTTGCGCATCGCGGTACGTGGCGATGCCGCTATCCGCGCTCATGCCCGCGCCGGTGAAAACCTCGACGTGGGTGGCATCAGAAAGAATCGAGTGTGCGCGCTCAAACAGGTGCTCCATGCATCTAGAGTACGGCGATGAGCACGCAGAATACTATGGATGCGGCGAGAGCGATGCCCATGCGCCATAGGTAGCGCCGACCAGGTTCGTGCGCGGTGTTGATCTGCAGCTTCGAAGGATTTGTGGAAAAGACTGCCATGCACATCGGGTCTTTAGGTTCTTTGTAGACTCCCATGCCACCGGCAAGGCGGAGTGCTTCGTTGCGAACCTGTTCATCCTGGTCGGTGGGTATGGCTTTCACGTCCTTCGCGGATGTCAGCGTCAATCGGACGCCCTGAATCATGATGAACAGGGTGAAGCCTACCCACGCGGTCACGAGGAGAAAGCCCGAGAAGGGGATATCCGGCACGACGGTACCGACGGCGGAAAGGCTTAAACAGATCGTCATGGCAAACACTGTCTGGGCGATGAACGTGGCGGTCTTTTCAGCGAGCAGCTCCGCGCGCTGTGCGGTGGCCTCGGAGAAAGGAAGCGCTGACTCCGCCGGAACCTGCACTGTCTTTCGCGCCAGCGAGATCGGCGGCACGCACAACGGCAGCGCGATGGCGAATACAACGCCGATCCACACCAAAGCGGTGGCGTTGAAGAAAGACTTGGGCTCGAAGCGGTCCGGGTTGCCCAAGCCATCGAAGTGGACCGGGATGGGATCGGGGACCGAGTCCCAGCGCAGCAGCATGTACACCAGCGTGAGAGCACACACCACAGCGGTGGCGACGTAATACTGGCGGATCCTCATGGCAGTGAGTTTACAAAGGGGGTAGCTGGTTGGTCGATGAAGGGGGGACAAAGATGGTCCCTTCAAATTGGTCTCTTTACTTTGGTCCTTTCACTGAGCAAAAGGACCATCTGGGCGCAGGAAACTGGCTGTAAAAGGTCCCTTTGCGGTGAGTAGGGACCAGAGTATGGGGACCAAACTAGAGGGACCATGTAGCCGGGGTGATGTCGAGAAGGCGGAGCCGCCGGCTGAGGGGCTAGAAAACCTCTCAGCCTGGGGCCGAAAGCTAGTCGACCACGCCCTGCTCTGCTTCTAGGTCTTTAAGAGAAATGGTCTCCAGATCGCCTCGGTGGGCGGCGTCGGCCTCGGCCTCGAGCTCGGAAATGTGTTCTTGCCAAGCATCGATGCCACCGCGCAGCGAGTAGACGTTGCTGAAGCCGCGAGCGCGCAGGGCCTCGACTGCCTGGGAGGAGCGCAGGCCGCTCGCGCAATAGAGAACTGCAAGAGCTTCGGGGTCGATGGGCGGGTTGTGGCCGGCGAGGATGTCATCGAGCGGGAAGTGCTGCGAGCTGGGGATGCGGGAGGTGGCGCGTTCGGAGGTGGTGCGGACGTCGATGAGCGTGGCGCCCTCTGGAACGTCGCGGACGTCGGTGGGGTTGGCCGGGCGCGCCGGGATGACGCCGCTTGCGCGCACGGGGATGTATTCCCAGGTCCCGGCGAGGGAATCGTAGTATCCCAGCGTGCCGATGAGCGGGGTGCCGATACCCGTGAGGAGCTTGAGAGCCTCCACCGCTAGGGCGGAGCCGGCCACACCGACGACCGGGCCTATCACGCCGGCCTGTGAGCACGAAGGCACCTGCGGGTCGGTGGGGAAGAGGTCCTCGTAGACCGGGCCGTGGCCGGAGTGGAAGACGGTGAGCTGCGCGTCATAGCCCAGAAGGGACGCCCACACGTGCGGAATGCCCAGCTCATGGGCGGCCCAGGAGGCGAGATGGCGGGAGTAGAAGTTATCGGTGCCGTCGATGATGAGGTCAGCGCCGTGCAGCTGCGCCAGGGCGTTATCGGGTGTCAGGCGCGAGAATTGCTCGACGGTGCACTCCGGGTTGAGGGCGCTCAAGGCCGCGGCGGCGGATTCGGTTTTGGGCTGGCCCACAGTCGCCGTGGTGTGGATGACCTGGCGGTGCAGGTTGGAGAGGGAGACGAGGTCGTCGTCGAAAAGCAGGATGCGCCCCACGCCCGCGCCTGCCAGGTAGAGCAGGGCAGGTGAGCCGAGGCCGCCAGCACCAATGACGGCGACTGTGGAAGTGTGAAGCCGTTGTTGAGTCTTAGCTCCCCAGAGGGCTTCTTGGCGTGCGTAGCGTGAACTCATTCTGAATCCAAATCTTCCTGGCACTCTCAAGGCGTCACAACTCCATAGTTAAGAGCTACTTAACCCTTATGTACCCTTTTTGATAGATGCACCAATTTGGCCACAGTACCCGCATGAGTACTGTGGCCAAATTTTGGAAGACAGTTTAGCAAGATCCTATCACTTTTTATCAAGTGATTAATAGACTGCTAGCTCCATTCAAAACACCGATCATGCCGCTGCTCGACGAAAGACTATATGGTTATTGGGCCAGAAAAAGTAGCAGATAGCTAGGAAGACCACGACTATTCGCCCAACTAGGCTAGGAAAGAAAGCTGTAATAGCTATCGTTGCAGCAAAGAGGAAAATGGAACGCGCACGATGCATCCAAGGAGATATCGCTTTTTTACCCATGATCATGGAAATACCAAAAAGGATTAATCCCAATATTGAATAGAGCCACAAATATCCAGAATCGAAGAAGTGCTCAAGTCCATCATTCTCAATGATATCCGAGGGGAATATAGTGACAAAAGCCCACAGAGATTCTGGAAAGCGAATAAACTTTGGATCTTTATCCATCCGCATTAGTCATCCTCAATCTTTGCGGTAATTGGCGGAAATCCCCACTTAGAGTACCAGGTAATACCTTTACCCTGCGCGACCGCCCCTGTGATTTTAAGAGCAAGATCGACAAAGTAAGCTGCCCCAAGAATACCGGCAGCGCCAGCGATAGCAGCTCCGATCGGCCCGCCTGTTATAGCACCCCAAGCAAAGAATGCCGCCTCGAGAGCAGCTGGCCCTTCCATTGCCGCTGCGGTAAGAGCTGCAGCCGCCCCAACCTTCAGATCGCTATTTGATATGTGGCCGAGCTTGTAATCATATGTAGTAACAATTTTTGGCTCGTTTTCCTTGTGCTGAACAATGCTTTCATCCTCAGCAAGCACTGAGTGGAAAAAACTGACATCTTTGTCTTCGAAACCATAATCACTACGGAGCTGATCATCGCTGAGATCGGTCTTGAGGTTACCCTCATCGTCGTAATCAATATGTTCACCGACGTTACTAATTAGCTCAAGCTGCTTCTTCTCTTCAGGAGTGATCTCCTTAAGAGACCTATCAAATTGCTCTTCAGACCAAACAAGAGTTTTCTCTGCTTGTTCAACCGTTTCGGCAGAAGCTGCGGGGGCAATACCTGCAGTGAGTAGAGACGCAACTGTCAGAAGCGTGACTCGATTCATGGTAGAACCTTTCTGTATCGATAGGCGGACAAAAGCTATGATACACATCACCCTGACATCCCGTTTCTCAGATGAGCTGCACCCTACAGCATGTGGAATACTCTCGCTGGTGGAATGGGAATTGCGGGATTCTCGATGTCTCATAAATGAGAGTTCTCGCCTGTGATGGGGTCAACCACAATGACATTCGCGATAAGCAAGTCCCCTTGTCAAATTAGAAGCATCCACCGTAACCTGAATCTCAGCAGCCGTTCCCGGTAGGCTATCGACTATCTGTCGTCTGATTGACGGCGATTGCTCGGTCGACCACCGGGCGGTAACAGGGGCTAACCGTATTCCCAACATCCTTTTTCGGATTTGATTGGGGGTAAGAGCCTTTCAATTAAACGTTTACGTATGGATCATCTTCAACTCCATCGTTTAAAACCAGACATCTTTACGCTAGGTAAGGTAAGGGATTTTCAGTAACACTTTACTTCAAGCTTTTCCATTTAGCCGAACGTCAAATCCCCTCAAGCAAAGTTATGTGCAGGTTAAACATGAGAAACACTCTAACAGCCGTAGTTGCTTTTCTCGCCGTTTCGATTGCCATAGGGATTCTGGGGCTAGCCGATTGGTAGAATGTCGCAGTTTATGGTGGCATTACCTTCGTTTGTATGCTTGCAGTATTGCTGTCGAAGCAAAAACAATATTTTTCCCGCGGTCAGTTTTTGAATGTAGTTATTTTTAACCTTTAAAGACCCTTCCGGTTTTAGAGTGCGTTGATTTTG